>NZ_JBQFPE010000053.1:0-558 GCF_056534225.1 Ruegeria sp. E1 | reverse complement strand
CCTTCGGCGGAAGATATTGCCGGTCTCGATCTGGGCCTGTGCCGGCGGGTCTTCTACAATCAGGAAGACTTTCTGGAATTGCACCTGAACATCCTGCGCGGGGTGCAGCGGCGCTATAAGACGCCGTTCTTCACGGCGCTCAAGGAATACTCAAAACAGCCCACGGGCGTGTTCCACGCGATGCCGATCAGCCGGGGTAAATCGATTAGTCGCAGCCACTGGATTCAGGACATGGGGGCGTTCTACGGATCAAATATCTTCATGGCGGAAACTTCGGCCACCTCGGGCGGGCTGGATTCTCTGCTGGAACCCAAAGGTCCGATAAAAGAGGCGCAGGAGGCTGCCGCACGCGCATTCGGCTCTAAACAGACTTTTTTTGCGACTAACGGCACCTCGACCTGCAACAAAATCGTTGTGCAAGCACTGGTACGGCCCGGAGATATCGTGCTGATCGACCGCGATTAGCACAAATCGCACCACTCCGGCATGGTGCTGGCGGGGGCGAGCCCGGTCTATATGGACAGCTATCCGCTGCACGATTACTCGGTGTATGGCGCG
>NZ_JBQFPE010000052.1:0-717 GCF_056534225.1 Ruegeria sp. E1 | reverse complement strand
GCAAATCCGCCGCATAATCAATCCAACCAGATGCGCCAGATCCTCTCTTAGCTCAGGCCGACATCTGTCCCAAAATCCCTGACGACGGACACGACGCCATCAGTGATGGGATGTTCCATCCCAGCATGAAAGATAAGCTGACAGCGTTGGAGGCTCGCAGATCGGAACTCGCAGCCTTGATCGCCTACGCCTCTGATGAACCACCAGTTTTGCTGCACCCCGGCCTGTCCGATGTGTATAGGGAACAGGTCGCCAATTTGACCACGGCGTTGCGCGATCCCTCATCGCAAGCTGAAGCAACATCCATCATTCGTAGACTGTTGTCGGAGATTCGATTGATCCCGGAAGATGGGACGTATGCAATTGAACTCATTGGTGAACTGGCGGGTTTGCTTGCGTTGGGTGTGTCCCAAAACGAACAAAGCCGCCCGGGGGCGGCTTGTTCTAGACTCTGTTCGACCCAAGTGGTTGCGGGAGTAGGATTTGAACCTACGACCTTCAGGTTATGAGCCTGACGAGCTACCGGGCTGCTCCATCCCGCGACACTTTGGTTTGGCCTACCGCTTACGCTACTTGAGGCCGGGGTCGGTAATTCTGATATCGTATTAGAGAGAATTGGGCTTTTACTAGGTTTGGCGGTGACCTACTCTCCCGGGGCTTAAGCCCAAGTACCATTGGCGCGGCAGTGCTTAACTTCCGGGTTCGGGATGGGACCGG
>NZ_JBQFPE010000051.1:0-729 GCF_056534225.1 Ruegeria sp. E1 | reverse complement strand
GGTTCCGTTGCAAACTTTCAGCCATTGACGCTTTCGAAATTAACGAGCGAATGACTCGTTTGTCGTATCAAGTCGAAAGCCAGCTTATGATTTTCTTCAAAGGTGCACAGTATCCGAAAGATGTGATCCTATTCGAATTATTCTTCTACGTTCGATACGGCGTTTCCAACCGCGATCTGGAAGAGATCATGGCAGAGCGAGGTGTTTCCGTCGATCACACCACGCTGAACCGCTGGGTGACACGATACTCTTGCGCAATCGCTGAAACAGCGCGCCGCCGCAAAGGCGCATGCGACCGCTCCTGGCGAATGGATGAAACGTATATTAAAGTAAAGGGATCATGGGTTTACCTCTACCGAGCGGTCGACAAACACGGTAAAACTCTCGATTTCATGCTTTCACACCGTCGGAACAAGCCTGCCGCTACTAAATTCTTTGCTCGAATGCTGGAGGTCAACGGCCTTCCACGCAAGATTGTCATCGACAAAAGTGGCGCCAACACAGCTAGTATCAAGGCGGTCAACAAAATGCTGAAAGGCTTTGGCTGCCCGATCCCGATTGAGATGGTGAGCCGGAAATACCTTAATAACATCTTGGAACAGGACCATCGTTTCATCAAAAGACGCATTCGGCCAATGCTAGGATTCAAGGCGTTCGCTTCAGCTGCGGCAACCCTCGACGGAATCGAAGTGGCACACATGATCCGCAAAGGTCAAATCACGCCCGGAG
>NZ_JBQFPE010000050.1:0-759 GCF_056534225.1 Ruegeria sp. E1 | reverse complement strand
GTTTGTAACTAAAGGCGATCGTTCTTCTGAACCAAAAGCATAATCTCCCGCCTTCTATCATGGAACCTATGCTCCCGATGTCGGTCGGCCCCACATGGAGAATAGAAGACATGCATGATCGTCAGATCATGCGGGTTAGTGTACTTGACTTGGACAACTCTGTTCGTTTCAGCCGGGATATTCAAAGAGGGACGAGGAAACATCCCTAATCAAACCTCCCCCGAAGAGGACCAACTGAGATCAACGCCACACTCGGCGCGATCAAACAGTGTTGATTGATTTCTCTCTATACGATGTCAATTGACGTCCAATCGGACGGTTAAGAACCCAAAGGTGCTTAACGATCTGATCGGGTAAATGGTGGAGCCTAGGAGGATCGAACTCCTGACCTCCTGAATGCAAATCAGGCGCTCTCCCAGCTGAGCTAAGGCCCCACAAAAAACGCCCCTTGCTCCGCAAAAGGCTTGGTGGGTCGAGGAGGACTTGAACCTCCGACCTCACGCTTATCAGGCGTGCGCTCTAACCACCTGAGCTACCGACCCAGACAGGCCGGTCGGCCTGATGTGTTCTGAAGAGATATGAGGACGGCTCGGTCCATGAGTTTGACCAACTTTGTTTGTTGATCTTCTGCTAAGTGTTCCACGATCAAGAGCAAGCTCAAGATGCTAGGAACATCCTTAGAAAGGAGGTGATCCAGCCGCAGGTTCCCCTACGGCTACCTTGTTACGACTTCACCCCAGTCGCTGATCCTACTGTGGT
>NZ_JBQFPE010000049.1:0-991 GCF_056534225.1 Ruegeria sp. E1 | reverse complement strand
TGGGTTGGTCGGTTTCGGCCAGAACCGGCATGGCACAGACTGTTGCCGTCGCCAGCGTGGCGGAAGCCGCAATAGATCGAAGAATGAACATAAGTACCTCTGTGGACGTAAGACGATATCGAAGGGTCCATCAGGGATAGCGACTGAGACTTTCGTGTCGCAACAGAGCTTTACCATCATTTCATACTGTGAAAACTAAAACACAAAAATTGAAATGAGATCGCCCACATGATGAACGAAAACGCTCTGACCGCATTTCTTGAATTGGCCGAAATCGGCAGCTTTCAGACCGCCGCCCGTGCAATGGGCGTGTCCAATGCGTCCTTGTCCCGCTATGTCGCGCAGGCTGAGGAGCACACTGGGCTTGTTCTGTTTCATCGCAGGCGAAACAGCAGCACATTGACACGCGCGGGGCAGGAGTTCTTGCCAATCGCCCAGGCGTTGCGTGAAGACCTAGACCGCTATGCGACCCGTGTTGCTGGATTGCGTGAAACCGGGCCGGGAACTTTGCTTATCGGTTGCGGGCCGCTCACCACTCGGACACTGATCCTGCCTGTCTTGCGTGCGGTGCGGCGAACGATGCCTGACCTGCGCTTCAGAATTCTGGTGAGCGCCTATGCGCGTCCACTCGATCTGTTGCAGGCAGGGGAGTTTGACGTGTTCCTCGGTGATCTGACCTACACACCTGAAGCAGAAGATGTCGAGATCATGGTGATGGAGAAGCAACCCATCCAGTTCGTTGCTCATCAAGATCATGAGATTCACCAGCGTGGGCCACAAACCATGGCGGGTATTTTCGATTTTCCCTTTGCATCACCCCATCTCCACAAGCATTGGAAAGCCGCTTTGACAAAAGCGCTTGGTGGCGGTGCTGAGGCCGCCGAAAAGGTCAGCGCACAGCCGCATATCGAATGCGACGACTACAACCTCCTGACTGGACTGCTGGCAGAGCCTGAATTTATCGTTGGAGGGATGCCGGACACATTCGCAG
>NZ_JBQFPE010000048.1:0-1007 GCF_056534225.1 Ruegeria sp. E1 | reverse complement strand
CTGCGAATGTGTCCGGCATCCCTCCAACGATAAATTCAGGCTCTGCCAGCAGTCCAGTCAGGAGGTTGTAGTCGTCGCATTCGATATGCGGTTGCGCGTGGACTTTTTCGACTGCTTCAGCACCGCCACCAAGTGCCTTCGTCAAGGCAGCTTTCCAATGTTTGTGCAGATGCGGTGATGCGAAGGGGTAGTCGAATATGCCTGCCATGGTTTGCGGGCCGCGCTGGTGAATCTCATGATCTCGATGAGCAACAAACTGGATGGGTTGTTTCTCCATCAACATGATCTCGACATCTTCGGCTTCAGGTGTGTAGGTCAGATCGCCAAGGAACACGTCGAATTCCCCTGCCTGCAATAGGTCGAGCGGCCGTGCATAGGCACTCACCAGAATTCGGAAGCGCAGGTCAGGCATTGCCCTTCGTACGGTGCGCAAGACTGGCAGGATCAAAGTTCTTGTGGTTAACGGCCCGCAACCAATCAGCAAAGTACCCGGCCCGGTTTCACGCAAACCGGCCACACGGGTCGTATAGCGGTTCAGGTCTTCGCGCAGCGCCTGAGCGATTGGCAAAAACTCCTGCCCCGCGCGTGTCAACGTGCTGCTGTTTCGGCTGCGATGGAACAAAACAAGTCCCGTGTGTTCTTCAGCCTGCCCGACATAGCGGGACAAGGACGCGTTGGATACACCCATCGCACGAGCGGCGCTTTGGAAGCTGCCGGTTTCAGCCAATGTGAGAAAGGCGGTCAAAGCGTTTTCGTTCATCATACGGTCTAATTGTTTCAGGTTTTGTGTTTTAGTTTTCACAATATGAAATCATGGTAAAGCTCTGTTGCGACAAGAAACTCTCAATCGCTATCCCTGATGGACCCTTCGATATTCCCACCATCGATATCGTCTTCCACGTCCACAGAGGTAATAATGTTCATTCTTCGATCTATTGCGGCTTCCGCCACGCTGGCGACGGCAACAGTCTGTGCCATGCCGGTTCTGGCCGAAACCGACCAACCCA
>NZ_JBQFPE010000047.1:0-1103 GCF_056534225.1 Ruegeria sp. E1 | reverse complement strand
AACATTGGTACAGTTGGCCACGTTGACCACGGCAAGACCACGCTGACCGCAGCGATCACCAAGTATTTTGGTGACTTCAAAGCGTATGACCAGATTGACGGTGCGCCGGAAGAGAAAGCGCGCGGCATCACCATCTCGACCGCCCACGTGGAATACGAGACCGACGCGCGTCACTACGCCCACGTCGACTGCCCCGGCCACGCCGACTACGTCAAGAACATGATCACCGGTGCCGCTCAGATGGACGGCGCGATCCTGGTTGTGAACGCAGCCGACGGCCCGATGCCCCAGACCCGCGAGCACATCCTGCTGGCGCGTCAGGTTGGCGTTCCCGCGCTGGTCGTGTTCATGAACAAGGTTGACCAGGTTGACGACGAAGAGCTGCTGGAGCTGGTGGAAATGGAAATCCGCGAGCTGCTGTCTTCGTACGAATTCCCGGGCGACGATATTCCGATCGTAGCGGGTTCGGCTCTGGCCGCGATGGAAGGCCGTGATCCGGAAATCGGCGAGAACAAGATCAAGGAACTGATGGCAGCCGTGGACGAATACATCCCGACCCCTGAGCGTGCTGTGGATCAGCCGTTCCTGATGCCGATCGAAGACGTGTTCTCGATCTCGGGCCGTGGTACCGTTGTTACGGGTCGTGTCGAGCGTGGCGTGATCAACGTTGGCGACGAGATCGAAATCGTCGGCATTCGCGACACCAGCAAAACCACCTGCACCGGTGTTGAGATGTTCCGCAAGCTGCTGGACCGCGGTGAAGCAGGCGACAACATCGGCGCCCTGCTGCGTGGTGTGGATCGTGAAGGCGTTGAGCGTGGCCAGGTTCTGTGTAAGCCCGGCTCGGTGACCCCGCACACCAAGTTCGAAGCCGAAGCCTACATCCTGACCAAGGAAGAAGGCGGTCGTCACACCCCGTTCTTTGCGAACTACCGTCCGCAGTTCTACTTCCGGACCACTGACGTGACCGGCACCGTGACCCTGGCGGCCGGCACCGAGATGGTTATGCCCGGCGACAACGTCGGCTTCACCGTCGAGCTGATCGCGCCCATCGCGATGGAAGACGGCCTGCGCTTCGCCATCCGCGAAGGCGGCCGCACCGT
>NZ_JBQFPE010000046.1:0-1020 GCF_056534225.1 Ruegeria sp. E1 | reverse complement strand
ATCGATTACCGCCTCTATAGTTGGCCATCACCCGAAGTCGCCTCAGAGGTTCTGACCCGCGCAGGGAATGAAAGCGATCTGATCGTAGGCAATGATGAAGAGTTCGGCTTTATGGCGGGCGGCATCGAAAAAGGTTTAGACAAGGCCCGCGAATTGGCGGCCAACGGCAAGATGGTGATCTACAAGATGGGCCATGAGGGGGCCATTACGCTGGCAGACGGACAAGAGGTCCGCACCGGTATCTACCCCGTTACCGCCGTGAAGCCCAACGGCGCAGGCGACAGTTTTCTGGCCGGACTGCTGGCCTCGACCGCTGCCGGGCATGACCTGCGCAATGCGGTGCTGCGCGGTTCGGCCTGCGCGTCGATCGTCGTGTCGAAACCCGGATGCGCCGGGGCCATGCCGACGACGCCCGAACTTGACGAATTTCTGGCCCAACACCCGGGCTCCACGGATACCTGAAAGGAGACGCAGATGCATATTGCGCCCCATGACAACCAGAACAAACCTATCGTCGATGCCGACCATGATCTGGTGCCGCTAAACTATTTCAACATCGTCAAACTGAAAAAGGGCGAGGTGTTCGAATATGCCGTGCCGGGCTATGAGACCTGCATCGTGCCCGCCACCGGTACCGTGGATGTCGATGTGGACGGCGCGATCTATACCAACCTTGGCAACCGCACCATCGACGTCTGGGATGGCGAGCCCGAGGGCGTATACGTTCCCGTCGGCGCCAAGGTTCGAATAACCTGCATGACGGATGAAACCGAAACCTTCATCGCGGGCGCAAAATTCGACCGTGAGCTTGAACCCTTTGATGTCCGCGTACCCGAGCTGGATCTGGTGCAGTATGGATCGGACGACACCAAAACCCATCGAAAAATCAAACACATTCTGGGCGCGAACCATCACGACAAGGTCGGCCGCTTGCTGGTGTCTGAACTTTATACCGTGGGTCAGGGCGGCTGGTCCGGCTTTCCCAGCCACAAACATGACACCGACCGCAAAAGCGACGAT
>NZ_JBQFPE010000045.1:0-1085 GCF_056534225.1 Ruegeria sp. E1 | reverse complement strand
ATTTCGGGGGTCATGTGGTGATTGGCGGCAATCGCATAGGCGCGTTCGGCATCTCCCGTGCGCATCTCCAGACGTGCCAGTCTGCGTCGCCCTTCCGCCCATTTGTCGGGTTCACCCAGCGATTTTGGTCCGGTCGAGCGTGCCAACATCAGATCAATGCCGCTGTCGTCCAGTTCTTTGCGATCCCGCCACACGAAACGATCAAATGCCAGGCCAGGGTCTTTGGCCAGTGATTCCGGCACTGCGGCGACTTTGCCGTCCACTCCGTTTTCGCGCTTTTGCAGGGCAATGCGCGCCTCGGCCAGTTTGCGCTGATCAGAGTTGACCAGGGGCAGCATCCGCCCGGCGCTGACCAGATGCCCATCCCACAACATCCGATCCAACCTGGCCTCGTGATGTGGTCTCAGAAGTTTCCCGAAGTTCTCAAGATAATCCTTTTGCAGGCCCGACCCCATCGGCATGGTCCGCCAAGCGGTTACGACGTCGGCTTCTGCTTCACCATTGCGGCCTTGGCTTTACAAAGCCACGGCATAATTCAAAGCACCTTCTGCTGTTTGCGGAGGCATCCCTTCGTAGAATTTCAGAACTCGATTCGGATCGGCCCCGGTGAATGATGGCTCGCTTTTACGGCGCAGCCAGGCCAAACCGGGCCAATCCGGGCGCCGCTCAAGAAACACCAGCACATCGCGCGAGCTGCCAAAACCTTCGCGTAGCCAATGCCAGACAATAATGTCACGCGCCACCGATCCACGCTGGCCTGCAACGCGCAGCGCGGCATTCCAATCGCCCTAGCGCATCTCATAGAGCCCCGCGCGCAAATCCTGCGTCGCATCCGCCCGAGTGGCATGCGGCTGTAGCATCAGCGCCAGAATCATCGCTATTCCAAGCGACAGAATACGTCTCATCCCTTGCATTCCCCAACAAACCAAGGATACAGCCATGCAGGATAAACCTTGCGCCGCCGGGATCAACTCACAAACCCTTAATCGTGACAGACCGGTGCGCAAAAAACTCCTAAGGAGCGTTCCATGTTTAAAGGCTCAATGCCAGCCCTGGTCACCCCGTTCAGCAACGGCGCGTTGGAC
>NZ_JBQFPE010000044.1:0-1089 GCF_056534225.1 Ruegeria sp. E1 | reverse complement strand
GTTGCGTCCGCTCCGCCATGGGATTTCACCACGGTTCCTTTAAGCCCGAGCAACACGCCTCCATTGACGCGGCGCGGGTCTATCCGCTTTTTCAGACGATTCAACGAGGCGATTGCCAGGATCGAGGCCAGCCGGGATAGGGGCGAGTATTTGAACGCTTCACGAAGCAAATCACCGATTAGGTTCGCGGTGCCTTCGCCGGTTTTAATGGCGACATTTCCAGTGAAGCCGTCGGTCACGATCACGACAGCTTTGTCGCCGGGGATATCGCTGCCTTCGACAAAGCCCACGAATTCGAAATTCGCCTGATCGGCAAAGTCCGAAATCATCGCATGGGCTTCTTTCAGTTCGGCGCGGCCCTTGTGTTCTTCGGTACCGACATTCAGCAATCCGATCCGAGGGCGGCTGAGCGCCATACCGTTGCGCGCGTATGAAGCCCCCATCAGCGCGTATTGCAAAAGGTCCTTGGCATCAGCGCGCACATCTGCGCCGACGTCCAGCATCACGTTGAACCCATGCGGATTGCGCGAGGGCCACAGGATCGCGATGGCAGGGCGGTTCACGCCGGGCAGCTTGCGCAGCCGCAACATGGACATGGCCATCAGCGCGCCCGTATTGCCGCAGGACACCGCGCCGTGCGCTTCACCTGCACGCACCGCTTCCAGAGCGGACCACATCGACGTGCTCTTGCCGCTGCGGACAACCTGGCTTGGTTTGTCTTCCATCGTGACCACGTCCGGGCAATCACGAAAAACGACGCGCCCATCAAGGACACGCCGTTTGGCAACCAGCTTGCGTAGTTCCTGTTCCTGACCGTGCAGGATGAACCCGATCTTCGGGTTCTTGTCCGCAGATTTTGCAATGCCCGCCACAACGACGGCAGGGCCCGAATCTCCGCCCATAGCGTCAACCGAGATGATGATCCGTCCGGTCTGCGTGGGC
This sequence comes from Ruegeria sp. E1, assembly GCF_056534225.1. NCBI lineage: Bacteria > Pseudomonadati > Pseudomonadota > Alphaproteobacteria > Rhodobacterales > Roseobacteraceae > Ruegeria > Ruegeria sp. E1. The sequence continues at coordinate 147 of NZ_JBQFPE010000044.1, read as the reverse complement.
TGATCCGTCATGCCTTGGCCTGCGTCCAATCAGGCTTAGGCCGCGTCTTCGTCCAGGTCGATTTCGTCGGCCTGAGCGACGACTTCACGATCGTCATAGTGGCCGCAAGATGCGCAAACGTGGTGTGGGCGCTTCAGCTCGCCGCAG
>NZ_JBQFPE010000043.1:0-936 GCF_056534225.1 Ruegeria sp. E1 | reverse complement strand
TGGTGGGTCCGGTTGCAACTGCAAGCGATGGAGCGCCGCTGAGATGATTGGGGAACTATTCTCCATCAGTTTCGAGAACTGGAAGTCGTCGCCTTCCACACCCAGCAAAGTGTGCTTGTTGCCCGGAACACGTTCCGAGTAAACCATCACGTAATCACCGTTTTCGATGCCACGCTCGGCCGCATCGTCGGGGTGAATCTCGACCCAGTTTTCCGGCCAGCGCTGCACGATATAGGGGCGGCGGCGGTCGTCGAAACCAGACTGCCAGCGTTCGTTGATCCGACCGGATGTGGACCACAACTCTCCTTCGTCCTTGTTGGGTTTCAACCATTCCCAGTAATCCGAGAACAGGCCCCACGGCGATTTCTGGATGTTGCACTTGCCGGTCTGGCTGTTGAAGTGCGTCAGCTTCTTGTTGAATACATCCGCACCAGCCGCACCGGTATCAGGCAGCGTGCGCGTTGTGTCATGCAGACGCTTGGTTTCAATCAGCGTGACACCGTCGGCATCCAGCATGACCGGGCATTGCACACCATCGGTGCCGAATTCTCGGACCTTCTGGTGCAGACCCTTGCCCTCTTTCTTGGCTAGACGGAAGACCGCGTGGAAGTCCTTGCGCGACCCGCGCGTAAAGCGCACGGCCTCTTCGGCAACCTCGTTCGAGTTCTGCCAGTCGAACCCGTCAAAGCCCATCCGCTGTGCCAGTTGCGCAATGATCCACCAGTCGGGCTTGGCCGCACCGGGCGCATCATAGAACTTCTGGTACAGGCGCAGGCGGCGTTCGCCGTTGGCGCGCAGAAAGTCCTCTTCGCCCCAGGTCGCTGCGGGGAACACGATGTCGGCATAGCGGTTGCCGATCGGATCTTGCAGATAGATGTCCTGGTTGATGACCACCATATCGCCGCAGTCGGCGCGGACCTTAAGCGTGTCGATCAT
>NZ_JBQFPE010000042.1:0-1412 GCF_056534225.1 Ruegeria sp. E1 | reverse complement strand
TGAGCAACGGACAGAGCTACAAGATGCTGACGGTGCTGGATGAGTATACCCGTGAGGCGCTCTGCGTAGCGGTCAAGCCGAAGATGAACAGTGGACCTGTCACGGTTTGATGCCGCTCCTTTGATAGCATCTACTGCAGCAAAGGAGACTGACTATGGGACTGAAACGGACGGCCGAATTCCGGCAAGATGCGGTGCGTATCGCATTGACCAGTGGGCTAACACGCAAGCAGGTGGCTGATGATCTAGGTGTCGGGATGTCCACGCTGAACAAATGGATCACAGCGCACCGAGATACAGACGTGGTTTCCAAAGAGGATTTGAGCCTCGCTCAAGAGAATGAGCGACTTCGACGGGAGATCCGGCTCCTCAAGGAGGAGAGGGAAATCCTAAAAAAGGCCACCCAGTTCTTCGCGGGCCTAAAGCAATGAGATTTAGGTTTATCGAAGAACACAGAGCCAGCTTTCCAGCCAACCGGTTATGCGATGTCGTCGGTGTCAGCGCACGCGGTCTGCGTGCCTTCCGCAGCCGCCCTGCCAGTCGCAGACAGCGGTCTGATCTGGTCACGCTGGCGCATATCAAAGAACAGTCACGCCTCAGTTTGGGCAGCTATGGCAGGCCGCGCATGACTGAAGAGTTGAAGGAAATTGGTTTGGCTGTGGGGCATCGTCGCGTTGGTCGCCTGATGCGCCAGAACGGCATATCCGTGTTGAGAACACGCAAGCACAAGGTCACGACAGACAGCGATCACAAGTTCAATATCGCGCCCAACCTACTGGATCGGGACTTCACAGCGGATCAGCCGAACAAGACATGGGCTGGTGACATCAGCTATGTCTGGACCCGTGAAGGCTGGCTTTATCTCGCCGTCATTCTGGACTTGCATTCCCGCCGTGTGATTGGCTGGGCTGTTAGCAATCGGATGAAGCGAGACCTGGCCATCAGGGCGCTGAGAATGGCTATCGCCTTCAGATCACCACCGAAGGACTGCATCCACCACACGGATCGTGGCAGCCAATACTGTTCCCACGATTATCAGAAGATCCTGCGCCAACATGACTTCAAAGTGTCGATGAGCGGCAAAGGCAATTGCTATGATAACGCCGCCGTCGAGACCTTCTTCAAAACGATCAAAGCTGAGCTGATCTGGCGGCGGTCATGGCAAACCCGACGGCAGGCTGAAGCGGCCATCTTCGAATACATCAACGGCTTCTACAATCCGCGCCGCCGACACTCAGCACTGGGCTGGAAAAGTCCCGTCGCCTTCGAACGGAAAGTGGTTTAAACGAGCACTTGGAGCGGCACAAAAACGCGACAGGTCCACAGCGCAGACGTGCTGGATGCGCTCTACCCACTCTTATTGCGGCACGGGAAGCCCGAACACATCCGTTCCGACAACGGCGCGGAGTTCAT
>NZ_JBQFPE010000041.1:0-1511 GCF_056534225.1 Ruegeria sp. E1 | reverse complement strand
TGTCCGTCGTCAGGGATTTTGGGACAGATGTCGGCCTGAGCTAAGAGAGGATCTGGCGCATCTGGTTGGATTGATTATGCGGCGGATTTGCGGTGAAGCAAGCGCCTAGTTTCGAGTGTCTTCCGTTTGATCCTTTCTCGTTGTTTCAGAATGGTGTGGCCGCGTCCGAAGTAGACATCAGCGGGCGTGAGGTTTTGTAAGCTTTCGTGGTAGCGTCGGTGATTGTAGTGATCGACGAACGCATCGATCTGCTGCTGAAGGTCACCGGGCAGATAGTAGTTTTCCAATAAGATGCGGTTCTTGAGAGTCTGGTGCCAGCGCTCGATCTTGCCTTGGGTTTGCGGATGATACGGAGCGCCTCGAACATGATCCATCTGTCGGACCTCCAGCCAATCGGCCAACTCGCTGGAGATGTAACTGGACCCGTTGTCGCTGAGCAGGCGTGGTTTGTGCAGCACCGTTGCCTGATCACAGCCTGAGGCGTGCAAAGCGAGGTCCAGTGTGTCGGTCACATCCTCGGTCTTCATCGTCGTACAAAGCTTCCAGGCGATGATGTATCGGCTGTAATCGTCCAGGATCGTGCTGAGATAGAACCAGCCCCAGCCGATCACCTTCAGATAGGTAAAGTCCGTCTGCCAGAGCTGGTTCGGCCGTGTGGTCTTGTCCTGGAACTCGTCTGCGGCCGACAAAACCACATAAGCCGGGCTGGTGATCAGATCGTAGGACTTGAGGATGCGATAGACCGAAGCCTCTGACACAAAGTACTTTTCTGTGTCGGTGAAGCGAACAGCCAACTCACGCGGCGACAGCTCACTTTCCTTCAGAGCCAAGTCCTTGATCTTCTCACGCATTGGCTGCGGAATGCGGTTCCAGACCCGTGACGGCTTGGGGCTACGATCCTCAAGCGCCTCAGGACCACCCGACAGATATCGGTCATACCAGCGATAGAAGGTGGTCTTCGGGATGCCCAGCTTTTCCAAAGTGCGCTTGGTCGGCAGCTGCGAGCCTTCGACGAGGCTGATGATCTGCAGCTTTTCAGATGCAGGATACCTCATTCGTCGTCGCCCCCATCCGCGATCATGCTTTTTTTGAGCAACCGCAGTTCAAGAGCCTGTTCGGCAACCACTTCCTTCAGATCGCGTGCCTCGCGGCGCAGACCTTTGACCTCGGTCGATGTCGCTGCACGGGCCGTGTCGCCTGCCAGACGTTTCTTGCCGGCTTCAAGGAACTCCTTGGACCAACTGTAGTAGAGGCTCTGGGCAATGCCTTCACGGCGGCACAGCTCTGAAATACTGTCTTCGCCCTTCAGGCCGTCCAGCACGATCCTGATCTTCTCTTCTGCGGAATACTGTTTGCGGGTCGCACGGCGAATGTCCTTTACGACCTTCTCACCGTGGCTCTGCTTGGTTCCGGGTTTCTTTCTCATCTCCACTCCTTGGCGGTTACGATGAGCCAGAAACCCTCTCTTATCAAATCGACCTAAACTGTCCCATTGGTGCTGACGTCAGACA
>NZ_JBQFPE010000040.1:0-1512 GCF_056534225.1 Ruegeria sp. E1 | reverse complement strand
CGAACCCCGTGGAGGATAGTCCTTGAACGTAGAAAGGTGGTTTTGAACGATTTTGGCCGCCGGCCCAAATGCCCACATCTTGTTGCCCATCCAGCGGGTATACATCCCGGATTCCTCGGCCGCTTTTTCGTAAGGATCGCGACGAAGGTTGAACAGCAGGGGTGCGTTCAGTTCCTCCTTGGGGCCAGCCCAGCCTTCGGATTGGATCGTGAAATGTGCTTTCCAGTCACCATGGCGTACAGCTTGCAGGTCCGGTCCTTCGTAGTAGATGATCTCGTCCCGGCTGCTCTCGCCCTCACCGGTCAGGAAAGACAGTTGGTTATATCCATCGAGATGCACCTGATAGCCTTCATAGCCTTGCAGCAAGGAGTCTGGCAGATCGCTCGGCCCTCCGGCGGCGGCAACAAGGGTGGGCATCCAGTCAAGACCGGCAAAAATACCGTTACTCACGATTCCGGCGGGGATTTTTCCGGGCCAGCGAATGATGGCCGGGACGCGGAAACCGCCTTCCCAGGTTGTGCCCTTTTCGCCATGGAACGGTGTTGTTCCACCATCGGGCCAGGTCATGGTTTCGGGGCCGTTATCGGACGTAAAGACAACAATCGTGTTGTCCGAGACCCCCAATTCCTCCAATCGTGCCATGACTTTGCCGACGTTGTCATCCAGCTCTTTCATCACGACATCCTGCAAGCCGCGCCCGTCGCCCAGCATGGCCTCGTATTCGGGGCTCAGATGGGTCCAGACATGCGCGCGCGCCGGTGCCATCCAGACAAAGAAAGGCGTATCGCTGTCGACTGCGCGGTTGATGAAGTCCAGCGTGTGGGCTGTCACCTCGTCGTCCAGCGTCTTTTGCCGCTCAGGCGGAGCCGGACCATCGTCGATGATGCGTTGCTTGCCAACCAGACCCCAGCGTGGGTCCACAGTTTCATCGACTGTATCCGTGGCGTACGCGTGAATGATGTTCCGAGGGCCAAATGTGTCGTTGAATTTCTGATCTTTCGGCCAGTCCGGGTCGGATGTGTATTCCATCGCGTTCAGATGATAGAGCCAGCCCCAATATTCATCAAAGCCTTTCACCGTCGGCAGGAATTTATTCATATCCCCCAGATGGTTCTTGCCGAATTGACCGGTCGTGTAGCCCAGCGACTTCAGCATATTGGCCAGGGTCGGATCATCCTCGCTCAGACCTTTTTCAGGATCTCCCGGCAGGCCAACCGTGTGCATTCCGGTACGGACCGGCAATTGTCCAGTGATGAAGGCCGATCGTCCGGCAGTGCAGCTTGGCTGAGCATAGTAATCCGTTAGACGCATACCGTCGGCGGCCAACTGATCAAGATTGGGGGTTTGGATGCTTTTCACGCCCTGATGATAGCTGCCAAGGCTGGCCCAGCCGACGTCGTCGGCCATGATGACAAGGATATTGGGTTGGTCGGTTTCGGCCAGAACCGGCATGGCACAGACTGTTGCCGTCGCCAGCGTGGCGGAAGCCGCAATAGATCGAAGAATGAACAT
>NZ_JBQFPE010000039.1:0-1628 GCF_056534225.1 Ruegeria sp. E1 | reverse complement strand
CCGACGGGCAAGGGCACCGCTCGCTATCGCGCTCTGAAAGAGGTCTGTCAGGTCTGCCCATCGAAAACCAAGTGCTGCCCCAACGCGGATGCCCGCAAGATCAGCCGCGAAGAAACAGAAGACGCCCGCCAGGTGGCTCGAGACATTGCCAAGACCCGCCAGTACGACATCTCAATGAAGCTCAGAAAGAAGGTGGAAATGCTCTTCGCCCACCTCAAACGCATTCTCGGCCTGGGTCGGCTCCGATTACGTGGCCCATGCGGCGCAAACGACGAATTCCTCCTCGCCGCCACCGCCCAGAACCTCCGCAAACTGGCCAAGATCTTTCCCGCACCGCAGCAAACACGTAAAGCCTGATCAGAAAGGCACTCGCGCTCGGTTCAGCACACCACTTTCTGCGTCCGCAACACGTTGTTTTTCCACAGAATCGGCGTATTTCGTTGAAAAACTCTTGGTTGATTGAGTGGTAAGTCGCTGATTCAATTCGTCCTGTAGGGAGGAATTGGCGATGATGGGACCGAGGCAGGAAGCGCAGGCGGCGTTGTTCTACGAGTTCTCGCTGGAAGATCATGTCCCGCAAGATCACCTGCTGCGCTCGATTGATCGGTTCGTCGATCTTGGCAGCATCCGGTCGCATCTGGCGGAGTTCTACAGCCATACTGGACGCCCCTCGGTTGACCCCGAGTTGCTTATCCGAATGCTACTCGTGGGCTACTGCTTCGGGATCCGGTCCGAGCGGCGGCTTTGTGAAGAGGTTCATCTGAACCTAGCCTATCGGTGGTTCTGTCGGCTCGATCTGAACGACCGTGTGCCGGATCATTCCACATTCTCGAAGAACCGGCATGGGCGGTTCCGCGAAAGCGAACTGCTGCGCTACCTGTTCGAGATGACCGTGGCACACAGCATTGAGGAAGGCCTCGTCAGCGGTCAGCGTATGGCCATCGATGCAAGCTTGATCGAAGCCGATGCCAACAAGCAGAACTCAACGCCGAAGGAAGAGTGGGACGCCTCAACCGTTGATCCGACCGACGCGCCCCGCGCCGTCCGCGAGTATCTCGACACGCTGGACGAGGCTGCGTTCGGCGCTGCCAGCGAGGTTCAGCCCAAGTTCACATCGCATTCCGATCCGGCGAGCCAATGGACCGCAGCCCGCAAAGGCCCTGCATTCTTTAGCTATACCGACACCTACCTGATCGATACAGATCACGGAGTTATCATCGACGTCGAAGCCACCAGATCAATCCGTCAGGCTGAGGTCGGATCGACCAAGACCATGTTGAACCGAGTAAAGGAACGGTTCGATCTGCATCCGGAGAGACTAATCGCGGACACCGCCTATGGCACCGGCCCACTTCTGGGCTGGCTGGTTGATCGCAAGATTGCGCCGCATATCCCGGTGTTCGACAAGTCCGGTCGCAATGACGGCACCTGGACCCGCGCCGACTTCGAATGGGATGCTGAGAATGACCAATACATCTGTCCCGAAGGTCACGCCCTCAAGCAGTTCCGCCGCAACTACTCAGACCCCAACCGCGGTCCGACGGGCAAGGGCACCGCTCGCTATCGCGCTCTGAAAGAGGTCTGTCAGGTCTGCCCATCGAAAACCAAGTGCTGCCCCAACGCGGATG
>NZ_JBQFPE010000038.1:0-1855 GCF_056534225.1 Ruegeria sp. E1 | reverse complement strand
TCCCCCCTCTGAGGAGACTGTTGCGCGTGCGCATGTTGATGCGGCGAAGTACGACGAGATGTATGCGGCTTCGGTTGCTGATCCTGAAGGGTTCTGGGGGGAACAAGGCAAGCGGGTTGACTGGATCAAGCCGTTCACCAGGGTCAAGGATGTCGATTACAGTTTTGGCTCGGTCAAGATCAAGTGGTACGCGGATGGCACGCTGAACGTCTCGGCCAATTGTCTGGACCGTCACCTTGAGACGCGCGGCGATCAGACCGCGATCATCTGGGAGCCGGATGATCCCAATGACGAAGCCCAGCATATCTCGTATGCGGAGCTGCATCGCCGCACCTGCCGGATGGCCAATATTCTGGAATCCATGGGCGTGCGCAAGGGCGACCGGGTGGTGATCTATTTGCCGATGATCCCCGAGGCGGCCTATGCCATGCTGGCCTGCGCCCGCATTGGTGCGATCCATTCGATTGTTTTTGCAGGGTTTTCACCCGACGCGCTGGCAGCGCGGATCAATGGCTGCGAGGCCAAGGTTGTCATCACCGCGGATGAGGCCCCGCGCGGGGGTCGCAAGACGCCGCTCAAGTCCAACGCGGATGCGGCCCTGCTGCACTGCAAGGACACGGTCAAATGCCTGGTGGTCAAGCGCACCGGCGGGCAGACCACCTGGATCGACGGTCGTGATCATGACTACAACGAAATGGCGCTTGAGGTGGATGATTACTGCGCCCCGGCCGAGATGAGCGCCGAGGATCCTTTGTTCATCCTCTATACCTCCGGCTCCACCGGGCAGCCCAAAGGCGTTGTGCACACCACCGGCGGCTATCTGGTCTATGCGGCCATGACGCATGAGATCACCTTTGATTACCACGAGGGCGACATTTACTGGTGCACGGCGGATGTGGGCTGGGTCACCGGCCACAGCTATATCGTCTATGGTCCACTGGCCAACGGGGCGACCACGCTGATGTTCGAGGGCGTGCCGACCTATCCCGATGCCAGCCGGTTCTGGCAGGTCTGCGAAAAGCATAAGGTAAACCAGTTCTATACGGCGCCGACGGCGATCCGCGCGCTGATGGGTCAGGGCAACGAGTTTGTCGAGAAATGCGACCTGAGCGATCTGCGCATTCTGGGCACGGTGGGTGAGCCGATCAACCCCGAGGCCTGGAACTGGTACAACGAGGTGGTTGGTCAGGGGAGATGCCCGATCGTCGACACCTGGTGGCAGACCGAGACCGGCGGTCACCTGATGACGCCCCTGCCCGGCGCCCATGCGACCAAGCCCGGTTCTGCGATGAAGCCGTTCTTTGGCATCGAACCGGTGGTTCTGGACCCGCAATCGGGGGTCGAGATCGAGGGCAACGGGGTTGAGGGCGTGCTGTGCATCAAGGACAGTTGGCCCGGTCAGATGCGCACGGTCTGGGGCGATCATGAGCGGTTCGAGAAGACCTATTTCTCGGACTACAAGGGTTACTACTTCACCGGTGACGGCTGCCGGCGGGATGCGGATGGCGATTACTGGATCACCGGCCGTGTCGATGACGTGATCAATGTCTCGGGTCACCGCATGGGCACCGCCGAGGTGGAAAGCGCGCTGGTCGCCCACGCCGCCGTGGCCGAGGCCGCCGTTGTGGGCTATCCCCACGAAATCAAAGGGCAAGGCATCTATTGCTATGTCACCCTGATGAACGACCGCGCGCCGTCAGACGAGTTGCTGAAAGAGCTGCGCACCTGGGTTCGCACAGAAATCGGCCCGATCGCCAGCCCGGACGTGATCCAATGGGCCCCAGGCCTGCCCAAAACCCGCTCGGGCAAAATCATGCGCCGCATCCTGCGCAAAATCGCCGAGAACGACTTTGGC
>NZ_JBQFPE010000037.1:0-2341 GCF_056534225.1 Ruegeria sp. E1 | reverse complement strand
CAGAGCTCGACCGTCGCCTCGAAGATATGGCGCAGCATGTCGCTTTCCCGTAGCTTGCCATGGCGGCACCGCGAGAACGATGAATGATCCGGCACCTTGTCCTCCAAACCGAGCCGGCAAAACCAGCGATACGCAAGATTGAGATGCACCTCCTGGCACAGTCGTCGTTCGGACCGAATGCCCATCGCATAACCAATCACCAGCATCCGGACGATCAGCTCGGGATCGATCGAAGGGCGGCCCGTGTGGCTGTAAAAGGGCTTCAGCCTCTCCCGCATGTCGCCCATGTCGAGGAAACGGTCAATCTCTCTCAATACGTGATTAGGCGGCACATGTGCGTCCAAATCGAACTCATAGAACAGCTGCGCTTCAACCTTTTGAATGCCCATCATCGCCCGATCCTCCCAATCTCGATAAATCAAGTGAATCAAACGACTTGCCGCACTGCAACACAGAGTTCTTCAACAGCATGGGCGTATTCTGTTGAAAAACTCTGTCTTGATCGAAGGCCATCTGGCTGATTCAATTCTCTTATTGAATGGGAGTTTGGATGATGATGGGACCAAAACAGGAAACTCAGGCTGAGCTGTTCTATGAGTTCTCCCTGGAGGAACATGTCCCGGACAATCATCTGCTGCGGTCGATTGATCGATTTGTTGACCTGAGTAGTATCCGCAATCATTTGGCGGATTTTTACAGTCATACTGGTCGCCCTTCCGTCGATCCCGAGTTGCTGATCCGCATGCTGCTGGTGGGCTATTGCTTTGGCATCCGGTCGGAACGGCGGTTGTGCGAAGAAGTGCACCTGAACCTTGCGTATCGCTGGTTCTGTCGCCTCGATCTGACTGATCGAGTGCCGGATCACTCTACCTTTTCCAAGAACCGCCATGGTCGGTTCCGCGAGAGTGAACTCTTGCGGCACGTGTTCGAAACGACAGTGGCGCGGTGCATCGCAGAAGGTTTGGTCAGCGGCCAGCGTATGGCGATTGATGCCAGCTTGATTGAGGCAGAAGCGACCAAGCAGTATTCAGCGTCACAAGAAGAATGGGATGCTGCACAGATCGATGCCAAGACCGCACCGCGCGCTGTTCGGGAATATCTGGAAACCCTGGATGAGGCCGCGTTTGGTGCTGCCTCGCCAGTCAAGCCTAAGTTCATTTCATATTCGGACCCTGCCAGCCAATGGACAGCGGCGCACAAGGCACCAGCCTTCTTTGCTTACTCTGATAACTACCTCGTTGATACAGATCACAGCGTGATTGTGGATGTGGAAGCGACCAGATCCATCCGGCAAGCCGAAGTGGGGTCGACAAAGACGATGCTGGACCGGGTGAAGGACAAGTTCGACCTCGTCCCCGACTGGATGATCGCCGATACCGCCTACGGCTCAGGCCCGATGCTCGGCTGGCTCGTGGATCGCAAGATCGATCCTTACATCCCGGTCATCGACAAGGCCGGACGCCCCGACGGCACCTGGACACGCACAGACTTCGAATGGGACGCTGAGCATGATCAATATATCTGCCCAGAGGGTCACGCGCTTAAACAGTTCCGCCGGAATTACTCTGATCCAAACCGGGGGCCGTCGGGCAAGGGCACAGCCCGCTATCGCGCCTTGAAAGAAGTCTGCCAGGTATGTCCGTCCAAACAAAGATGCTGCCCCAACGCTGATGCACGCAAAATCACCCGCGAAGAGCACGAAGATGCGCGCCAGGTCGCCAGAGATCTGGCCAAAACTGAAGAGTACCAGATTGCGATGAAGCTCAGAAAGAAAGTTGAGATGCTCTTCGCCCACCTCAAGCGCATCCTAGGCCTTGGACGGCTCCGATTACGTGGACCGTGCGGCGCAAATGACGAATTCCTCCTCGCCGCCACCGCCCAGAACCTCCGCAAATTGGCGAAAATCTTTCCCGCACCGCAGCAAACGCGAAACGCCTGACCAGAAAGGCGCTCGTGCCGTGCTCAGGTCACCCCATTCTGCGACTGCAACACGTTGTTTTTCAACAGAATCTCCGCAGTCCAGACATTCGCTTCGGTTGCGTGATTTCAGCTTCTACTTCTACTAACGACAAAATTGTCGATTGACTGAGTTCAGTGTCTCTGGCACTAATTTTATCAAATTGACTATATTTATAGGTCCGGAGCTGGAGGCGAGCGAACTCGCTGTCTTTCTGAAAGAAAAACTTCTAGCGGTACGCACGTTCTTGTTGTCTCAAGAAGGGCTGCGCAGCCTGATTGTTGTCTAAGCAAGTGTGCGCCGCCAATAGATGCGTTACTTTTGAACGGTTTGTCCGCAAAGCGCGTCAGCGCAATTTTGGGTGTAGCAATTTCGATAGTCGCA
>NZ_JBQFPE010000036.1:0-2652 GCF_056534225.1 Ruegeria sp. E1 | reverse complement strand
TAATTTGCCCTTACGACGCTGTCTCATGGACCCACGCGGAGGCGGCATTTTTCGGACTAAAGAAAAAGATACCGAACGTTCTGAGCCAGTTGAATTTTATCGCTGTAACGAAGTGAGATCTCAGTTTGTCAACCGCTGCCCTGCTGCTCCCTAACCAACTGTTTGCTCAACATCCCAGTCTGCCTCCCCAGCCGGACAAAGTGGTGCTCTTTGAAGAGCCTCTATTCTTTGGCGACCCGATATATCCCGCCAACATGCACAAGCAAAAGCTTTGGCTGCACCGGTCATCGATGGCCCGATATCGCGACGATCTGATTAGGCAGGGTTTCGACGCGACGATCTGGCCCTATGAACGGGAGGCGGGTTCGTGTTTGCGGTTATTTCAGAACGTGCAAGAACTCGGCGTTGATCTAGTGAACATGGTCGATCCTGTCGATCTTATCGCCGAAAAACGCCTAAGTGCGGCGGCGGGTATTACAAACATCATAATCAACTTAAAGCCGTCCCCAGGCTTCTTGAACACACAAGACTATAACCTGGCTTGGTCGACCGGCAGCAAGCGCTGGTTCATGGCGGAGTTCTAGAAAAGCCAACGCCGCCGTTTGAACGTGCTGATGAATGGCGATCAACCGGTGGGCGGGCAGTGGAGCTATGACGAAGACAATCGAAAGAAAGTCCCCAAAGCGCTGCTCAAGAGCCTGCCTTGGATTGATTGGCCGACCCATGATGCAATTGATCAAACGGCAAAAGACAGCGTTCTTGCCGAGTTTCCGGACGCTCTGGGGACACTGGATCGTCTTTATTACCCAACATTCCACAAAGAAGCTGCCGACTGGCTAAATCAGTTTTTGGAACGGCGCTTTGATCGGTTTGGCGATTATGAGGATGCCATTGTCGAAGGCGAAAGCTGGCTTTGGCACGCTGTCCTGACGCCCGCATTGAACATTGGACTTTTGACGCCGAAACAAGTCTTGAATACAACGCTCGCCCATAATGGTGTGAATCCTGCCTACTCCGCCGCTGCCCACAGCTTTGGAACCTTGTTGGCCAACGAAGGCTGGCGGCTGGTCTACGGGGCCGGAGATGTGGGTCTTATGGGCGAGGTCGCGCGGGCGGCACAATCGTCCGGCGGCGATACATTTGGGGTGATCCCGGTGCACTTGCTTCAGCGCGAGGTCGGCAAGACCGACCTTACCCGGTTCATCGTGACCGAGACGATGCACGAGCGTAAAAAAGTGATGATCATGAACGCGGATGCCGTAGTTGTCCTGCCCGGCGGCCCCGGATCATTGGACGAACTTTTCGAAGCACTGACATGGCGGCAACTGGGGCTTCATGACAAACCCATTCTGGTGATGAATGTTGACGGGTACTGGGACACGCTGCACACGCTGCTGAATCAACTGATCGGTCAGGGGTTTGCAGATGGTTCTCTGGCAGAATTCATCACCTGGGTCGACACACCGGATGCGACCATGTCCGCGCTTCGCAAATTACTGAACTAAGAAAAACTGGCAATCGGGCGGCGCAAACCGCCCGAGTCTCAGTATTCGTTTAGGCAGGTTTCGCCAACCGAGTCTTCAGTATCCGTTCGACCTTGTGCAACGGGTGGTTTGTGAGTGTTTTGTCGACTTCGGCCACAACCTTTGCCAGCACTTCACTGTGCAGCCGACGGCGCAACAGGCCCAGAACATGCGGACTGGCAACCAACACCAATCGTTTATAGGCCCCTTTCAGCCCCTTGCGATTCAGAAGGTTCGCCACATCCTGAACGAACAGAGATTTTGCGTGGGACTTCCATGTCTCCTCTTCAACTGCAGATTTCTGGTTCGGTCCCGTATCGGGTCGCCGCCCTGCCCTGTCACTTGGCTTGGTCGGTGCTGCGTCCTGTTCTTCGACCGACACGACGACCAAGTTGGGGTCCTGTGCGTCCGTGATATTCTCCATCACCAGCGCTTTTTCCCCATCGGCGATGATAACCCATGTTCCCTGTTCAAGTGCAGCCATTCGTGATCTCCTGTATCGCTTAGGTTGGCCTTCGCCTGTCCCTTAGACACACCTGTTTAACGATGCGGCGTTGGTGTTTCGCTCGCATTTTGATAGGTTTTTGGTTGATTGGCGGTACTCTCCCTCCGCCTACTTTACGTAGGTGCTGAAAGGCCGTGCACAATAGGTGGAATAATGAAAGTTGACGTACCGGCAGTTTTTTACCGGCCACCCATCAATTCATAACAAAAAGCCCGCCAGCATCACTGCCAGCGGGCCATTCATTAAGTTCTACCAAGTGGAAATCACATCCGCGAGGCGACGTTTTCCCAATTTACAAGATTGTCGAGGAAGTTCGACAGATACGCCGGACGCTTGTTGCGGAAATCGATGTAATACGAGTGCTCCCACACATCACAGCCAAGCAGTGCGGTTTGACCGAAGCACAGCGGGTTCACGCCGTTTTCAGTTTTCGTCACTGCCAACGAACCGTCGGCATTCTTGACCAGCCACGCCCAGCCGGAACCGAACTGACCGGCACCGGCAGCGCTGAACTGCGACTTGAATTCGTCAACCGAACCGAAGCTTTCGGTCAGAGCCTTCTCCAGCTCACCGGGCATCGCGTTGCCACCGGGGCCCATCATCTCCCAGAACTGGTAGTGGTTC
>NZ_JBQFPE010000035.1:0-3140 GCF_056534225.1 Ruegeria sp. E1 | reverse complement strand
TCTCCACTTGACGGCGTCATAAAGTTTTTCCGCGCCTCCAACAGCACCCAGATCAAGCGGAATCGCAGTGACATTAACATCGTGGGCGGCCTCAAGCTCTGATCTGAGGGCATCCAACGCATCTCCGCGCCGCGCACTGATGATCAGATTGCCGCCTTGTGACGCATGATAACGCGCCAGTTCCCGGCCAATTCCGGATGATGCGCCTGTGACGAGAGCTGTTTTGGTCATAGTATCCTCCTAAGAAACACCCGGAACGCTTTCACCTTGGCGCTTCAAGATGCTTCACTCCCATTTATAGTTGAAGCTGACAGATATTCGCTCGTCCTCGTGTCTTGGCCCCCTAAAACTGTGCCACAGTTGGCTTAGTTTTGGAGACGGGATTGATGGCGCGGAAACGGTATTCGGACGAAGATATTCTGCGGCTTTTGCGCGAGATTGAGCTGGGCCTGGCATCTGGTTCGGATGTCGCGACGGCGTGCAGAACGGCTGGTGTCAGTGATGCGACCTATTACACATGGCGCAAGCGGTTTGGTGGGATGGGACGATCTGAGATGGCCAATCTGAAGGCGCTGCAGAAAGAGAATGATCGGCTCAAGAAAATCGTGGCTGAGCTTGAACTGGACAAACTCATTCTCAAGGAGAGCCTTGATTATCTAAAGCCAAAGGCCTGACGGCAGACCAGCTTCGTCAGGCCGTGGTCCACACCCGACAAAAGCTGGCAACCTCTGAACGGCGCACCTGTCGCGTGATTGGATTGGCGCGGAGCACGCTGCAATACCGCGCAGCGCCAAAGGATGATGAGGCGTTACGTCTGGCGATGATCCGATTGGCCAAACGGTATGGGCGCTACGGCTACCGCAAGGTCGCCGAGCTGCTGCGTGTCGAAGGCTGGGCAGTCAATCATAAAAAGATCGAACGACTATGGCGCGAAGAAGGCTTGCAGCTCCCACAACGGCACAAGAAACGCAAACGGCTGTACCACAAGGACAGCTCGATCATCCGGCTCCGACCGCAACATCCCAATCACATCTGGAGCATTGACTTTGTCCACGACAAGCTGAGCAACGGACAGAGCTACAAGATGCTGACGGTGCTGGATGAGTATACCCGTGAGGCGCTCTGCGTAGCGGTCAAGCCGAAGATGAACAGCGCAGACGTGCTGGATGCGCTCTACCCACTCTTATTGCGGCACGGGAAGCCCGAACACATCCGTTCCGACAACGGCGCGGAGTTCATCGCAACGGCCCTGCAGACCTGGTTAAGAAAGGTGGGCATTAAGCCGATCCAAATCTACCCGGGATCACCTTGGGAGAATGGATACAACGAGCGCTTCAATGGCACTCTGCGCCGGGAAGTCCTCAACGCAGAATGGTTCCACACCACCAAACAGGCTCAGATCGTCATCAATACCTGGCTTAGACAGTACAATCGTGTCAGACCCCATCAGGCTCTAAACATGCGACCGCCCGTTCCAGAAACCTTGCTCAAAACTGGCCCATAGAATTGGGGCTGGACATTGGGACCACTTTATTTGAGAACGGGCTCAGAATAATTGAGACGGGCTCACATTTCTGAGACTGGGATCGGTGGGGTGAGACCATCCACATGACCTCATAGCGACAACCCCGCCATCCGCATTCGCTCTGCCAATTCGCGGGTCCGCGCGGGTTCAAGCTGCCCGCTCAGGAAGCGTTTGATCTCGGCAGGTTTGGACTGGAACTGATCCGCCAATACCTTCACAGAATAGCCCTGCCGGGTGAGACGTGGCTCCAAGTCATCAAAGTCGGGGGCCAGGGTGGCCGACACAATATCCGGCGTGATTGGTTTCTGGCCGATGCGGAACCCGGCCTCCAATGCCCGGTTTAAATATTCGGCAAACTGTAAGGGTGTGGTCAGGCGCTCTGCCAGTAGGTCCAGCGCCGCCGGTTCGATAATCTCGTCAAGTGGAGCGTCGTCCTCGGTACACTGGTCCAAAAGCCAGTCGAGATAGGTTCGGGACTCTTCCCCCAATCCTTCGAAGGGCAGGATATCAGTGCGATGCCCGATCTCTTCCATCGTTGGGCGGCGAAGGTCGTTTCGCAGCTTCGGATGGCCGACCAGAATAACGGACAGATTGCCTCCGCCGCGCGCGATCACTTCCATCAGGCGTTTCAGCCCGATCAATGTCTTTCCATGCAGATCATGGGCCTCATCGACAAACAGCGCCACGGGCTTTCCGGAGCGGGCTACCAGCTTCTGAAGTTCTCGTTCCCTCTTTTCACCTTGGGTTGGAATCTTTGGTTCTTTCTCTCGTGAGAGATCGTAGAACAGGGCTGAGATTAGCGTCGGAACGGTCGTGCGGGCTTTGTCCACCGACAGGCTTTCGGCGACAGTGACCTTCTTTTCGCGCGCAATTTCATCTTGCAACCGGTGCAGGAACACAGTCTTGCCGATGCCAACTGGGCCTGTCACAGCGATCAGGCGTCCGGTTCCAATGCCCGCCCGGACGGTGTGGGTGATCTGACGATGGTTCTCGGTCTCATAGAATCCGGCAGCTCGCCAGTCCTTGATCAGCCCATATCGCGCCATGATCTCGGCATTCAGCATTACTCGCTCTCCTCTTCAGCGGCCGGTCGCTTAGGCGAGAACCGGGCAGTTATTCCTTGTTTGATTTCCGTCTTGTCGAGCGTGCGGTCGACAAGATCATTCACGAACGACAGATCCTCGTCTGTCAGGCGGGCCAGCGGCTTGTGCAGCAAATCCGAGACCCCGCGCAGCGCATCCAATCGGCTGCTATAGGTGAACTCTCCATAGGGATCCGGATCGACAAAGGCCTGGCTGGCGAACGGCAGTACGTCTGCGGCTTTGGCCAGGCTTGAATCCAACCCGGCAAGCGCCGATCTGGGCACCGAGATCTTCTGCGCAAGATCTCCGATCCTGTCGGCCCGTGCCTGTGTTTGTGTTTTCTTGGGCTTGCGATAGCGATGCAGCGGGATAGGCCCACCTGTCGGGCGGTAGGGGCCAAAGCGCTTGTCGTTCCACTCAACGAACAGCTCGTGATCAAACACCTGCAGACCTGGTTAAGAAAGGTGGGCATTAAGCCGATCCAAATCTACCCGGGATCACCTTGGGAGAATGGATACAACGAGCGCTTCAAT
>NZ_JBQFPE010000034.1:0-3447 GCF_056534225.1 Ruegeria sp. E1 | reverse complement strand
TGAAATGACAGACTTCAAGAAAATCCTGATCGCCAATCGCGGCGAGATTGCCATCCGCGTGATGCGGGCAGCAAATGAGATGGGCAAACGCACCGTCGCGGTCTTTGCCGAGGAGGACAAGCTGGGCCTGCACCGCTTCAAGGCAGATGAGGCCTATCGCATCGGTGCCGACTTGGGCCCGGTCGCGGCGTATCTGTCGATTGACGAGATCATCCGTGTGGCCAAGGAATGCGGCGCAGATGCGATCCACCCCGGTTATGGTCTGCTGTCCGAGAACCCGGATTTCGTGGATGCCTGTGTGCAGAACGGCATCACCTTCATTGGCCCCAAGGCCGAGACCATGCGCGCCCTTGGCGACAAGGCCAGCGCGCGCAAGGTCGCGATTGCCGCAGATGTGCCGGTGATCCCGGCCACCGAGGTTCTGGGTGATGACATGGCGGCGATCAAGGCCGAGGCCAAGGAAATCGGCTATCCGCTGATGTTGAAAGCCAGCTGGGGCGGCGGCGGGCGCGGGATGCGCCCGATCCTGTCCGAGGACGAGCTGGAAGAGAAGGTTCTGGAAGGCCGTCGCGAGGCCGAGGCCGCCTTTGGCAACGGTGAGGGTTATCTGGAAAAGATGATCACCCGCGCCCGTCATGTCGAGGTGCAGATCCTGGGCGACAAGCATGGTGAGATTTATCACCTGTACGAACGCGATTGCTCGGTCCAGCGCCGGAACCAGAAAGTGGTGGAACGCGCCCCTGCCCCTTATCTGACCGAGGAACAGCGGGCCGAGATTTGTGAGCTGGGCCGCCGCATCTGCGCCCATGTGAACTATGAATGCGCAGGGACCGTCGAATTCCTGATGGATATGAACACCGGCAAGTTCTACTTCATCGAGGTCAACCCACGTGTTCAGGTCGAGCACACCGTCACCGAAGAGGTGACCGGCATCGACATCGTGCAGGCTCAGATCCTGATTGCCGAGGGCAAGACGCTGGCCGAGGCCACCGGCAAGGCCAGCCAGGCGGACATTCACCTGAATGGCCACGCGCTGCAAACGCGGGTGACCACCGAGGACCCGCTGAACAACTTCATCCCCGATTATGGCCGCATCACCGCCTATCGCTCGGCCACAGGCATGGGCATCCGTCTGGATGGCGGCACGGCTTATGCGGGGGGTGTGATCACGCGGTATTACGACTCGCTGCTGACCAAGGTGACTGCATGGGCGCCGACGCCGGAAAAGGCGATTGCGCGGATGGACCGGGCGCTGCGGGAATTCCGTGTGCGCGGTGTCAGCACCAACATTGCCTTTGTCGAGAACCTGCTGAAACACCCGACTTTCCTGTCGAACGAATACACCACCAAGTTCATCGACGAGACGGCGGATCTGTTCCGATTCAAGAAGCGCCGTGACCGGGGCACCAAGGTTCTGACCTATATCGCCGATATCACCGTGAACGGGCACCCCGAGACCAAGGATCGCCCGATGCCCCGCCCCGATCTGAAAGAGGCGCGCCCGCCCGCGTTGAAGGGTGAGCCCAAGATGGGCACCCGCAACCTGCTGGAACAAAAAGGCCCGCAGGCCGTGGCCGACTGGATGAAGGCGCAGCGTCAGTTGCTGATCACCGACACGACCATGCGCGACGGGCATCAGTCGCTGCTGGCGACTCGGATGCGGTCGATCGACATGATCAAGGTCGCGCCCAGCTATGCCGCCAACCTGCCGCAGTTGTTCAGCGTCGAATGCTGGGGCGGTGCGACCTTTGACGTGGCTTATCGTTTCTTGCAGGAATGCCCATGGCAGCGTCTGCGCGATCTGCGCGAGGCGATGCCGAACCTGATGACCCAGATGCTGCTGCGCGGGGCAAACGGGGTTGGGTACACCAACTATCCCGATAATGTGGTGCAGGAATTCGTCCGCGAGGCATCGCAGAACATCGATGTGTTCCGCGTGTTCGACTCGCTCAACTGGGTCGAGAATATGCGCGTCGCGATGGATGCGGTGGTCGAGAACGGCAAGATCTGTGAGGGCACGGTTTGTTATACCGGCGACATTCTGGACCCGGACCGTGCGAAGTATGACCTGAAATACTATGTCGGCATGGCCAAGGAACTGCGCGACGCAGGCGCGCATGTGCTGGGTCTGAAAGATATGGCCGGTCTGTTGAAACCAGCCTCGGCCCGCATTCTGATCCGCGCGCTGAAGGAAGAGGTCGGCCTGCCGATCCACTTCCACACTCATGATACCGCCGGTATCGCCAGCGCCACCATTCTGGCGGCCTCCGAGGCGGGCGTGGATGCGGTGGATTGCGCGATGGACAGCTTCTCGGGCAATACCAGCCAGGCGACGCTGGGCACTGTGGTCGAAGCACTGCGCCATACCGAGCGTGACACCGGGCTGGACATCAAGGCCATCCGTGAGATCAGCGATTACTTTGAGGCCGTGCGTGGCCAGTACGCGGCGTTCGAATCCAGCCTGCAGGCCCCGGCGTCCGAGGTCTATCTGCACGAGATGCCCGGTGGTCAGTTCACCAACCTCAAGGCGCAGGCGCGCAGCCTGGGGCTGGAGGAGCGCTGGCACGAGGTTGCGCAGATGTATGCGGATGTGAACCAGATGTTCGGCGATATCGTCAAGGTGACGCCCTCGTCCAAGGTGGTGGGTGACATGGCGCTGATGATGGTCAGCCAGGGCCTGACGCGGGATGATGTGGAAAACCCGTCCACCGATGTGGCCTTTCCGGACTCGGTCATCGACATGATGCGCGGCAATCTGGGCCAGCCTCCGGGCGGGTTCCCGGACGCGATCCTCAACAAGGTCCTGAAGGGCGAGGCCCCCAATACCGAACGTCCGGGCAAGCATGTCGAGGCGATCGATCTTGAGGCCACCCGCGCCGATCTGTCGAAACAGCTTGAGGGCAAAGAGGTCGATGACGAGGATCTGAACGGATACCTGATGTATCCCAAGGTGTTCCTGGATTACATGGGCCGCCACCGGACCTATGGCCCGGTCCGCGCCCTGCCGACGCGCACCTTCTTCTACGGCATGGAGCCCGGCGAAGAGATCACCGCCGAGATCGATCCGGGCAAGATCCTGGAAATCCGCTGTCAGGCGGTAGGGGAAACGGACGAGAATGGCGAGGTCAAGGTGTTCTTCGAACTCAACGGTCAGCCCCGGGTGATCCGGGTGCCGAACCGTCTGGTCAAAGCCTCGACCGCGCAGCGTCCCAAGGCCGAGATCGGTAACGCTAACCACATCGGCGCACCAATGCCGGGTGTTGTGGCCACCGTCGCCGTGACCGCCGGTCAGGAAGTGCACGAGGGCGATCTGTTGCTGACCATCGAAGCGATGAAGATGGAAACCGGTATCCACGCCGAACGCGACGCGGTGGTCAAGGCCGTCCATGTTCAGCCCAGCGGACAGATTGACGCCAAGGACCTGTTGATCGAACTGGAATAAGGCGG
>NZ_JBQFPE010000033.1:0-3601 GCF_056534225.1 Ruegeria sp. E1 | reverse complement strand
TTGGAGCGTGCGGCGCGGGTTTTTTGCAGGAAGGCGATGAGGGCCAGAAGCAGGAGCGCCGGGATGAACATCAGCTCTTTGGGGGGCTGGTTCTGGGGGGCCTGTACGGTGGTGATGCGGACGGGCTCGTCGGCGTAGTAGTCGAAGTTCGACAGCTCATCCGCGACCGGGGTGCCGAACAGAGGCTCTTCGAGTTTGACCAGACCATCTTCCTCTAGCGGGATCAGGCCCAGGGCGTCGATGCGGGCCGCACCGTCCGCCTCGTCGCCGATGGTCAGCACCACCGTGGTCTCGGTCATGTTGCCGGTGTCAAAGTCGGGGCCTGCGACCTCGATGCGCAGGGAACTGCCCGGGGCGGCCTCGCCCACGGCTTGCTCCAGCTGTGCCGGTTCGATCTGCGCAAAGGGCGGCGCGATGCGGTTCATGAAGAAGTCCGGACGGAACAGCGCAAAGGCGATCAGGATCAACGCCACGCTTTCATAGATGCGGTTCTTCGTGAGGAACCAGCCCATGGTGCCGGCGGTGAAGATCAGGATCGCGATGGTCGCGGATATGGCCACCAGAATGCCCTGCACCCAGCCCACATCAATGAGCAGCAGATCGGTGTTGAAGATGAACACAAACGGCAGCGCCACGGTGCGCAAGCTGTAGAAGAAGGCGGTGAAGCCCGTCTTGATCGCGTCGCCGCCCGACACGGCGGCGGCGGCAAAGCTGGCCAGACCCACGGGTGGTGTCACATCGGCCATGATGCCGAAGTAGAACACAAACAGATGCACCGCGATCAGCGGCACGATCAGACCATCCTGCGCGCCCAACTCAACAACCACACCGGCCATCAGCGAGCTGACGACGATATAGTTCGCCGTGGTCGGCAGGCCCATGCCCAGGATCAGACTCAGCAGGCCCACCAGCGCCAGCATGGCAATGAGGTTGCCACCCGACAGGAACTCGACCAGATCGGCCATCACCTGCCCCACACCCGTCAGTGTCACGGTGCCCACGATCACGCCTGCGGTGGCCGTGGCCAGCGCGATGCCGATCATGTTGCGCGCGCCATCGATCAGACCGTTCCACAGGTCGACAACCCCATCGCGGAAGGCGTTTGCGGTGTTGTTCTCACCCCGGAAGATCGACTTCATCGGCTTCTGCGTCAGCAGGATCACGAACAGCAGCGAGGTCGCCCAGAAGGCTGACAGGCCCGGCGATTTCTGCTCGATCATCAGGAAGTAGACCAGCACGATGATCGGCAGCAGGTAATGCAGACCGGCCTTGTAGATCTCGGCAATCACCGGCAGTTCGACCTCTTTGGCGTTGGGATCATCCGGCACCAGATCATCCACGCCCGAGGCCAGTTTCAGCAGGAACAGATAGGCCAGCACGATCAGGCCCGACAGCACCAGACCCGAGGCATCCGGGATCAGCGCTATGATGCCCTTGATCGGATACTGGATGCCATAGCAGAGCCCGGCAAAGCCCACGAAGAAGATCGCCATGCCGCCGATCGTGCGCCCCATCGAGACCACGCGGTCACCCAGCGTGGGCATGTTCCGCTTCACCGCCTCCAGATGCACGATATAGACCAGCGCGATGTAGGAAATCGCCGCAGGCAGGAAGGCGTGGGTGATCACCTCGACATAGGAAATGCCCACATATTCCACCATCAGAAAGGCCGCAGCGCCCATCACCGGTGGCATGATCTGACCGTTCACCGAACTGGCGACCTCGACCGAGCCCGCCTGTTCACTGGAAAAGCCCACCCGCTTCATCAGCGGAATGGTAAAGGTGCCGGTGGTCACAACATTGGCGATGGATGACCCCGAGATCAGCCCCGTGGCCGCCGAGCCCACCACAGCCGCCTTGGCCGGGCCGCCGCGCAGGTGCCCCAGCGCGCCAAAGGCCATCTTGATAAAGTAATTGCCCGCGCCCGCCTTATCCAGCAGCGCACCAAACAGCACGAACAGGAAGACGAACTTGGTCGAGACACCCAACGCGATGCCAAACACACCCTCGGACGTGATCCACATATGGCTCATGGCTTTCTTCAGGCTGGCGCCTTTCCACTGGATCACTTCGGGCACCCAGTCGGATGAGCCGAAGAACACATAGGCCAGGAAGATCGTCGCAATGATCGCCATCGCCGGGCCAAGCGCGCGCCGCGCGGCCTCAAACAGCAACAGCAACCCGCCCAGGGCCACCCATTTGTCGACATCATCCGCCAGCAGGCCATTGTCGACCAGTTTTTCATAGAAAATATAGCCATAAAGCGCGATACCCGCGCCCACCACACCCATGATCCAGTCCTGAATCGGAATGTAGTCACGCGGGCTGGATTTCAGCGCCGGATAGGCCGCAAAGGCCAGAAAGATCGCAAAGGCCAAATGGATCTGGCGCGAATTGTTCACCACGCTGCCCGGCAGCAGCATATTCGAGACCGGCGAGGCCAGCACCACCTGAAAGACCGACCACAGCACCGCGACGATGGCCAGGAATATCCCGACATTGCCCGCCGGATTGCGCGCGCCCGCATCGGACGAGGCGACCAGATCCTGAAGCTCTTCCTCGGATAGCGGGCGGTTGGATTGGGTGTCGGAACTCATCTGGCGTCTCCCCGTCGCTCTGCGATCTTGTCGGGCCGTTTCGGCCTCGTTGTCACCCGGCACCCCGGGTGTGCAAAAAGGGCGCGCCCGTCACAGGCGCGCCCCGGATCAGGTCCGGCTTACTGCAGCCAGCCTTTTTCCTTGTAGTACTTCTCGGCACCCGGATGCAGCGGCGCCGACAGACCATCCGCGATCATCTCTTCCGGCTGCAGGTTGGCAAACGCCGGGTGCAGCTTTTTGAAGTCGTCGAAGTTTTCAAAGACCGAGCTGACAACCGCATAAACCGCGTCATCCGACACATCTGCCGAGGTCACGAAGGTCGCGCCCACACCAAAGGTCGTGGTGTCGCCATCCGAGCCGCGATACATGCCGCCTGGAATGGTCGCGGTGCGGTAGTACGAGTTGTTGTCGATCAGACCCTGGATCGCATCGCCGGTCACGTTCACCAGAACCGAGTCGCACGCGGTGGTCGCTTCCTGGATCGACCCCGACGGGTGACCCACCGTATAGATCATCGCGTCCAGCTGGTTGTCACACAGCGCCGCCGACTGCTCGGCTGCTTTCAGTTCCGAGGCCAGTTCAAAGTCATCAATGGTCCAGCCCATTGCTTCCAGCACAACATCCATCGTGCCGCGCTGACCGGAACCGGGGTTGCCGATGTTCACGCGCTTGCCCTTGAGGTCCTCAAAGCTGGAAATCCCCGCATCGGCACGCGCCACAACGGTAAAGGGTTCCGGATGCACCGAGAACACCGCCCGCAGGTTCTCAAACGCGCCCGCGTCTTCGAACTTCGAGGTGCCGTTATACGCATGGTACTGCCAGTCGGATTGCGCCACACCAAACTCCAGCTCGCCCTCGCGAATGGTGTTGATGTTGTACACCGAACCACCCGTCGATTCCACAGAACACCGAACCCCATGCTCCTTACGGCCCTTGTTCACCAAACGACAGATCGCACCACCCGTCGGATAATAAACACCCGTAACACCACCCGTCCCAATCGT
>NZ_JBQFPE010000032.1:0-4438 GCF_056534225.1 Ruegeria sp. E1 | reverse complement strand
ATGACTGACGCCAAACGCACGCCTTTGTATGATCTTCACGTTGAGCTCGGCGGTAAGCTGGTTGATTTTGCTGGTTGGGAGATGCCGGTTCAGTATTCTTTGGGGATTATGGGAGAGCACAAGCAGTGCCGTGAGAAGGCGGCGGTGTTTGATGTGAGCCATATGGGTCAGGTGATCCTTCGGGGCGAGAATGTGGGTGGGAAGCTTGAGGCTTTGTGCCCGCAGGCCTATGCGACGCTGAAAGAGGGCAAGGCGCGGTACGGGTTCTTTACGAACGAAGACGGTGGGATCATGGATGATCTGATCGTGTCGAATGCGGGGGATCATTATTTTGTGGTGGTGAACGCGGCGCTGCGGCATCAGGACATTCCGCATATGAAAGCCAACCTTGAAGGCGTCGAGGTGATCGAGATATTCGACCGCGCGCTGGTGGCGGTGCAAGGCCCCGCAGCGGAAAACGTGGTCGGTGAATTGTGCCCCGCGGCCCGCGACCTGAAATTCATGGAAACCACGGTGGCGGATATCCTGGGCGTGGAATGTCGCATCTCGCGTCTGGGGTACACGGGCGAGGACGGGTACGAAATCTCGATCCCCGACGACAAAGCCATCGAGATCACACGGGCATTTCTGGCCCATGAGGATTGCGAAGCGGCCGGTCTGGGCGCGCGCGACAGCCTGCGGCTTGAGGCAGGGCTGTGCCTCT
Source organism: Ruegeria sp. E1 (assembly GCF_056534225.1). NCBI lineage: Bacteria > Pseudomonadati > Pseudomonadota > Alphaproteobacteria > Rhodobacterales > Roseobacteraceae > Ruegeria > Ruegeria sp. E1. The sequence goes on along the minus strand of NZ_JBQFPE010000032.1, from coordinate 3,735 downwards.
ATGGCAATGACATCGACCAGAGCACCTCGCCGATTGAGGCCTCGCTGGCTTGGGCCATTCAGAAGCGCCGCAAGGAAGAGGGCGGATTTCCCGGCGCGGACCGCATCCAAAAGGAACTGGCCGAGGGGCCTGCGCGCAAGCTGGTGGGGATCAAGCCCGAGGGCCGCGCGCCTGCGCGTCAGGGCGTGGAAATCCAATGCGCCGAGGGCAACACCATTGGAGAAATCACCTCTGGCGGGTTTGGCCCCACGGTCGGCGGACCGGTGGCGATGGGCTATGTGAGCAAAGGCCATGGCACACCGGGCGAGGTGGTGAACCTGATCATCCGGGGCAAGCCGCAACCGGCGCAGATTGTGGCGCTGCCCTTTGTCACCCAGAATTACAAGCGTTGAAGTCAGGAGAGAGAGACATGGCAACCTATTATTCCGAAGAGCACGAATGGCTGAGCGTTGAGGGTGACACCGCCACGCTGGGCATTACCAAACATGCCGCCGAGCAGCTGGGCGATGTGGTCTTCGTCGAGCAGCAAGAGGTCGGCGACGAATTCGAGAAAGACGGCGAGATCGGCGTGATCGAATCCGTCAAGGCGGCGTCCGAGCTCTATGCCCCGGTCGATGGCGAGATTACGGAAGTGAACGAGGCACTGGCCGACAATCCCGGCGCGCTGAACGAAGACCCCGAGGGCGAGGCCTGGATCTACAAGATCAAGATCGCGGATGCATCGCAGCTCGAAGATCTGATGGATGAGGCCGGCTACAAGGCCTTCATCGGTTAATTCAAGCGGCGGGCCCTTGCGCGGACCCGCCCCTTCATCTTTTTCCAAATACTTCCGCCGGAGGCTCCTGCCGTCTCCGCCGGACCTGACCTATCCTTGAGGAGCGCAACGATGGCCTTCAAACTGACCGATTACGAAGCCTATGACTTCGCCAACCGCCGCCATATCGGGCCCAGCCCGACCGAGATGCGCGATATGCTCAAGGTGATTGGCTTCAAGACGCTGGACCAGCTGATCGATGCCACCGTCCCACCTGCGATCCGCCAGAAGGAACCGCTGGACTGGGGTCCGGCGATGACCGAACGCGATGCGCTCTTTTACATGAAAGAGGTGGCGAGCAAGAACACGGTCCTGACCTCGCTGATCGGGCAGGGGTATTATGGCACCACCACGCCCGCGCCAATCCTGCGCAACATCCTGGAAAACCCGGCCTGGTACACCGCCTACACACCTTATCAGCCCGAGATCAGTCAGGGCCGGCTTGAGGCGCTGTTGAACTTCCAGACCATGGTCAGCGACCTGACCGGGCTGGACGTCGCCAACGCCTCGCTGCTCGACGAAGCCACCGCAGCCGCCGAGGCGATGGCGATGGCCAAGCGCGGCGGGCGGTCCAAGGCCAACAACGCGGCGTTCTTTGTGGACAAGAATTGCCACCCGCAAACCATCGCGGTGATCAAAACCCGCGCCGAGCCTCTGGGCATCGACGTACAGGTGGCCGACCCGGACAGCCTCGACGCAGGTGCGGTCTTTGGCGCGATTTTCCAGTACCCCGGCACGCACGGGCACGTGCGCGACTTCACCAAGGAAATTGCCGCCCTGCATGAGCACAAAGCCATCGCCATCGTCGCTGCTGACATCCTGTCGCTGGCGCTGCTGAAATCCCCCGGCGAGATGGGCGCGGATATCGCCATCGGCTCGACCCAGCGCTTTGGCGTGCCGATGGGCTATGGTGGCCCGCACGCGGCTTACATGGCGACCACCGACAAGCTGAAACGCGCGATGCCGGGCCGGATCATCGGTGTCAGCATCGACAGTCGGGGCAACAAAGCCTACCGCCTCGCCCTGCAAACCCGCGAGCAGCATATCCGCCGCGAGAAAGCGAATTCAAACGTCTGCACCGCGCAGGCGCTGCTGGCCGTCATTGCCTCGATGTATGCCGTGTACCATGGCCCCGACGGCATCAAGGCCATTGCGCAATCGGTGCACCGCAAGACCTCGCGCATGGCCGCCGGTCTGGAAGAGGCCGGATTCTCGGTCGAGCCAGAGGTCTTCTTCGACACCATCACGGTTGAGGTTGGTCATCTGCAGAAAACGGTCATGGAGGCCGCTGTCGCCCGTGGCGTCAACCTGCGCAAGGTGGGCGACACGCGCGTGGGCATCAGCCTCGACGAACAGACCCGGCCCGAGACCATCGAGGCCGTCTGGGGCGCCTTCGGCATCGACAAGGAAGACGACAGTTCGAACGTGGCCTACCGCCTGCCGGATTACGCCCTGCGCGAGACGCCCTATCTGACCCACGAGATCTTCCACAAGAACCGGGCCGAGGCCGAAATGACCCGCTATATGCGCCGTCTGGCCGACCGCGATCTGGCGCTGGACCGGGCGATGATCCCGCTGGGGTCCTGCACCATGAAGCTGAACGCCACGATCGAGATGATCCCGGTCACCTGGCCCGAGTTCGGCAACCTGCACCCGTTCTGCCCCGAAGATCAGGCGCAGGGCTATCACGAGATGATTGCCGATCTGAACGACAAGCTGTGCCAGATCACCGGCTATGACGCGATCTCCCAGCAGCCCAACTCGGGCGCGCAGGGCGAATACGCAGGCCTGCTGACCATCCGCAACTATCACTTCGCGCGCGGCGAAGGGCACCGCAATGTCTGCCTGATCCCGACCTCGGCGCACGGCACCAACCCGGCCTCGGCCCAGATGGTGGGCTGGCAGGTGGTGCCGGTGCAATCGGATGAGAACGGCAATATCGATCTGAACGATTTCCGCGCCAAGGCGGAAAAGCACTCGGACCATCTGGCCGGTTGCATGATCACCTATCCTTCGACCCATGGTGTCTTTGAGACCACCGTGCAGGAGGTCTGCCAGATCACCCATGATCACGGCGGTCAGGTCTATATCGACGGCGCCAACATGAACGCCATGGTGGGCCTGTCGCGTCCGGGAGACATCGGCGGCGATGTCAGCCACCTGAACCTGCACAAGACCTTCTGCATCCCGCATGGCGGTGGCGGCCCCGGCATGGGCCCGATCGGCGTCAAGGCACACCTTGAAGAGCACCTGCCTGGCCACCCGGAATACGGCACCGCCGTGGGTCCGGTCTCGGCAGCACCCTTTGGCTCGCCCTCGATCCTGCCGGTCAGCTGGGCCTATGTGCTGCTGATGGGGGGCGCGGGTCTGACGCAGGCGACCAAGGTGGCGATCCTGAACGCCAACTACATCGCCGCACGTCTGAGCGAGGCCTATCCGATCCTCTATACCTCGGAAACAGGCCGTGTGGCGCATGAATGCATCCTCGACACCCGCCCGTTGGACGCCGAGGCGCATGTGACCGTGGACGATGTCGCCAAGCGGCTGGTGGACAGCGGTTTCCACGCCCCGACGATGAGCTGGCCGGTGGCCGGCACCCTGATGGTCGAACCCACCGAGTCCGAACCCAAGGACGAGCTCGACCGCTTTTGCGAGGCCATGCTGTCCATCCGGGCCGAGGCGCAGGATATCATCGACGGCAAGATCGACGCGGAAAACAACCCGCTGAAAAACGCCCCCCACACGGTGCGCGATCTCGTCGGCGACTGGGACCGGCCCTACAGCCGCGAACAGGCCTGCTTCCCTCCGGGCTCGATGGGCGTCGACAAATACTGGTCCCCCGTCAACCGCGTCGACAACGCATACGGAGACCGAAACCTCATCTGCACATGCCCACCCATGTCAGAATACGAAGACGCCGC
>NZ_JBQFPE010000031.1:0-5592 GCF_056534225.1 Ruegeria sp. E1 | reverse complement strand
CTCTTCGGAAATCGTTGTCAGCCGTTAAGTGCTGAGGTTCGAAAGAGTAATGGTTTCGCACCGGAACCCTTTTAATGCGCAATAATTGGCATCTCTGAGCACTACTATTTTGATGATAGCTCCTTTCTATATATTAATGAGGTTCTGTCGCAAATTTTTCCACCTGTCAGGTTGCGTACTTTTGATAGCGCGTGCTCGGATAAGACAGGAGCAGCCCATGACGATCTCATTCAAGGGCGCGCATTTTCTGAAGGAAGTGATCTTGTATGCTGTTTACTTCTTTCTCCGCTACAGCGTGTCATTTCGGGATATGGAAGAGATCATGGCTGACCGTAGCGTTAACCTTGACCACGCGACATTGATCCGCTGGGTCAGCCGGTATGCCGGTCTTGTGGCTGAAGCTGCTAGGTATCGCAAACGCGCCACAGATCGCTCGTGGCGCATGGATGAGACCTATGTGAAAGTTAAGGGTGAGTGGGTTTACCTTTATCGCGCCATCGAAAAATACGGCAAAATACTGGACTTCATGTTGTCCAAGCGCCGAAACAAGGCCGCTGCGACGAGCTTCTTCGCCCGCGCGCTCGAGGCGAACGGGTTGCCGCGCAAGATCGTCATAGACAAGAGCGGAGCGAATACAGCTGGCGTCAATGCGATCAACAAAATGCTCCGACGCTTTGAGTGCCCTGTAACGATCGAGATGGTTCGAAGGAAATACCTTTAAAATATTATCGAACAGGATCACCGATTTATCAAACGTAGGATCCGTCCAATGCTGGGCCTCAAATCTTTCGCTTCAGCCGCATCTGTCCTGGCACGCATCGAGCTAGTCAATATGATACGCAAAGGCCAATTCACGTCCGGACTCCGACCGTTTCAGCAGTTCGCTCAATTGGCAGGATAATCCATTCTCCTGCTCAACCAACAATGCCTGCAAAAAATTGGCGACAAAACCTGTCAAACCACCAATCTGATTGTGCATCCTAGGGTTTCGCGGCGAAACTACCCGATCTGATGTGCAAGGTGCTGTAGAAGCGCCTCGACAGTTTCCCGGTCCAGACTGCGGCCCTCGAGCCGAATGCGCACCTCATCTGCCGCAACCTCAGCACTCAACGCGCCGCCAAGTGGTAGCGGCAATCGATCGATACGTTCAACCTCTTGCGGGCGCCCTCCCCTGGCTTTGTCACGTGGTTTCTCAGGCGTTGCTTTCATCGCCTGTTCCAAAAGCTTCCATTCAGATCGGGCATCTTCCACTTCGGCCCCATCCAGCACCTCGCGTAATTGCGTCTGAGCGCCATTGCGCAAACCAGCAGCCAATTGCAGGCCTGCTTTTTCGGTCAGTTCGGTAGGAAACTGAAGCAAATCCCCCAAAGCCTCGTGCACCATCGCAAAACTGCGTACCTTGGACCGCTTAGCCTTGGACGCGGCTGAGAACAATGTGTTGACCGCCTGTTCGACCGAAGCGAATACCCCCTGCCCTGCTGCCAGAACGGCAATCCGCCCCCTTTCGTAGTGGCTGAGGTTCGAACGCAGTTCGTTTTCCTCAACCATCGAAACATAGGCCCCCTGCCCGGCCCCGGCGTCGCGCACAAAGGCAGGAATCTCGGCAAAACGGGGGTCAGTAGCAGACAGACGCCGACAGGCCTCGTAACGCCTGTAGCCCGAGATCAGGCCATAGCCGTCGGCCAATTTCGTCACTTCGATCGGCGTGCGAATTCCGTGTACACGCACCGAGTCGATCAGTTCCCCCAACGCCTCTTCTTCCACATCCATCCGGTCGCGGCGAATAAAATCCGGTTCGATCTGGTCCAATTGCACCTTCTGCACCACCAGCCCGTCACCCTGCGCGGCGCGCCAGCGTTCGGCGTCTCCCTGATCCTGCACCAGTGCGGCGCGGTCGGTGACAGAGGCCATTCCCGCCAGGGCCGCGGCCTCACCCGCAACCTGCGCAATCGGTGGGGCCTTGGCGTTGGCCTCGAACGGGTTTGTCTGTGGTTTCGTCGCGAAACCGGCTTCAAGCTCCTGCAACTCCGAAGCATCGGGGGCGGTCAATCTTCTGCGCTTAGCCATTTGCATTTTCCTCCATCTGCGCATCGCGCCACCAACAGCCGATCAACAGCTCCTTGAACTCGGCATAGGTTCTGTCGAATGTTTCGCGACCGCGCACATAGGTTTCGCGGTTGAACTCGCGGTAATCCGCCTCGTAAATACCGTTGACCTGCTCACCCGCCTGGCCGACCAGCGCGGTATAGTCCTGACGATAGGCGTTCATGAAATCCCCGAAATAGGCTTGGATGACGTTGGCCATGTCCGTCTGCTGGCTGGCATCAAAGCGCGTTATGATGGCGCGCACTACATCCCATTCGAACTTCATTTCCGGTAAACCCGCCGCCCGTTGCGCTGCGTTTTCACCATCTTCGATACTGGCGAAAGTCGAATAGAGCATGTCAAAGAATCGGCCTGTCGAGTCAAACTCAAGGAATGACGCCCCAAGGGGGACCAACAGGATATCAGCGGCAGCCAGCGCGTTGATGGTAAGATATCCCAGGGCAGGGGGCGTATCCAGAAAGATGACGTCATAGTCATCCAGAACGCCGTCATCGTTCAGAAAATTGGTCAGTCCATCCCACAGGGGCCAGCTGCGCAACCCCATGCGCCAGACCGGGATCTGGAATTCGGCCCAGTAGAGGTTCAGCTGCGCGCCGATCAAGTCGATATTGGGCCAGTGGGTTTTCTGGATCACATCGCGGGGCAGGGTGGTCAACGCCTCGCGTAGAGTTTCGTCCAATGGAATTTCCGGTTGATCCGCCGCCACCCGAACTGCGTTTTCCTGCTGTACCGCGCGGGCGTAGTCCTTGGCGATCAAGGGGAACACAGTTTGCCATTCATCAGCGACCTTACCGCCCAATATCGAGGTCATGGAGCCCTGACTGTCCAGATCGATCACCAGCACCTTGTACCCGTCCAACGCGGCAGACATGGCCAGATGCGCGGCGGTGCTGGTCTTGCCGACGCCGCCCTTGAAATTGGCAACCGAGACCACCTTGGCAGGGAGCCCCTCGGGGCGATAGGGCAAGTACTCTTTCGTGCTGACACCTTCGCTCGCGAAATATTGGCGCAGCGCCAGAACCTCTTCCAGAGTAAACCATTTGGACCCGCCTTCACCCTCGCCTTGCGGCAGATCCGGGTTGCCTTTCAACACACGTCGCAGATGCGCCGGAGCGACCGGGATGAGGTATTTGGTGATCTCCCATATGGAAAACCTGCGCAGCCGTTTTTCCCCATCCGGGGCGTATCCACGACGGGCCAAATCATCACGACCTTTGGCACAAAATGCAGCCGCTTTTGCGAATCGCTGTGTGCCGATAGGGTCTGGCAACCGATCGGCTGCGGCCTTGGGGTCAAGATTCAGATACGGGGGCAGGCTGGGTTGCGTTGGTTTGTTCACTGTCGATGCCTCAGAAAATGTTCGCTTTATCAGCGTATATTCTCCAATCTACCGCACATTGTTTGTCACGGCTATCCTAGATCACAAAAATCACCGGTTTTTATCGCTTTCAGATTCAGTTTCGCCGCGAAACCCCATAAATTCGATAGAAGAAACAGCAACAAAGAGTTTGGATTCTTTAGAGTCTTTAGAATCTTTGTGTATTGATTATTATTATATTACAAACTGTTATCTTCATTTGAGTGCCTGGATACAGGTTCAAAGGCACCCGGATGCGGGATGAATGGCACCTGTTTCCGGGATCATCAGAACCCGCCTACAGGACCAAGAGGCCCGATTCTCAGGAAGACTCTAAGGCGCCTAATTGGAGTCTAATACGGTTGAATTTACCCTGGTTCGATGTGTTTCGGATCATGCAATTGCACCTTGAAGGCCCAGCTGAAGTCTCTGGCGGTTCATTCTTACGCTTAAGGTACCTGTCTACGGGAGGCGGCGCATCCTGTATTTGGGCACCTTAACACGATTGAAATCCGGGTACCTTTCGTGGCACATTCATACAAACGAGCAGTCAGGCAGGGCAATGCCAGAACCCCAGGTCGATATGGATCAGCTCTCAGGCGCATTGCGCCGTGAGACGGTTAAAAAGAATGTTGCCGCTATTCATATCAGTGGCAAGTTGACTTTGTTACAGCGCAAGCTGTCCAATGTTCTGCTGTTGAATGCATATGACACACTAACCTCGGCCACGACCCATACGATCGATGCCCGAACGTTGGCAATGATGGTGGGCTATAACTCAAACGATTTCGATACGCTTCGGTCCAGCCTGCGCGCTTTGGCGGAAACCGTAGCTGAATGGGATATGCTGGATGAACAGGGGCGGCAGGAATGGGGGGTGTCGTCGCTTCTCAGCTTTGCCAAGCTCAAGAGCGGCATCTGCGAATATGCCTATTCACCCGCGCTGGCGCAAAAGCTGTTCGACCCGAAAATCTATGCGCTGATCAATGTGCATATTCAGCGCAATTTCAGTTCGGGGCATGGATTGGCCTTGTACGAGAACTGCTATCGTTTTGTGCGCACCGGATCGACCGGCTGGTGGACACTGGATGTCTTTCGTAAGCTGATGGGCGTGGATGGCAGCGACTATTACAGCAGCTTCAAACATCTGAACGCCAAGATCATCAAACCGGCGGTGGCCGAGGTGAACAAAAGCTCGGACATCGTGATCGAGCCGGAGTTTCGCAAAAAGGGCAGGGCGGTCACCGATCTTCGGTTTCTGATCCGAGAGAACCCGCAGATGGCAATGTTCCAGATTGATGACAGCGACGGGGTGCGCAACCTTCCGGTTTACAAGATGCTGCGCAAACAAGGGGTCGCGGACCGGCTGGCGCGGCAATGGATAGCCGAACATGGCGAGGACTATGTGCAGCAAAAGCTTGACTATATGACCGAGCGGCAGGCGGACGTCAAATCGACGATCGGATATCTGTCCGCCGCGTTGCGCGACGATTACAAAGTCCCGGACAAACCCGCACCGGTCGAACCCGGCCCCGAAGTGGCCGAGGCGGCGCGCCGGCGGGATGCGGTGCAGGCGCGTGAGGATCAAGCCTATGAGGCTCGTGCGGCAGAGCGCGGCGAACGGGCGCGAAAACTGGCCGTTGTCGAAGCGTTGGTTTCGCGGCGAAACCCAACCCAGCGCGACGCAGACAAGAGGCTGTTTCTGTCCAGCTTGAACGACGATCTGGATCGCGAACATTTCCGCGCACATGGCTGGAGGTCGGGGCTGAACGCAACCGCGATTTTCGCGTTTTGGGAAGAACTTGAACCGGGGGCGTTTGAGGCTGAGGTTTAGGCTGGTAAAATAGGGGGCGTTTGAGGCTCTCCACCGCTTTCTGAACCGCAGACTCGATCTGGCGCTTGTGCTTGGGCTCGTCGAGGCGGAGCCCTCAGTTTCAAGAAGGTTTGTTTGGTTGGGTTGAAGAGGAACGCACATGGGCCTAATCGAAGTCCGCGTTCATATTTCGGGGTTTCATCTGAAGTGATCATAATGGTGTAAATATGCGCATTAAACGATTGGTGCGCAGATCCAATGATGATTCAAAAAAGCGTGTGTAACGGCGGGTGGTTACGTTTGGCCGATTTCACTT
>NZ_JBQFPE010000030.1:0-2500 GCF_056534225.1 Ruegeria sp. E1 | reverse complement strand
CGAGCAAGCTTAAGCCGTTAGGTGTAGGCGTAGCGAAAGCGAGTCTTAATAGGGCGCATGAGTTCGTGGGATCAGACCCGAAACCGAGTGATCTAGGCATGGCCAGGTTGAAGGTAAGGTAACACTTACTGGAGGACCGAACCCACATCCGTTGAAAAGGATCGGGATGAGCTGTGCCTAGGGGTGAAAGGCCAATCAAACTCGGAGATAGCTGGTTCTCTGCGAAATCTATTTAGGTAGAGCGTCATCCGAATACCCCGGGGGGTAGAGCACTGGATGGGTAATGGGGCCCCACAGGCTTACTGATCCTAACCAAACTCCGAATACCCGGGAGTACTAGATGGCAGACACACTGCGGATGCTAACGTCCGTAGTGGAGAGGGAAACAACCCTGACCTACGACTAAGGCCCCCAATTCATGGCTAAGTGGGAAAGCAGGTGGGACGACCAAAACAACCAGGAGGTTGGCTTAGAAGCAGCCATCCTTTAAAGATAGCGTAACAGCTCACTGGTCTAAATAAGTTGTCCTGCGGCGAAGATGTAACGGGGCTCAAGCCATGAGCCGAAGTCTAGGGATGCGTAAGCATCGGTAGCAGAGCGTAGTGTGACATAGTTCCTATCCTCTTTAGCGTTCTTCGGAACGCCTTGGAGGATATTTGGAGCTTTCGATGAAGCCGGGGCGTGAGCCATCCGGTGGAGAGATCACTAGTGAGAATGATGACATGAGTAGCGACAAAGAGTGTGAGAGACACTCTCGCCGAAAGTCCAAGGGTTCCTGCTTAAAGCTAATCTGAGCAGGGTAAGCCGGCCCCTAAGCCGAGGCCGAAAGGCGTAGGCGATGGGAACTAGGTTAATATTCCTAGGCCAGGAGGATGTGACGGATCACGGATGTAGTTCAATCTTATCGGATTGATTGGGCTGCTGAGTGGTTCCTGGAAATAGCCCTCCATCAGACCGTACCCTAAACCGACACAGGTGGACTGGTAGAGCATACCAAGGCGCTTGAGAGAACGATGTTGAAGGAACTCGGCAAAATACCTCCGTAAGTTCGCGAGAAGGAGGCCCGGTTCCTAGGCAACTAGGGGCTGGGGGCACAAACCAGGGGGTGGCGACTGTTTATTAAAAACACAGGGCTCTGCGAAGTCGCAAGACGACGTATAGGGTCTGACGCCTGCCCGGTGCCTGAAGGTTAAAAGGAGAGGTGAGAGCCTTGAATTGAAGCCCAGGTAAACGGCGGCCGTAACTATAACGGTCCTAAGGTAGCGAAATTCCTTGTCGGGTAAGTTCCGACCTGCACGAATGGCGTAACGACTTCCCCGCTGTCTCCAACATCGACTCAGCGAAATTGAATTGCCTGTCAAGATGCAGGCTTCCCGCGGTTAGACGGAAAGACCCCGTGCACCTTTACTACAGCTTCGCACTGGCATCAGGATTGTGATGTGCAGGATAGGTGGTAGGCTTTGAAGCGGAAACGCAAGTATCCGTGGAGCCTCCCTTGAGATACCACCCTTCGCACTCTTGATGTCTAACCGCGGTCCGTTATCCGGATCCGGGACCCTGCGTGGCGGGTAGTTTGACTGGGGCGGTCGCCTCCTAAAGCGTAACGGAGGCGCGCGAAGGTTGGCTCAGAGCGGTCGGAAATCGCTCGTTGAGTGCAATGGCAGAAGCCAGCCTGACTGCAAGACTGACAAGTCGAGCAGAGTCGAAAGACGGCCATAGTGATCCGGTGGTCCCGAGTGGAAGGGCCATCGCTCAACGGATAAAAGGTACGCCGGGGATAACAGGCTGATACTGCCCAAGAGTCCATATCGACGGCAGTGTTTGGCACCTCGATGTCGGCTCATCTCATCCTGGGGCTGGAGCAGGTCCCAAGGGTACGGCTGTTCGCCGTTTAAAGAGGTACGTGAGCTGGGTTTAGAACGTCGTGAGACAGTTCGGTCCCTATCTGCCGTGGGTGTAGGAGACTTGAGAGGAGTTGCCCCTAGTACGAGAGGACCGGGGTGAACGATCCACTGGTGGACCAGTTGTCGTGCCAACGGCAGTGCTGGGTAGCTATGATCGGACAGGATAACCGCTGAAGGCATCTAAGCGGGAAGCCCCCCTCAAAACAAGGTCTCCCTGAGGGCCGTGGAAGACCACCACGTCAATAGGCCGGAGATGTAAGCGCAGTAATGCGTTCAGTTGACCGGTACTAATCGCCCGATAGGCTTGATTTGATCCAGTAATGGAAAGACAAGACCAAAAGCATACACCGACCTTGAGTTGGACAACGTTGATCTGATGAACAACCGAGTGGCACCGCGCATTCGCAAGCGAATACGCTGCCTGCCACCTCGTCGCTTTCCTGCAACGCAGGAAAGTCGACATGGGCTTTTCCTCGGTTTGGTGGTCATAGCGCAAGTGAAACACCCGGTCCCATCCCGAACCCGGAAGTTAAGCACTGCCGCGCCAATGGTACTTGGGCTTAAGCCCCGGGAGAGTAGGTCACCGCCAAACCTAG
>NZ_JBQFPE010000029.1:0-7416 GCF_056534225.1 Ruegeria sp. E1 | reverse complement strand
TCTTAGCGTTAATTTGGCAACTCCCTCAAATACTTGAAAATAAATATAATTCAATTACGCCCGACCTATGAGTACAACAATACGCTAAATTCTAGCTCCAACCCAGAGATCAAGTAGATGGCCGCTGACGCAACTAGCACCAAAACGGCAAAGCCAAAGGCACGTAAGAGCTGCAAGCATTGCAAGAGTAGATACACGCCGTTCAGAAAGACCTCCCAGTACTGCTCCGATAGCTGTCGAGTTTTAGCTCACAACAAACGCAAGGCCGAAGCCGCTGCGGTATCGGTCAAACACGAAGAGCGCATGCAACGCTCTCTACGTTGGCATCGTAATCAGGAGCATCTTCGACATCTTTCTGATGACGACCTCAGGGTCCTCATAGAAGCCAAATGGCAGGACCGGTTGGAACGAGATCATGATAGACGAGCGTTGGCCAAAGAGCGTTACGCGTACCGAAAGGCATCTGAGCAAAACGTGGTCACCTGCCATGAGGTCAACGACGACGGTGAGGATACAAGACAGAAGGTCGAAGAATGCCGACCAGCTTCCAAGACTGATAAAGCAACTGTGACGACAAAACCCATTAAGGTCGAAATAGGTCCGACCAAGAAGAGACCCTACCCAAAGGTCGAGACCAAGCGTAGGCGGGTATTTGTTGCAAATAATCCGTCAAATCTTACTAGCCAAAAGTAGCAAACGCAGATGACAGATCTGCCTTGAGCAAAACGATGTAAGTGGTCATCACAACATCGTTGAACAACGACATGCTAGTATCGTCATCGAGTAAATCCTGAGACAAGCCCCTCAGGGTGTCTCTCGATAATGGCATCTAGCTAGATTGAATTGCGATCATTGGAAGGTGGTCCACCCTCTACAACCTTATCCTTGGTCTATCTCATCTGGTCTGAACATCAGGTAGTTGCCTGATGAATGTATCCAGATGAACTCCCTAAACACTAGTGACGTAATGCGCTGGCCTGTGTCTCAACATTCAGGTCCTCTCTCTATAGTGGCGTCACGCTAACTCCAATAGGACAGCCCATGATATCAATAACCTGCCACCAGTGCGGGGCGTCTTTCTATGCGCAACGCTCATCAGCAAAGTTCTGCAACGCGACTTGCCGCAAAGCCTCATCACGAGGAGGCGTTCCCGAAAACCGTACAACTTCACCAACGAAGCGCCGTCGAGAGGACGAACTGTTTAACCTCCATATGATCCTTTGCAAAACCTACTACGGGATGCCTCCTGCAGACCGCCCAGCCTACCTAGAAGGTCTGATTGACCGAGCGCGAAATGGCGACAAAAGTGTCAAAGAAATTCTGACCAACTTGTACCTCCTGAAAGCCAAGGAAGGGAGTAAGGTCTACAACTACCGAGGATCCAGAGCATATCCAACTTTACCTCAAGAAGCCTCTCGGTTTGTCACTGCAAATTGGGGTGTTTCTATTGGTGACGCGGTCGCCGCTTAGTCATGCGACCCTCGCTGCCACGGCGGGGGAAGCCACGCCAGGCATTATTGCTGGTAAGATACGATGCAAATCTCTGTACCTGTGCCGACCTTTTTTGAGACAGCGTTCCAGATGGCTCGCCGCTTGGAAATAATGTCGTCGCAACCCGACTTGAATGCGGTTGATCTTTGCACCCTCAAGTGGAACTGTGCCGATAACAAAATGAGCAGGAAAACATGTACGAGAACGCGTTCAACAAGATCGAGCGGGACCTCCGCGCCGAAGATGGTATCGCCAACGAACTGGACTACGTAGAGCAGACATCTTGGGTATTATTCCTCAAGTATTTGCACGATCTGGAAAGCGAGCGCCGCGACCGGGCCGAACTTGATGGCGAAAAATACGCACCCATTATCGACGGCGACTATCGCTGGGACAACTGGGCAGCCCCCAAAGTCAACGGAGAGTTCGACCACAACAGTGCCCGTATTGGCGATGACCTGATCAAGTTCGTCGATCAGGAGCTTTTCCCGTATCTCGCGGCCTTCCGTCAGTCCGCTACAGGCCCTCAAACTATCCAGTACAAGATCGGTGAGGTGTTCACCGAGCTTCGCAACAAGTTTCGCTCCGGGTACATCCTCCGAGACGTGCTGGAGGCAATAGACGGCTTGTCATTCAACACCCAAGCCCAGCGCCACGAACTCTCAGAGCTCTATGAAACCCGCATCCGTCGCATGGGTAATGCAGGTCGCAATGGAGGCGAATACTACACCCCTCGCCCACTCATTCGGGCAATGATCAAGGTAACTGATCCCAAAATCGGAGAGACGATCTATGACGGTGCTGTAGGCTCCGCTGGCTTCCTTTGTGAAGCCTATGACTACATGCGCACTGACAAACTGTCGGCGTCCGACTTCGAGACTCTGCAGACCGATACCTTCTACGGACAGGAGAAGAAGGGTCTCGCCTACGTCATCGGCATCATGAACATGGTCCTTCATGGGATCGAGGCACCCAACCTCATCCACTCCAACACGCTCAATGAAAACGTGATGGATATCCAAGAGAAGGACCGGCACGACATAATCCTCGCAAATCCTCCTTTCGGGGGCGGAGAGCGACGGGAGGTGCAGCAGAACTTTCCGATCCGTACTGGTGAGACAGCATACCTCTTCCTGCAACACTTCATTCGCAAGCTGCGAGCTGGTGGCAAGGCGGCAGTTGTCATCAAGAACACCTTCCTCAGCAACACCGACAACGCCTCGATAGCCTTGCGCAAGGAGCTGCTAGAAGCGGCTGAGTTGCATACTATCCTCGACTGTCCGCAAGGGACGTTTCAGGGTGCTGGTGTGAAGACGGTGGTGCTGTTCTTCGAGAAGGGCGCACCCACAAGAGACATCTGGTTCTATCAGCTCGATCCCGGTCGCAGCTTGGGTAAAACCAAACCGTTAAACGATGACGATCTTGCTGAGTTTGTGGAGCTGCAGAAGACACGACCCAACGGACCTCAAAGCTGGATCGTGAAACGAGCCGATCTGGACGAAGAGACGTATGATCTCTCAGTGAACAACCCCAATGCACCTGAGGAGGCTCCTCTGCGGTCCCCCGAAGACATCATTGCAGACATGTTGGCGCGGGATGCAGAGACAGCCAAGATTCTTGAAAACATCCGGGGGATGCTGTGAAGGATCTGGTAAAGTCGGGTTGGCAAACAATGCAACTTGGAGAAGTCTGCAGTCTTCTCAACGGTCGCGCGTACAAGAAGCCGGAGCTTCTTGAGTCTGGACGTTACCCAGTGCTTCGAGTTGGCAATTTCTTTACGAACAATCACTGGTACTATTCTGATCTGGAGTTGGATGAAAATAAGTACTGCGATAACGGAGACCTACTATACGCTTGGTCAGCGTCTTTTGGCCCGCGTATCTGGAACGGTGGCAAGGTTATCTATCACTATCACATCTGGAAAGTAGTCCCCTCTGAACAAGTTCTGAGGGACTATCTGTTCTATTTCTTTGATTGGGACAAAGAACGTATCAAGGATGAACAAGGCGCGGGTGCAACGATGATCCATGTTTCCAAGCGTTCAATGGAAGCACGTGCCATTCCTGTTCCACCCCTTGAAGAACAACGGCGGATCGTTGCGGTTCTAGACGAGGCCTTCGCGGGCCTGGCTCGCGCTCGGGAGAACGCTGAGGTTAATCTGCAGAATGCGCGTGAGTTATTGGCTGAGATGATCTCTCGGCGCTTCAGTGCAATCGCAGCTACTGATGGCAGTGTTAAAGCTCTTGGAGAGATGGCTGATTTTCGGAACGGCCTTAATTTCAAGCGGACGAGCAGCGGTGCGGAAGTCAAAGTCGTGGGGGTCGGTGATTTCAAAGACAACTTCGAGGTTCCTTTGAATGAACTCTCGAGCGTCACTGTGGACGGTGATCTCTCCGAGGCAGACTGCCTTCAAGCGGGTGACTTGCTCGCGGTACGATCTAACGGAAATCGTGAACTCATTGGTCGAACTATGGTTCTGCCAGAGCTTGAAGAGCCTGTTTCTTTTTCCGGTTTCACTATTCGCATCAGGCTAAAAACAGAAGAACTTAGCCCAGCATACCTTTGCGAGTTCATGAAAACCCGTGAAGCAAGGGCGAAGCTCACTGCAGGTGGCGGTGGTGCGAACATCAGCAACCTGAACCAAACGCTTCTTGCAGGTTTTTCTGTCCACTACCCAGATCGTCCCGAACAGAGGCGAGTACTCGACGAACTGGGTGCACTCCGGATCTATGCTCAAAGGCTTGTGGATCGGTGCCGAGACCAGCTCGATGACTTAGATGATCTCCGCCAGTCCCTACTGCAAAACGCCTTCGCGGGCGAACTGACATGAGCTGGGCATCAAACCATGACGCTAGCCTCGATAAGCTCCAAAGAGTTCAAGGCAGCCTGACCGTTGGGTTGATCATGGTTCCTAGAAAAGACTTTCTTGTCTGCCGCCCGTCGCAATCTGCGGCCGAAGTCACTAACGCTAATCCATTGAACTTCAGTTATCTGCCTGTAGTCGACGACAAGGAACGTGTGATCGGTCTCTACAATGCTGAACGCTGGTTCCAAAACGCCGCACCGGAAGGAGGCGTTCGTGACGACTATTTGCCCTTGTCAGAGGAGATAGTGATTGGGGCTGACGCCAGCATCTTCGATTTCATCCGCAACGCCGACGATGTGTCTACCAAACTCGTGGTTTCCGGCGAGGGTGTCTCAGGCCTTGTCAGTCTGTCAGACATTCAACAACTACCTGTCCGTGCTGCACTGTTTGCGTTGGTCACCAGCCTTGAGATGGCCATGTCTCTTGCGATTGAAAGCCGATGGCCGAACTCTGACGACTGGATGTCGCATCTCTCCGATGGTCGTCGTCAGAAGCTGCAGGACGAGATACTCATGGCACAAAAAAGAGATGGGTTTGTAAGCGAGATTACTTTCACGCAGATTACAGACAAGGCCGTTCTACTCCTGAAGGGTGGATTGGTGACAGCAACCCGCAACGCCCACGATGCGCGGTTCAAAGCCATCAGGGAGCTTAGAGATAATCTTGCTCATGCGAACAGGTACGCAGACACCCCCGAAGCTGCTGCATCCGTCTGCCAAGTCGTACGCTCTATCTACGAGCTGAAGGATGAGTTGATCCGAGCAACTGCCAGCACTGAACCTCTCTTGGGGGTCGCATGAGCCTTTACGACGAGACAGAAGCCGATACCCGTGCGGAACGCATCGACCCCGTCCTCGCCGCTGCTGGCTGGGGGCAGAACGGTTCTCGCATTCGTAGAGAAGTCATTTGCCCGGGTCGCATTCAATCTGGTGGCACTCGCGGACGCGGTCTGTCGGCTGACTACGTGTTGATCCACAAGGGTCAAAAACTGGCGGTACTCGAAGCCAAACGGGCGGGCGTAAGCCACCGCAACGGTGTTGGTCAGGCCAAAGACTACGCTTCTCGGCTTGGATCGAGGTTCGCCTATGCGTCCAACGGATTGAACTGGTACCAGATCGATATGACGACGGGAGCCGAGGGCGATTTAACTCTCCCGTTCCCGTCACCAGATGAACTCTGGGATCGTACATTCACAGCTCAGAATGATTGGCGGGAACGCTTCGGAGCAGTGGAATTCGAGACAGACGGCGGTAAGTGGGAACTGCGTTACTATCAGCACAACGCGATTACTGCGGCTCTGGAGGCTCTGGCAATTGGCGACAAGCGCATATTGTTGACGCTGGCAACCGGAACGGGAAAGACGTCCATAGCCTTCCAGATCGCTTGGAAACTGTTTCAGGCAAAGTGGAACCTGTCAGGTAAGCCGGTCAGGCGACCGCGTATCCTGTTCCTAGCAGACAGGAATATTCTCGCCGATCAGGCTTACAACGCATTCTCGGCGTTCCCGAACGATGCGGTTACTCGCATAGACCCCGACACGATCCGCAAGAACGGTGGTAAGCCTCCGAAGAACGCGAGCCTGTTCTTCACCATCTTTCAGACCTTCATGACGGGTGAGGGCGAGCCGGTGTACAAAGACTACTCCCCGGACTTCTTCGACTTCATCGTAATTGATGAGTGCCACCGAGGCGGTGCTAACGACCAGAGCGAATGGCGTCACCTGCTGGAGTATTTTGAGCCAGCCGCACAGCTTGGTCTCACAGCTACTCCCAAGCGCAAGCACAACGCCGACACCTACGCTTACTTCGGCGAACCGGCTTTTACCTACGCACTGCGGGACGGTATCGAGGACGGCTTCCTGACGCCTTTCAAGGTGCGTCAGATGGCAAGTACCATTGATGAATATGTCTATGATGGTTCTGACGATGTTATTGCTGGAGACATCGAGGCGGGCGAAGCGTTCACTGAGGGCGACTTCAACACCCGAATAGTCATTGAAGAACGTGAGCTAAGCCGAGTGCAAGAGTTCATGAGGCAGATCGACCAGCGACAAAAGACTTTGGTGTTCTGTGCAACGCAGGATCATGCTGCGCTGGTCCGCGACCTCATCAATCAGGTCAAGAACAGCACCAACCCAAACTACTGCCACCGCGTGACCGCTGATGACGGTGCAGTTGGTGAACAGCACCTACGTGACTTCCAAGACAACGACAAAACGATACCGACTGTTCTGACCACGTCGCAGAAGCTCTCGACGGGCGTCGATGCGAGGAACATCCGCCATATCGTTCTGATGCGCCCAATTCGCTCAATGATCGAGTTTAAGCAGATCATCGGTCGGGGGACACGGACCTTTGAAGGCAAAGACTTCTTTACCATCTGGGATTTCGTAAAGGCCCATGAGAACTTCAACGATCCTGAGTGGGATGGCGAACCGCTTGAACCTGAAGCGCCCCGAGGTCCTTGTGTTCCACCGAGCGAACCCCCGGTAGATGAAGGCGAACCACCAGAAAACGGTGAAGATGCGGATGACCTCCCCCGAGAGAAGATCCAAGTCGCGCTCTCGGATGGGACAGTTCGCAATATCCAATACATCGCGGCCACGACCTATTGGAGCCCAGAGGGCAAGCCGATCTCTGCGGCGGAGTTCTTGAAGAGGCTGTTTGGTGATCTTTCTGGGATTGTTGCAGATGAAGACCATCTGCGAGCGGTGTGGAGCGATCCTGACAACCGCGAACACTTTCTCGGACAACTGTCTGACCGAGGATACGATCAAGACAGGCTCGACGACATTCGACGGTTAGTTGATGCCCCAGAGAGCGATTTGTTTGATGTCCTCAGCTACATCCTTTTCACAAACACCCCCAAGACTCGACACGATAGGGCAGACCGACTGAGAGAAGGGTCGATGGACGTCTATGATGCGGAGACTAAAGACTTATTGCTCGGCATCCTCAAGGCCTACGAAACAGATGGTGAAAGTGAATTGGCAACAAAAAAATTGGGGCAATTTCTGGTGGCCCGGTACGGCAGTATCGGCGAGGGCAAAGAGAAACTAG
>NZ_JBQFPE010000028.1:0-8149 GCF_056534225.1 Ruegeria sp. E1 | reverse complement strand
CGGGGGCAGAGCCCCCATCATAAAAAAACCCCCGCCGGTGTCCCGACGGGGGCTTCAAATCGTAGGGTGGGGTTTTACCCCGCCGCCTTACCAGTCTTCGCGGATCACGACGCGGGTCTTGATCGGCAGCTTCATCGCGGCCAGGCGCAGGGCCTCGCGGGCGATGTCGTCATTGACGCCGTCGATCTCGAACATCACGCGGCCAGGCTTGACCTTGCAGGCCCAGCGATCGACCGAACCTTTACCTTTACCCATACGAACTTCGATCGGCTTGGCCGTGACCGGAGTGTCGGGGAAGATGCGGATCCAGACGCGGCCCTGACGCTTCATGTGACGCGTCATGGCACGACGAGCAGCTTCGATCTGGCGTGCGGTTACACGCTCAGGCTCAAGAGCTTTCAGGCCGTAGGTGCCAAAGTTCAGATCAGAGCCGCCTTTGGCGAGACCCTTGATCCGGCCTTTGTGCATCTTGCGGAATTTAGTACGCTTTGGTTGAAGCATATCTTTCCCTCCTTAGCGACGACCGCCACCAGCACCACGAGGTGCAGGGCCGTCCTGGAGTTCCTGTGCTTTACGGTCACGTGCCTGCGGATCGTGCTCCATGATCTCACCTTTGAAGATCCAGACCTTGATCCCGATGATCCCGTAGGGGGTCATCGCTTCGGCATGTGCGTAATCGATGTCGGCACGCAGGGTGTGCAGAGGCACGCGGCCTTCGCGGTACCACTCGGTCCGTGCGATTTCGGCGCCGCCCAGACGACCAGCGACGTTCACCCGGATACCCAAGGCGCCCATACGCATGGCGTTCTGAACCGACCGCTTCATCGCGCGGCGGAACGAGACGCGGCGCTCCAGCTGCTGAGCGATGGACTCGGCAACCAGCTGCGCGTCAAGCTCGGGCTTGCGCACTTCGACAATGTTCAGGTGCAGTTCGCTGTCGGTCATACGCGCAAGCTTTTTGCGCAGAACTTCGATGTCTGCACCTTTCTTGCCGATGATGACACCGGGACGAGCCGTGTGGATCGTGACGCGGCACTTTTTGTGCGGACGTTCGATGATCACACGGGCAACACCGGCCTGCTTGCACTCTTTGTTGATGAACTCACGGATCTTGAGGTCTTCCAGCAGAAGATCACCGTAGTCCTTGGTGTCGGCGTACCAGCGGCTGTCCCAGGTGCGGTTGACCTGCAGGCGCATGCCGATCGGATTGACTTTATGACCCATTAGGCTTGCTCCTCAACTTGACGCACCTTGATGGTGATCTCCGAGAACGGCTTCAGGATTTTCCCGAAACGGCCACGGGCCCGCGGGCGACCGCGCTTCATGACCAGGTTCTTGCCAACCCAGGCTTCGGCGACGATCAGTTCGTCAACGTCCAGGTTGTGGTTGTTCTCGGCGTTGGCGATTGCGGACTGCAGGCACTTTTTGACGTCCTGCGCGACACGCTTGTTCGAGAAAGTCAGGTCGGTCAGAGCCTTCTCGACTTTCTTGCCGCGGATCATTTGCGCAACCAGGTTCAGTTTCTGCGGGCTGGTGCGAAGCATACGGGTTTTCGCCATTGCTTCGTTTTCAGCCACGCGGCGGGGGTTCTTTTCCTTGCCCATGACTTACTTCCGCTTCGCTTTTTTGTCTGCGGCGTGGCCATAATAGGTACGGGTCGGCGAGTATTCACCGAACTTCTGACCGATCATGTCTTCCGAGACGTTGACGGGGATATGTTTCTGGCCGTTGTACACACCAAAGGTCAGACCCACGAACTGGGGCAGAATGGTGGAACGACGCGACCAGATTTTGATGACTTCGTTGCGGCCCGACTCGCGCGCTGCTTCGGCTTTTTTCAGCACGTAAGCATCGACGAAAGGACCCTTCCAAACAGAGCGAGACATAGATTAACGTCCCTTCTTCTTGGCGTGCCGCGAGCGGATGATCAGCTTCTGGGACGCTTTGTTCTTGTTGCGGGTACGCTTACCCTTGGTGTCCTTACCCCACGGCGTAACCGGTGTACGGCCACCCGAGGTACGACCTTCACCACCACCGTGCGGGTGATCGATCGGGTTCATTGCAACACCACGAACCGACGGACGAACGCCCTTGTGGCGCATACGACCGGCTTTACCGAGGTTCTGGTTGCTGTTGTCGGGGTTGGACACGGCACCAACGGTGGCCATGCATTCCTGACGGACCATGCGCAGCTCGCCCGAGCTCAGACGGATCTGAGCGTAGCCGCCATCGCGACCAACGAACTGAGCGTAAGTACCGGCCGCACGTGCGATCTGACCGCCTTTGCCGGGCTTCATCTCGATGTTGTGGACGATGGTACCGATGGGCATGCCCGAGAACGGCATTGCGTTGCCCGGCTTGATGTCGGCCTTGGCGGATGCCACGACTTTGTCACCAACAGCCAGACGCTGCGGAGCCAAGATATATGCCTGCTCGCCGTCTTCGTATTTTACCAGTGCGATGAATGCGGTCCGGTTCGGGTCATATTCGATCCGCTCGACGGTTGCCGCGACATCAAATTTATTCCGTTTGAAGTCAACGATCCGGTAGAGACGCTTTGCGCCACCGCCGCGGCGGCGTGAAGTGATCCGTCCGGTGTTGTTCCGGCCGCCCGATTTGGTCAAACCCTCAGTGAGAGACTTGACCGGACGTCCTTTCCAAAGCTCCGAACGGTCGATCAGCACCAGCCCGCGCTGGCCCGGCGTCGTCGGCTTGTACGACTTGAGTGCCATGCTTTCTGTCTTCCGTTTAGCAAGTGCAGGGGGTTTCCCTGCTATGTGATAGGCCCCCGTAGGTGCCCGAGGTGAAGGGCCCCGAAGGTCCCCGGTTACAAATATCAGAGGCCCCGGAACGAATCCGAGGCCGCAAGATTGGGTGCGTTTAGCAGTGTTGGGGGTGGGTGTCTATAGGGGGATCAAGAATTCTCGGCCCACCAAAAGACGAATAGCACAACCAAAACCCTACTGCGCCCTCACTTTTTCTTCTTGATAGTCTCGACCACGTGAGTGGACTTTTTTGTTTGCGCACGTTTGACAGTTGTGAAGCGACCAGTCTTTGCGCTGCGACCAATCTTAAAGGTTTTACGAGCCATTTTTTCATTCCTTTTTGGCAAGTTGATATGAATGGAGGGCGACGACTCGCCCACCAAATTCTCTTTCGGTGACCTACTCCGGAAGGAGAATCGGCCACGCCCTCAGCCCAAACGCTTTCGCGTAGAGCCGCTGCCCGGTCTTTGGACAGGTCCGCCAAGGGCGGAACACGTACCGGTAACCGGGTGGAGGAGTGAGTGAACGCTTCGTCATCACACCGTCCTTCATCGGGGCGTATCTTGCCATTTGACCCGAAGTGCGCTAACAATCGGCCCTGCTACGAGACTGATTTGCGCTTTCGGGAGGCACTGCATCGTCAAGCCCCGGTTAGCACGATACAGAATTCGTTTGGAGGCTCGGGCTGCAACCTGAGCCTTCTTTCGTTACAACCTCCCTTTCTTATGCAGGTATCGAAGGCGGTTGCGCGCGGCATCCCAAGAAACATTGAAACGCCTAATAAGATCGTCTTCCTGATCCATCGCCGTAATGAACTGCTCGGGCATCAGAATTTCCGCGGCAAATTGATTGGCTTGTGGTTCGGCGAGCCGAAAGTGCGGAGTGCCGTCACCTCGCTGCGAGCGGGCCATCGAAATATTCGTGTGCATTACCCAGTGACCGAGTTCGTGCGCAGTCGTAAACCGAGGGCGGGCCTGACCAGCCCAAACACCTTCATAGACATCATCCCGCAGCATGATGAAATCGCCATTGGGGCAGGTCAAACCCTCTGCGCCACACATCTCGGCTCGATCCCCCACTTCCAATCGAAGCAGTTCAAGCTTTTGATCAAGGACTTGCTCAATCAATTCGATCACTGGCAAGTGGGGCTCATTGGCGAGCCCCAAGTTGTGCCGGAGGTTGTCAGCAATACCGCCAATCTCCGGCCAACTGCGGGGAGGTACAATAAAGTCGTTAGCCTGAGTCATGGTTCGTCCTTCTTGCTGAGGATTTCGAAGATGCTCTTGAGCTCGTCCTCGGATAGTGAATCCATCCGGCGCGCCATTAAGCCGGCTGTGTCGCGGGCAAGTGGCGAGTTGGCCTCAACTGTAAAAGACTTGCGTGACCTGTCTGCCGCCTTGCGAAGCGCTTGGGCAGCATCTCCGACAAGATGATAAACAGAAATTACAAGATCTTCGAAGCCAGAGGGCGGGCTCTTGCTGCCGCGCTCGACGGCAGAGATGAACGCAGAGGATTTTTCAAGTCGCTTAGACATATCCAGAAGACGTTCACCCTCATCAATTCGTAGTTTCCGCAGCTCCTTTCCAATTTCAGTCGTTGTCATTGGTTCGCTCCTCATTGAGTTTTCATGATATAACATCGGAGGTTGAGAATGTAAACCTTGTAGGTTAATTTTCTGCACCTCATCAGGCTATTTCTTCACCAACACGGTTAACCTATCCCGGAGGTCAAAAAAAACCCCCGCTTTCGCGGGGGCCTTTATCTGTCTCCAAAAACGGAACCGATCAGAGACCGGTGCTCACGTCGATGGTGTTGCCCTCTTCCAGGGTCACATATGCTTTTTTGACGTCTTTCCGACGGCCCAGTTGGCCGCGGAACCGCTTGACCTTGCCTTTGGTCACGGTGGTGTTCACCGCCTTGACCTTCACACCAAACAGCGCCTCAACGGCCTCTTTGATCTGCGGCTTGTTGCTGTCGATCGCCACTTCAAAGACAACCGCGCCGTTTTCGGACGCCATGGTCGACTTTTCGGTGATGACCGGCTTGCGGATCACGTCGTAGTGTTCTGCCTTCGCGCTCATTTCAGACGAGCCTCCAGTGCTTCGACAGCCGCTTTGGTGAGCACCAGGGTGTCACGCTTGAGGATGTCATAGACGTTTGCGCCCATCGACGGCAGGATATCCAGACCTTCGATGTTCTTCGACGCTTTCAGGAACCCTTCGTTCACGGTCGCGCCGTCGATGACCAGAGCGCGTTTCCAGCCCAGGTTTGCAACCTGTTTGGCCAGAGCGGCGGTCTTGCCTTCGGCTTCGGCGTTCTCGATCACAACCAGCTCACCTGCCTTGGCTTTTGCCGACAGAGCGTGGCGCAGGCCAAGCTTGCGGAACTTTTTCGGCAGGTCGTGGCCGTGCGAACGCACGACGGGGCCTTTGTAGATACCACCACCACGGAAGATCGGCGCGTTGCGGTCACCATGGCGTGCGCCACCGGTGCCCTTCTGGCGATAGATCTTCTTGGTCGAGTAGCTGGTTTCCGAACGAGTCTTCACCTTGTGGGTGCCAGCTTGCGCGTTGTTGCGCTGCCAACGGACCACACGGTGCAGGATGTCCGCACGCGGCTCGAGGCCGAACAGGTCCGCATCCAGCTCGATGTCGCCAGCTTTGCCGCCGTCCAGTTTGATTACATCAAGTTTCATGCTTCACCACCTTCCGCGGGCGCTTCTTCCGCAGGTGCTTCGGTTGCAGCCGATTTCACAGCAGCCGGGAAAGGCAGGCCTTCCGGTGCTTTCTTCTTGACGGCGTCCTTGACGGTGACCCAGCCCGATTTCGGTCCGGGAACGGCGCCTTTGATGAAGACCAGACCACGGTCGGCGTCGGTTTTGACGACTTCCAGGTTCTGGGTGGTAACACGGGCAGCACCCATGTGACCGGCCATCTTCTTGCCTTTGAACACCTTGCCCGGGTCCTGACACTGACCGGTCGAACCGTGCGAACGGTGGCTGATCGAAACACCGTGCGAGGCGCGCAGACCACCAAAGTTCCAGCGCTTCATCGCACCGGCAAAGCCTTTACCGATCGAGGTACCCGAAACGTCAACTTTCTGACCTTCCAGGAAGTGTTCTGCCGAAATCTCGGCGCCCACATCGATCAGGCCATCTTCGGAGACGCGGAACTCGGCCAGCTTACGCTTGGGCTCGACCTTGGCAGCGGCATAGTGACCGCGCATGGCCTTCGAGGTGCGTTTTGCCTTGGCGGCACCGGCGCCCAGCTGAACGGCGGTGTAGCCGTCTTTGTCAGCGGTGCGCTGTGCAACAACCTGCAGGTTGTCCAGGTGAAGAACGGTCACAGGGATCTGCTTGCCGTCTTCCATGAACAGGCGGGTCATGCCAACTTTTTTTGCGATAATACCAGAGCGCATTCTCATACCCTCCGATCTTACGACTGCAGCTTGATCTCGACATCCACACCAGCAGCGAGGTCGAGCTTCATCAGCGCGTCAACGGTCTGGGGGGTCGGATCAACGATGTCCAAGAGGCGCTTGTGCGTACGGATCTCGAACTGGTCGCGGGATTTCTTGTCAACGTGAGGGCCACGGAGAACCGTGAACTTCTCAATCTTGTTCGGCAGCGGGATCGGGCCGCGCACGTTCGCGCCGGTCCGCTTGGCAGTGTTGACGATCTCTTGCGTGCTGGCATCCAGAACGCGATAGTCAAATGCCTTCAGCCGAATACGGATATTTTGGCTTTGCATAGATACAGCCTTTTATCAGGCGTTGAGGTTGAGAGGAGGACAGACGCGCATCGCCAACCCTCATCGAACCCAAAAGGCGGGAATCACCCCGCCTTGACGTTCTTGTTGAGAACTCGCGCGTATTAGTGGGGTTAGTGGGGTTTGGCAAGGGGGAAGATGATTCTCGCTAGTACGGCAGCTGAGAAATTAATGCCAAACCGAAAACACCATCGGAAGGACGCATTGGGAGTTTCACAATCTGGTTGGGAATACCGGACTTGAAAATCACTCTAATCTGAGGCGTCATTGGCGCTAAATATCTGACAAATCTATGCGCATTTGCTTTTTTAAACCAGTGGGAAGCCCTACACATTGACGCCAACTTTGTTAACTAATGCCCTAGTGCTCTCCGCTCAGTTGCACATGGGCGCGTTTGATATTGCGCACCTGTTTAGCGACGATCCTAACGTTCATTATACCTACGCGATCGCGATACAGCTTTTTTTGCTGACGCTGTTGTTTGGATTGGCGTCACTTCTGTTTCTTTCAGGTTCGGTTCTCGCCCTCTGCCTTCGGCCGAGATTTATTCAACCAAACGGGTCGGTGCCAACTTGGTCTGCCTTGCTTACAATAGCACTGCTTCTGAGCGCACCCATGGGGTTTTCCTACATTTTGCTGGGTGCATTCCTAGTTCTGGCTTCACTGGGATTGATGACGCTTCGGTGGATGAAAAGTCCAAAGATCAAGCAAGAGTATTTCTGGCCGCCGCAGGGATTCCGGAATGCCAGCCTTCGGCAGAAGGCATTTGCGATCTTACTTCTTGGCGTATTTTGCTACTTTCTCAAATCACTTGTCACGGCACTAATTTTTTCAATACTGCCACTAAATTCAGGTCAGCCGGAGTTCCGCCTGCGATTTGCGAACAGAATAAACAGTGATGTTGTGCGTGCATCATACAGGTTCCCAGACACACAATCCTGCCTTGAAACCGGGGCCGATGCAGGAACCCACGCAGATTTGCTGCGAATGGATTGGGATATGATTTCAACCAACGGAGACGCACAGGTTTGCATGTTCAGATTGCTCCGTGAATGGGGCGGAGTAGCCGACGCCACAACATGGTTAGAGGCACAAGGCTTTCGGGTAAGCGAAACATTCAGTTCCGACAAACCATACCAAAACCGAGATGGTACACTAAGAGTCGATGGAAGTTGGTCAATTAAGAGAAACGGGCCGCGCTTTCCAACGTCTGGCAATCTATCCCGCATTCGAAGGGCCGTCCCTTATGGAATGGGCGTGCGAGCAACTTTCAGCGAAGACGGTCGAGAACTTCTATATCTCCACATCGATTTTTCTACGTTGTGAATGCGTATATATGCGCAGATTTCGGATAAAACACTTTCCAATCCATCGCAGTAGAATCGAAAAAGGGCGTCCCGTGGGACGCCCTTTCTAATTTCCTCTCCGAGTTGCTCTCGGCAGATTTTCCTTTGGAAAATCGCCTGCCGCAACCAGGCGCGACAAGCGCGCCTTACTCGATAATCTTCGACACAACACCGGCGCCGACGGTGCGGCCGCCTTCGCGGATGGCGAAGCGCAGGCCGTCTTCCATCGCGATGGGCGCGATCAGCTCGACGGTGAAGCCGACGTTGTCGC
>NZ_JBQFPE010000027.1:0-8288 GCF_056534225.1 Ruegeria sp. E1 | reverse complement strand
GTCCAATCCTGTCCTGCATGAGCGCACTATCTGAACCGCGGTTCGCCTGATGGATGGCGAGAGAGTTTGTAGCAGAACTCATTTGTTTCAGAGTCTCAAATTCCCTCGACGCGATGTGAGTTGGCAGCGCGCCCTTAGTCTGTTCAGCATCTTTCCATCTCAGATTTGGATAGGACAGTCGACATGATGATCAAACGCCGCCAATTCGTAAAGCTGGGGCTTGCTTCGGCAGCCGCACTCTCGGTCGGAGCGCCTGCTGCATTAGCCGGGGACAAGACCCGCACCGGCAGTCTGTCCGGGCGTCGCGGTTATAACGTGAAGGGAACGGTCTCGGTAACTGGCGATACCGTCACGCTCAAAAACGATTACGTCTTTGATCCCGGCAAGAACCCGCCGGACATCAAGATCGGTTTCGGCAATGGTGAGACCTATGCCAAGGGCTCGAAGATCCACGACAAGCTGACCGTCAAGAAAGGCGAGGCCTCGTTCAAAATCCCGGCCGGTATCGACACAAGCAAGTACAACGAGCTTTATATCTACTGCGAGAAGTTCACCGTGATCCTGGCGGTGGCCCCGCTAAGTTAAGCGCCCGCTTGCACACTTTGGAAAACCGCCCGCTGATGTGGGCGGTTTTTGTCGTTTTATCCAGCATGTGGGGAGGGCAGATTTGTACCGTCAGGATTCCTTCTTTGATTTGTCAGGTTGGGGACAGGTCGGGCTGGCGTTACTGAGCGCTGTCCTGTTTCTGCTGATGGTACTTCTGGCACGCCGCGCCTTGCGCCGTTTCCCGCTCTGGGCGCGGTTTTCAGGGGCGCTTGCGCTGTTCTGGCTGTTTGTGTGGCTATCGCCGCAAATCTATTACATGTACTACCGGATGGTCATTCCCGACCTGCCTCTACGATGGGTGATCTGGCCGCCCCGCGACCCTCTTAGACCACTGGAGATGCTGTTTTTCTCGTATGAACAGAACCTGAGCGCCCACGGCCAAGGCATCCTTGGGTGGGCGGTCATTCTGGCCGCCGTCCTGCCGCGCAGGTGAACAGGTTGATCAGAGGACTAGCTCTGTTCCTCGGTTGGCTCGATCTGGTCGAAAATGGCCGAACATATCTGGTCCATTTCCAGCGCAAAGAAGTTTTTGGCAGCCGCCTCGTTCGGATGGTAGGGGTCCTTAACCATGCCCTTCTTGTTCACGCGGAAGTAATGCTTGCTGCCCTGGTTGGCCGCAACCGTTTCAGGCGTGGCTCCCGGTACGAACGTACACCGCAATCCCGTTACCTTGAACGCATCCATCAGGTTCTTTTGCGCCCGCAGACGCAGATCGACGATCTTCTTCTTGTAGGCAGGCGCGGTGGTCATGAAAATGCAGGGCAGATCGGGGGGCAGTTGCGCCTGCAGGCGTTCAACATCCCGGATAGCGGCTTCGGGGTTGTTGGCCCACCGCTTGGCCGAATTTCCGAGAAAGGACATCAAGATCAGTTTGGGATCATAGTAGCCGTCTCGCAACATCTCTTCCAGCGGTGAGGTTTTGGCCGCGCAGAACTGATACTCCTTCCCCTTGCCGATCTGCACATACTTGTTGCCAGTCGTGTTTACGAATCCATACGTGCCGGCGTTCACGTTCCATTTCGGATCCACCTTGCAGATCGTGTCCTTTGACCGCCCGGACCGCGCGGTCCACGAGTCGATGGAGCTGGACCGGACACCAATCACCCCGACCCGCATTTCCCCAAGGCGTTCAAGGTGCTTTTTCTGCCGGGCATTAGGGTGACAGTGATCCTTGATATCGCTGAAAAACTCCAGAAAAGCCGGGCCCGACCCAAAGGATATCTGGCTGTCCCCGATAATCAGGATCTCCGGCGAGGTGAATCCCTCTGCGTTGGCCCCCGGAATGGTGAAGGCCAAGGCGCAAATAGTTGCGACTATCTTTTTGAACACCTGCATATCCCCCCTGCAGTTTTTGCGCCTACTTCAGGGCCGAAAATACCGCGTTGCAGATTTCGGCCGTGTTGATGTCAAGGAATTCCCGAACCGCTGACCGGCTTGGATGATGCGGATCCTTGACCTTGCCCGCGTTGTTACGCCGGAAATAGGCGGATTTGCCTTCGATCGCGGCGCGTGTCTTGCGGTTGAACCCTTCAACCACGACACATTGCGTGCCCGCCTGCCGCAAGGCGCGGGCGATTGTGGTCTGGGCCTTCATCCGTTTGTCGTTGGTTTTTTTCAGATAGACCGGCACGCTTGAGATGAAGACGCACGGAATATCGTCCGGGATCTGGTCGAGCGTGCGGCGGGCATCCTGTTGGGCCAACTCGGGCGAATTGGCCCAGCGGTTGGCTGAATTACCCAGAAAGGTCAGGACAAGCAATTCGGGGCTGTAATGCCCGCGCTCAAACATTGCCTGAAACGCAGTCTGTTTGGGTTTGCAGAACTGATAAGCGTTGCCCTTGCCGATCTGAATGAACACTCGGTCGGGGTTGCCATCAATTCCGTAGGCCCCGGCATTGACCCCGAATTTCTTATCGACATCGCAGATCGCGCCCTTTGCGGCCCCATTGTGTGTTGTCCAGGACTGCAACGAGGTCGAGCGGACGCCGATTGCGGCAGCCTCGCGGTTGCCCAGTTTGCTAATCGCCTTTTTGCGTTGAGGCGTCATCTCGCATCGCTCGGTCAGTTCATCGAAGAAGCGCAGGTACTCTTTGCCTGCCCCGAAGGAAATCTGGCTGTCCCCCAGGATCAGAACGTCGGGCTGAGCCATTGCGGGCTGTACGCTCAAAGCCGAAGCGGTGGCCAGCCAGAATCCAAAAACTGATACACTGAGCGGTATCACACCTTCACCTTCAACTGCCGCATTCGCAGCCGGTCTACACCCGGCAATTCGCGTTACAATGCGGGATCGTGAGGTGTAACACCAATCAATACCTGGTTATATCTGCCGTGCCTCCTACGGTGATCGGCTTGAGGCCGCGGTATGAACCGACCTTTTCGGCGGTTCTGTCGCAAATTCCTTTGAAGGACGAGAATACAACGCAGGCGGGATGATTAAGTCGCATCTATCATCACGGTCTTATCTTCGCCGTGCTCAGCGGCCAATTCGACCAACATCCGGGCGAAGATGCCCTTGTCGCGCCAACGTTTCCAGCGGTTGTAGAGCGTCTTGTGCGGGCCGTATTCCTTCGGCGCATCGTGCTAGCGCAAACCATTGCGATTAATGAAGACTATCGCTCTCAACACCCGCCGGTCATCTACGTGGGGTTTGCCGTGAGACTTTGTGAAGATGGGCTCAAGACGCGCCATCTGGGCATCGGTCAGCCAAAACAGATCAGACATGTTCACCGCTCGTTTTTCGAACCGTGAATCACGCAACCCCGTAGAATTCAATGGGTCCTGACCCTAAACCGATGGGTAACGCGGTTATCTGGTGCTATCGCTGAGGAAACACGTCGCCGCAAATGTGCATGTTCCAAATTGCACAGAGAGCGTTGAATATGGCGGTGAAGGATAATGCGCCAAAACGACCAAGAATATCGGTGAAGAGTGGCTTCTAAATGAAATAACACTCCCAATCAGGATGAACTAAAAAACACGCCGGCTGGGAACCGAATTTGATTCGACAAAAGCTTGAACCACAATTGTATTGAATTTCATCTAAAGGTTTTCAGCATTCGAAAGCACATCAAGGCAGAACCTCAGCGGGGTGTTTTTGGGTAGAGAACAGTAACCGTTTGACTGCAAGATGTTCGAAGGCGAGCTTCCTCCTCCGATCAGAATTAGAAGGAAATCCTCTAAAGGTGGTAAAAGTTCATGAGAGTTTGCTGCCGTTTCCTCTAACGACAGTGTTTGCATCGCACCGAATAGCGGTATTTCGATGTTGCCGTCAGTGCCCTCGGGATACTCACGCAGGTATAGCCTCGTTCCCCAGACAGGCTCTGTGAAAAAATCGCGATAGTAAGTTCGGTCCAATTGATCGAACTGAATGCTCAAACCTTCTTGTTCAATTTTCCCGCTGCGGACGCTCTGGTAGATGTCCCTTATTTTACCATATATCTCAGGCCACCATTTCGCCTCAACTGTCGCGCTTAGTGAGATAATTGCTTTTTTCTTTCCCAAGACAACGAAGTCTGAACGTGGATCGTAAGCCGCGCGCATTTCCTGGCGGATAATACGAAACATCTCGGATCCTTGGTTGGCGCCGATGTAATCCAGCAAGACATTTGTACCAATCTGGTCGGTTTCCTCTTCAAACTCTTCAGCTTTGACGAAAAGGATCAGCATCTCAGTGGAGGCGGGATCGGCAAAGTGAATAACACCCGTCGGAAGGGTGAAGGCCTCATCATTCGTGCCAATCAACGCTTCGGACCATTTCGCGAAAGGCAACTTCCACTTTCCCTTCATACGGGGAAGCTTGTTGATCAGTCGAAGGGTTCGGTGTTCAACTTCTGGATCTCCAGATCTTAGGATTGCCTGAATAGGCTGGCCAAAACGAAATTCGATACCCTCAATCTCGGTTTCCGCCTCCCCAGGGTCGTACTCCAGAAAATCCGCCACTTCATTCAGGACATGTTCTGGCCTTCTGCTCCTGGTAGACGTGATTGGGCTCGAATACTGCAGCTCTCTTGCATACCAGCCATCCGAGTACTCCGGCTCAAGCAAGAGATTTTCAAGGTGGATGATGGTCTCTGGAAAGACTTCGTTTGGCGCCGAGGTAGTGAGCATAAGACTATGGCGGTTTGCTTCGACGTAATGCCTGATTCCCTTCAACTGCTTGAATTCAGCAATTTTGTGTGACGAGCGGCTTGATGTTCCTCCTGAAACGACGCTTGAGAGACCAGCACGCAATGCAGCCACCCGGTCTATCGTTGGTCGATCAATCGACCAGACCAAGGTGAGTTCTGAAATACCGTTCTTCAAAGGCTTTAGATAAGCGATATTCGCATCGCCTGTCGTTGCTATCAATTCCGCTCGGACGTGCTGTGCCGACAGCAGGCTGAGAACCATGATGAGAGCCGAAAGGAAATGGTCTTTGAGTATTTGCATGTTATTCTGTTTTTTCGACCAACACGACAGAAGTGGCCGATGGCGTGATAGCAGTTTTGGCAAAATCAATAACCTCCTGTTCCGTCGTATCGTTCAGAATGTCGACAAATACTGTTGGTGTCACAGGGGGAAAGCCATCAGAAGCCACATTCATCAGGAATGATAGAAACGCAACAGGTCGGCGCGCGGCATTCTGGGCTGCAACGACCTGCTTCTGTCGCGCTTGATTTATTTCATACCTGGTGATCGGTTCGTTCAGCAAATTGACCAGTGTCTCGGTTAGATAGTTGTGCGCCGCTTCCAGGCTGAAGCCGGGCATCAGTTGCATATCTATGGTAAGCTCAAGATCAGCATTCTTGGCAAAAAACCAGTCGGCATTGACGCCGAAAACACGCTCATCCTGATAGTAGAGGGCCTTGTAAAGCCTTTCGTTCAAAATATCGCTGGCGATAAAAAATGCGCCCTGCATATCGATACTGGTTGACCGATCTTCGAAGTCCACGAATTTCGCAAGCTGGATTGTATCATGCGTCAGCTTGTCTGATTTAAGGCGTTCGATAAACCTGAGCTCGGGATCTGGTTTGTGATCTAACCAGGGTTTCTTGGGAGACTCAGAAGATTCTGTATCCCCAAAAATAAGAGCAACGAGTTCCTCGGCTTTGTCAGGTTCAATCTTTCCCGACACAATTAACGTCACATTGGACGGCGCGTAGTGCACTTGGTGAAACTGAAACGCCTTTTCAATATTCAGTTTCGGAAGGTCATCGATGGTATTGTTTGCACGACCGCGCAGAGTGCCATAGAGATTTTGAAGCGCAATTCTTTGCAGCCAGCGGTGCGGAGACTGTCTTTCGCGTAACAGTGTTTCCCTCTGAACAATATCAACTTCGCTTTCTGCAAATCCTGCTGGCAGCGATGGCGTTTCAAGAACAGCCCGGGACAGCCGCAACAACATTTCTATGTCAGAAGGTATGCCGGAATTCGTGTACACCGTCGATACGTTATGCGTCGATGCATAGATGTCTCGCTCTCGAGGCTTTCTGAGTATGGTGGCGTCTGCTGAAAATGCAGCCAGATGCTCAGTTAGATGAGCTGTACCGGATGGATCCGGATCATCATACGCCCCCGAAAGAACAATTAACTGCACGTCTACACGCTCGAAGTCATCTCTCGGAACCACATAGGCTGCGTACAGTCCGCCTTTTTCGGAAAGAGGGATGACGCTTTGAGCTTGAACAGTTCCGGCAAACGCCAACAAGACTAGCGAAAAAAACAATACGATTGCGCGCATCATAATCCTTTGGATTTTGTCACTTAGGCCAAAAACTCCATTATCAAGCGTTTAACGAGAGTCGCAATTAATTGATGAATGGTTGTGAGATGCGAGCTGTTTTTGCAAGCTGCGAATTGGAAACTTGTCGAAGTGTGTTCAAATCGAAGCCAAATTTTCCCAGATTTTAGGTTTCAGTCCTCCATTGGTTTGATCACCCATAGACTGTCGATCGTACAGCGGCAGAGAAGGTGCGGATATCTTCAAATTCAAGAAGCCTATGTCGGCTTTAGTGACAATGATTGGAAACGTTCTTGTAGTATTGGCGCCTGTGTTTGGTGATGCGCACTGATCGAAGGTCTAGCGGTTTCGTGGATGGGCGTTCCTGCCAGCGCCCAAAACCATCATCCAGATGGATTACAGGCCGATGATGCACTAACAGTCAAATTGGACCAGTCAGATGAGGCTGCTCAGCTTGGCGTAGATACTACGACGAAGAAAGACCGCACAGCGAAATTGGGAACAACGCCCAGCAGCGATGATGAAATCGCCAGGCGCATCCAGCCCGTCCGCGCGATCAAAAGGGCGGAAAATCTACCGACAAGCGGCGGCAATTCCGATTGAGCTCCCCCTCAAAATTCGGCCACCGACCTAAGCTATGATCTGTTGTCTGTGGATCTTCCACGAGGAGGAGATCAGAGATGCCGAAACGGCAGAACCATTCGCCTGAGTTCAAGGCAAAGGTGGCACTTGAAGCGAAGAAGGGTGACCAGACGGTGTCCGATCTTGCCAGCAGGTTTGGCGTTCACCCGACGATGATCCACAGCCGGAAGCGGGCGCGCTTGGAAGGTGCGTCCGGTGTATTTGAGTGCGGGGGCAAGAAAGCCTCTCAGATTGACGAGGAGCAAGTCAAGGAACTGCAAGCGAAGATCTGCGAACTGGTCGTAGCCAACTTTTTTGTCACGAAAGCTCAAACCGTGGACCGGCAAGTAAGGTGGAAGATGGGCGAGTCGACCAATTCGGATCTTCCGATTGGCAAGCAATGCAAGCTGCTGTCGATCTCACGGTCATCGTTCTACTATACACCGAAGAGCGAGACGGCGCTGAGCCTGATGCTAATGCGTTAGATCGACGAGCAGTTCCCGGAGACACCGTTTTTCGGCGTCCGGCAGATGACGTGACACCTGCGCAACGATAACCATCTGGTGATCGAGAAGCAGATCAGGCGATTGATGCGGTTGATGGGCCTGATGCCGATCTACCAGAAGCCCAACACCAGCAAGGCGGCGAAGGGGTGCAAAATATACCCATACCTACTGTTAGGCCAGATGGTGACGCGAACCAATTAGGTTTGGGCGGCTGATATTACTAATCTGCCGATGCGTAGGGGCTTTCTGTGCTGGTCGCCATCATGGATTGGGAGACACACAACGTGCTGGCCTGGCATATCTCGAACACGTTAGAGGCTGACTTTTGCGTCGATGCGCTGAACAAGGCGATCCACCGCTTCAGCCCACCTGAGATCATGGACGCTGATCAGGGATCACAGTTTACGTCCTTCACCCGGACAGACCGCCTGCGGCGATCCGGCGTCCGGATCTCGATGGATGGCAAGGGCCGTTTCCTTGACAACTTCTTTGTAGAGTGGCACTGGCGGTCCTTGAAATACGAATGCGTCTACCTGCGCGCCTGGGAGACCGGATCACAAGCCAAGGCCGGTGTCGGCAAATGGATCAAGTTTTACAACCCTAAGCGCTCCCATTCCGCCCTTGGCGGCAGACCGCCAGCCGTAGTCTATTGGCTGACAAAAAACAAACCAACCCCGGTCAGCAGGAGCAAAGAATTGCTTGATCTACGTGAAAACCTGTTCAAGCATTTAGGAGTAGCTCAGTTCACCCCTCTTCATACGTTCCGACGACGTCTTGTGCTCGGAATGAATGACTGATTTGGCATCAGATAATTGTCATGTTTCCAGCGTTTCACG
>NZ_JBQFPE010000026.1:0-18894 GCF_056534225.1 Ruegeria sp. E1 | reverse complement strand
GCAAATCCGCCGCATAATCAATCCAACCAGATGCGCCAGATCCTCTCTTAGCTCAGGCCGACATCTGTCCCAAAATCCCTGACGACGGACAAGGATTAGAATGGTGATTTGCTATCAGGAACAGATAGTTTTCTGGGCTGTCATTCTTCCAGACTGCTGATCTTAACGAGGTATTCCAATGGCAGTAACGTTGCACAGGGTTCTGATTGACACCTGTATTTGGCTTGAATTGGCGAGAAGCTACAGAGCAGCCCCCTTAGTTCGCGCTTTGTACGAAATGTGTGACAACGCTCAGCTTGAGATAATTGTTCCAGATATCGTTAGAGAAGAGTTCGCTAGGAACAAGGAGCGGGTGTTGGCAGAGTCAACCAAGTCAGTGCAATCGACTCTGAAGACACTCAAAAGTGCGTTGCCGTCTTTTGTGGACGCTGAATCTCAGCAGGAAGTCATCGATACAATTCACGGAATTGACTTCACATCAGTTACCGGTGGAGTTCCGAATATTGTCGAACAAGTAGAAGAATTGATTGATCATTCCGAGAACATCCAAGTTGAAACCACAGTGTTTCACAAAGCGCGCGCTGCGCATCGAGCGCTCGATAAGCAGGCACCATGCCATCGTGACCGGAACAGTATTGCCGATGCTGTAATATTTGAAGTCTACGACGAATTGAGAACGCAGGTAGAACGAGACCACATTGCATTTGGCTTTGCCACCACGAACTACAAAGACTTCAGTGAGCACAATGGGGACAATCGGCTTCCACATCCGGACCTTCGGTATGCATTTGGTGAGAAATCAAAGTTCATCGTCGACATTGCAAAGTTTGTGGAGGACCAAGCGCCGGGATTCCAAGATATTTTCGACCTAGAACAGGGGCTTACGCCAGAATTTCGGTCTCTAAGTGAACTCATCGAAGTTGAAAACTTGTTGTTCAAGCAAGTTTGGTACAATCGACATATGAACCTGCGTTATCACATCGAAAATGGAACTCGCCGCGTGGTCTCTGAAAGCGAGTATGCAAACTCGCCGCACCAGTCGGATCAAATCCTTGAATCACTTTGGAAAACTGCTTTGGATGCCGCTCAAAGGACAGAGGATGAAGTGGGTGAAGAGAACCTAGGTCCTTGGGATGACTTTGACTGGGGAATGATAAATGGAAAGCTGTCCGCGATCAGATGGGTGTTAGGCGAAGAATGGGACATGTTGGATACCTAGAAATCCCCGAATAGTCGCCGCTGACGCGGCGCACACCAACTTTCTCAAGTTGCATATGCAAAGTATATACGTTTGTGAAATCGGCATGACCAACAACCTCCCCGCTAACGCGGGGACGGTGAAATTCAGAAAAATAAGGATAATTGTGCGAATTCAATGCGTTACGCGGCAGTTGATTGAGTAATAATATTGCGCGCATTTCCGTAAAGTCAGCGGAGAATCATGTCTTTGCGCAAGTCATTGAAAACAATGCGCAAATCTAAATAATTCCAAAAATAGAATTTAACATAATCGACCTTATTAAGCACTTCCCCGCCCGTATCCGGCTGGTCAGCATAACACGGGCAGGGTCATAACACGACATAGAAGCTGTTTTGTCGTTGTTCGTCGTCGCCGCGTTAGCGGTGCAGATCAGAAATAGCCCCGGATATTGTACCGGGGACCCAAAGGGGCACTAGGGGTGGGGTGAATTCGACCCTCAGTCGCTGCCTCAGCGGCCCAATGCAACCCATTAATACAACTTCTTGAATCACAAATCTCAGAAGGGCCCATTTTGTGTTACTCTAAGCCATATTGATGAATTTTGATTAGGAGATAGTTGCAATGGCGTTTGGACCGGGACCGGGTGAGTCATACACACCGAAAATTGGGAAATTTTGGACCTACGCAAATCCACTTGAAGTAACGATGCTTTCAGTTGGAGCCCCACCCGCAACCCCTCTCGACCCTCTGGACCCGGCTAGAGATCAGCATGAGTTTTCCAGATCATTCTATTCCGATGATAGAATGGCGTGGAGGACCGAAACAGGTGGAAATGGGGAAACGAAACTCGTTCAGGAGGAATTTCAGTTCGTAGTTTCACACTTTAGAAGACATGAGAGCGGGACGTACTGGTCTCGTTACAACCGATACTGGTTCAAATACTTGATTTATGGACTTGGTCTTCCTCTTCACAACAAT
Organism: Ruegeria sp. E1; assembly: GCF_056534225.1. Taxonomy (NCBI): domain Bacteria; kingdom Pseudomonadati; phylum Pseudomonadota; class Alphaproteobacteria; order Rhodobacterales; family Roseobacteraceae; genus Ruegeria; species Ruegeria sp. E1. Next base: position 16,715 of record NZ_JBQFPE010000026.1, on the reverse strand, counting down.
CTCGGAAGCCCACGTGATCATGGCCCTACCCAAATAGATATTATTCTAACAATTGGTGGAGGAGATTATATCTTACCTAGGTTCGGTTTCGTTGAATGGGGCTGCAGGATGGCCAAAGCTCCTCGAACGTGGAATTATGATCAAATCGGGAACGACGACGAAGTAGACTACCAGTCAATCGCCAAAAATATTTACTCTGTAAAATACGTTCCTAAGGGGGGTGTCTGTTGGGCAGAGCAGTGTCCAGGCTGACCTCGTAATTGTTCGACCGATAGTTCCAAATATTTTGCTGCGCACAACTTGTGTGATAAAATACTGATATCTCCACAGTCAGTAGGCGCGGTGCTTTTCTTTTTTGCCCCGCACGACTTGGCCTCGGCAGCAACGGCGGGTCTGCATGGCCGTTGCTGCCGAGGCCAACCCTTTTCAGAACAGACCTAGAAAGAACTGAGCAAATGAGCGAAACGCACGAATTGCGTTTGAAGATCAACGCCACCGCTGCTGAATCCGGCGCACGTAGATTTAAAGCAGCGGTGGAAGCCGTAAAGCGGGCTGTTCGCGATCTTGGGCGGGATAGTACAGGCGCGTTCACCAAACTGAGCAAAATCAATCCCCAGATCGATGTGAAACCGCTAACGCGGGCACGTACCGAAACTGAGAAGCTAGGCACCGCAACCGACCGCGCGGCAGAACGTATTCGGACCTTGGCTGTCCAAAGTTCCAACGCCCTACGTGTCAGCACGGATCAAGCCAGCCGCCTACGTGATCGCCTCCTTTCCATTGGCGACACGGCAGGTTTGGCACGGCTTGAAGACGGGCTCGAACGCCTGCGCGCAGGCCTGACCAATGCCACGACGGGACTCGATGTCAGGGAGGCCCGCGCAGGGTATTCCGACCTAGCTAGCGAACTGAACCGAACGGCACGGGAAGCGGAACGTCTGCGCGCCGAAACCATCGCGTCAGCGAATGCTCAAGAGACCGCCGCTAACGCGGCTGCGCGCCGTTCTGCCAACCTTGAAACGCTTCGGGCTAAGCACGATAGCCTGTTCGCCACTTCTCGCGCATACGAGCAGTCACTAGCCGAAGTACAGCAACTAGAAGACGCCGGTGTGCTGAGTGCTCAGCGGGCCGCTGCTGCCCGCGAACAAGCCGCAGCAAGTCTTATGGCGGCAAGCAACGCAGCAGACGTGTATTCCGGCAAGGCCCGCGTCAGCGGGCACGAGACGGCCTATATGGCGGCGCAGTTCAACGATATCGGGGTTATGCTGGCATCCGGGCAATCCCCACTTATTCTGGCTGCCCAACAGGGTACTCAGATTTCCCAGATGCTGAATCAGATGGGCGATAGAGCGTCTATTCTTGCAACGCTTCGCTCCGGTTTCATGAGCATGATTAACCCGGTTTCCTTGGCGACGATCGGGATCATTGCGGGCGGTGCAGCGCTGACGCAATGGGCAATGAGCGCGTTGGACGCCGGGGAAGAGACTAAGAGCTTTGAAGACCGGCTAACCGATCTTTCAACCGCTGTTTCCACATATCGCGCGTACGCTGACGCTGCATCGCAGACCACCAGCGAGCTAAGCGCCAAGTTCGGTGTGTTCGGCGCACAGGCCGGGTCCGTAAATGCCGCCCTTGCCACCATTGGACGACTCGACGCAATCCGCGCCGCTGACGCGGCTGTTGACGACCTGACTAAGCGTTTCGGCGGGCTGTCCCGCACAACCCTGACCTATGCCGACGCCGTGGTGCCTCAGATCGAAGCCACGTTCCTAAACCTCAAGGAGTCGTTGGCGCTGACCGATGCCCAAGCCGCGACAGTTGTCAGATCGCTTGAGGGCCTCGCAACAGCAGACACCATGCAGGCAAAGGTCGCGGCGGCGAACTCGCTAAATGAAGCGTTTGTGCGGGTGTTTGGATCAGTCGAAGCAATCCCCGAAAAACTACTGAACGTGCAGCGAGAGGCCCTTCTGGTAGCCCTACAGGTCGCAGAAATCGGCACCGAAACAGACAAGGCCGCTGACAAGATTGCTCGTATGAATGAGGGTTACGCCCGATCTCGGATTGAGGCTCAGAAAGCGACCGCGTCTGCGCAGGAATTGCTGACTGGCCTGCGTCAGCAGGCTGAGATGAACCGGCTTATCGCAACGTATGGGCGTGACTCCGTTCAGGTGGCAGAAGCGCGCATTCGGGCCGAACGCGCCGCGTTTGCCGAGACTACCCGCACCCTTGATGTATCGGAGTCCATGAAGACCGAACTCATGGGCGCATGGGAGGCGGCGAACGGCGTTGCATCGGCAAATATGATTGGGACGATTGCCAGCGCATCACAGGCCGCTGCCACTCTTGCGCGGAATCTAGGAATTGCTGTGGATGCCGCAGCTTCCTTGAGCAACGCGCAATCTTCCAAAGAATACGGCGGTAGGGGTCAGGACCCGCGCGCATTCGGCGATGGCGGGCGACTGTCCGGTTCGAACTATCAGGCGGACCAGAACTACACCTCAGTAAGTGATCTGATTGATCAGTTGACCAAGTCCAGCGGTGGCGGGGGACGGCGTGCCGCACTGTCCGAAGAACAGCAGGCTATCGAGGCCTTGAACAAGAGCTTGAAGGATCGGCTTGTCGGTTTGCAGGCTGAGAAGCTTGAACTTGAACTTGTCGCCTCCGGGCAATTCCAGACCGTCGAAGCCGCTCGACTGATGGCTGAGGCTCAGGCCTCAATGGGTTCATCTGTGGACAAGACCACTGAAGCGCTCATTCGCCAGATCGACGCCGCACAAAAAACGGCAACGGAAATGCGAAATGCCGCCAACAGTGGCGCGGCTGGTTGGATGAACGCTGTCCCTTCCTATCAGGAAGCGGCTGACAAGATCCAAACCGAAATTCTCGATAGTCTGAGCAACGAGATTTCCAGCTTTGCCAAGACAGGCGAATTCAGTTTTGAACGGTTGGCGGACTCGATCTTGGCCACGATGACCCAGCTTGCTGCTAAGCTCGCTGTGAAAGAGTTGTTTGGCGGGCTTCTCGGTGGTGATGAAGGTGGCGGCGGAGGTCTTGGCAGCTTGATTGGTGCTTTCGTTGGCTCATTGGCGGAAGGCGGCTATAGCACCGATGCACCCGCTCAGACGGTCGCGCCTATCTCGGCATTCCGCCATGCGCCTCACTTCTCGGAAGGCACAGCGAACACGTCCGGTATCCCTGCCGTGCTACACCCCAACGAGGCGGTGGTACCGCTCAGCAAGGGTCGCAAGATTCCGGTCGATCTGGGCCGCGCAGAAGGCGCAGGCGGTGGAAACACAATTGATTTTCGCCCGATCTACCACATCCAAACCCCCGACGCTGATAGCTTCCGAAAGTCTCAGAAGCAGATGGCGGCGGAAGGTCTGGCAGCGGCGCAGAAAGCGCTTCAATCAAACGGATAAGGAAAACACATGGCTTACGAAATGAAGAGTCCCGGACATCCGACCGGCATGCATTACCCAAAGGTTCTCAAGCGGCGGCAAGAACTCGGGCTGGATGAAAAGGGATTTCCGATCCTGCGTCAGGATCAGGAAGCGGGACCGGATGATGATAGGGACGACTCTGACGCCCGCTAACGCGGGTTAGGAGCCACAAACTTCGCCACCTCGTTCAGTGCTTCCAACTTTTCGGCAAGCAGATCATCACCACCGTATTCCGCTTCGGTCGGGTCAGCATCTTCTAACCGCCCTGCTATCATTCGGCGAATTTCCGGGTCAATCTTCGCACGACGGGCTGCATCGGCCCAGCTATGGCGCAGACTATGGAAGGTCATTCCATCATCAGTCAAGTTGAGTGGGTTACGGACCTTCCTTGCAAAGCGGTGACCGTAGTTGGTCATGAACCGCCCGCGCTTGTCCGTGCTGACTTCTTGGGTTCGTGTCCGCTTGCGTTTGTCAGTGTAATTCTCCAACCACAACATGCGCCCGCCCACCTCCCGGCGCTCCGCAACGTAGTCAAGGAAACCAGCTTGAACCAATGCGTCCGGCACGGGGACGGTTCGAAGGCTATGGTAATTTTTGACTTTCTGATCCGGGTCCAGATCGGTGATACGGATACACCAGTGATTGCCGATCAGCACGACATCATCAATGGTGAGTTGCCCTAGCTCTTCCTGACGAGCGCCGGTGTACGCTGCTATGAGTGGTATCCAGTGGTCCAAGGTAGATCGATCAAAGGTTGCGCGCGTATAGCTGATGATCTTGCCTACCTGTTCAGGCGTGAATGGCGTTCGGGACTTTTCTTTCCGCTCACTTGCTCGCTGCTTCGGCTTGTCTGTCGTGTATCCGGCAAATGGGTCTGCGGGCAGCGCGCCCAGCCTATCAACGGCGTAAGCGGTCAAACTCTTCATGTGGAAAAGGGCAGTTTCCCGACTCTTGAGGCCGATGGGCGCTTTTCCGTCTTTCCGACCCCTCTTAATCGATTGTTGGAGCGTTAGACGCCGATGCTCACCAACCGCAGGAGGCAACTTCTTCAGAGCCTCATCGAACTGGTTCAAATGCTCGCGCTTTATCTGATCTAATTGAATATCGCCGTGAAGCTCATTCCACCGACGCAGCGTATACATGACCTTTTCGCGATTTTGTGGCGTGTAATCCTTGGCATCAAGGAAGCGCTCGGCAACATCGCGCAGACCCACGACTCCTTCGTCCGTACCTTTGATCGGTTCAGGAACTTCGATCTTGAGTGAGTTTGCTAAACGCTTGGTGCCGCGAATTTCAGCGACCAGAGCTTCCCGGTATGCCGCGTTAGCGGCTTGCTCTGCACGATTTTGGATTTCCGACATGAGGTCCGCGTCTTCACCGTCCGCTAGGTGTTCGGTGACACCTTCGCCCGCTGCCAGAAACGCCGTGACCTTTCTAAGCTCTGCAATATGCGCCGTGATTTCGCCTGCACCCCCGATGGCCTCCAGTGCCGCCTTTTGATCTTCCGTAAGGAGCTTGGACAGTCTTTCCCGGTCTGCGTCACGCGCACGGTCTTCAAGCTGTTGATCGAATATTGTCCGTTGAAAACGAATTTTGGCCTCAGCTTCTTTAGGATCGGAGGTTTTCATGGTGCCGCGAAAAGCTGCCTTGTTGTCGTACAAGTCGCGGATGGCCTTCGGAATCGGTAGATTGAAATGGTAGGTCGTGCCGCGCTGCTGCGTTCCGGGAACCTTTGGGAGTTTGTAAGCTGGCATTAAATCAGTGCTCAAAGAGGTGCGTTGTGTTAGTTGGGATTAGCACAAAAACTAACACAACGGCTAGCGCACTCAGCTCGGCTAGAGGTCTGTTTTCTATTAAGATATTGATATGGATGGAAAGTTTATGGTGCTGCTGGAGAGAATTGAACTCTCGACCTCTCCCTTACCAAGGGAGTGCTCTACCTCTGAGCTACAGCAGCATCGTGGGCGGGTGATTAGACTCAAACGAAACGCGGCGCAAGGGTGTCTGGACGGTTTTTTTCCACTCCTGTAGAGAAAGACAATGGCAGAGAAAAATTCACCCAAAAAACACGGCAAATCCGGCGAAACGCGCGAAGACCGCCTCAAGGCGGCGCTCAAGGCGAATATGGCGCGGCGCAAGGCGCAGGCCAGGGCGCGGGCGGCTTCGGACAAGGCCGGTAAGGACGAGGGATAAGAGCAGATGGATTCGATTCTGGTGACGGGCAACGGCCCGCTGAACGGGCAGATCCCGATTGCGGGGGCCAAGAATGCGTGCCTGACCCTGATGCCCGCGACGCTGCTCAGCGAAGAACCGCTGACGCTGACCAATGCGCCGCGACTTAGCGACATCAAGACCATGACCGCCCTGCTGCAATCGCTGGGGGCCGAGGTCTCGGCGCTGCAGGACGGGCAGGTGATCGCCATGTCCAGCCACGATCTGACCAGCCACGTGGCCGACTACGATATTGTGCGCAAGATGCGCGCCTCGAACCTTGTGCTGGGCCCGCTGCTGGCGCGGTTCGGGCAGGCGGTTGTCTCGCTGCCCGGCGGCTGTGCCATTGGCGCGCGGCCGATGGACCTGCATGTTGAAGGGCTGGAAGCGCTTGGGGCCGAGATCGAGCTGAAAGACGGCTATCTGCACGCCAACGCCCCGGGTGGTCTGAAGGGCGCGGTGCATGAGATGCGTTTTGCATCCGTGGGCGCGACCGAGAATATCGTCATGGCCGCCACGCTGGCCAAAGGCACGACCGTGCTGAAAAACGCCGCGCGCGAGCCCGAGATTGTCGACCTGGTGGAATGCCTGCGCAAGATGGGCGCTCAGATTTCGGGCGAGGGCACGTCGACCATCGAAATTCAGGGCGTCGACCGCCTGCATGGCGCGACCCATCAGGTTGTGACTGACCGGATCGAGTTGGGTACCTATATGCTGGCCCCCGCGATCTGCGGTGGCGAAGTTGAGCTGCTGGGTGGCCGGATGCGTCTGGTCGAAAGCTTTGCGGCCAAGCTGGATGCGGCGGGGATCAGCGTTTCAGAGACCGAAAAGGGCCTGAAAGTGACCCGCAAAAACGGCCGTGTAGCGGCGGTGGATGTGGTCACGGAACCTTTCCCCGGCTTCCCCACCGACTTGCAGGCGCAGATGATGGCGCTGATGTGCACCGCCGAAGGAACATCGGTTCTGGAAGAACGCATTTTCGAAAACCGCTTCATGCACGCCCCGGAACTGGTCCGCATGGGCGCAAATATCGAGGTTCATGGCGGCACCGCCACTGTCACCGGGGTTGAACGTCTGAAAGGCGCGCCGGTGATGGCGACCGATCTGCGGGCCTCGGTCTCGCTGATCCTTGCGGGCTTGGCGGCAGAAGGCGAAACGACGGTCAGCCGGGTCTATCATCTGGATCGCGGATATGAGCATGTGGTGCGCAAGCTGGAAGGCGTGGGCGCAAAGATTGAACGGATCAAGGGCGAATGACAGACGCAAGTTTTCACGACGGGCGCGAGGCGCCGCTGAATCTGGGGGCCGAGGATGCTGATGACCTGCAGGTGATCGGCACGCTGACTCAGGACGCCGTGTTCCCGGTAACCGAGATGACATGGCAACCCGCGCAGCGTCGCTTTGCCCTGTTGTTGAACCGTTTCCGGTGGGAGGACAAGGACGCCGCCACCAAACGCGGCCGCGCGTTTGAAAGGGTGCAATCGGTTCTGATGTTCGGCTCGGTCCTGTCGGTGGCCAGTCAGGGCATCGACCGCAGCGACAAGGACATGGTTTTGTCCCTGCTGTCGGTCGATTTCGAACCGGGCGAAGATGGCGCGGGCCAGATCCTGCTGACACTGGCGGGCGATGGGGCAATCCGCCTGACGGTCGAGGCACTGGACGCCACGCTCAAGGATGTGACGCGCCCCTACAAGGCCCCCTCGGGCCACGCCCCGCACCACCCCGAGTGACCAACAAACGCGGCATCGCGCAGGCCTTTTCCAACGCGCCACAGGGCATGGAATTGCGGCGCGCGACCGTGTTTGACGTGTTCGGCATCAGCCGCGTCCTGACCCGCTCGATCCGTGATCTCTGCGGGGCGGACCATCTGGACGATCCCGACAAAATCGCGCAGTGGACGGCCAACAAAGACCCGGCCACGATCCGGGGCTGGATCGGTTCTGGCGCGGTGTTCTGGGTGGCAACGCTGGCGGATGAGGTCGCGGCAGTTGGCGGTTTGCGGTCCGAGGGTGAGATCACCTTGCTCTATGTCGATTCCAATCACACCGGGCGCGGGCTTGGCACGGCGTTGTTGACCCGGATGGAACAGGATCTGGGCGCGCAGGGCTGCACCCGGGTGCAACTATACGCCACAAAGACCGCGCATGGTTTCTATCTTGCGCAGGGCTGGCGTGATCACGGCGATCCTGCCGACTGGCACGGCATCCCGCAATTCCCGATGCGCAAATCGTTGCACCCCACAGGCTAAGGGTTGAGGACACCCCGCGCGGACGATAAGACCCGGTGAAACGCCGCCGGAGTACCGCATATGCCCGTTTTCCTGAACACCACCGCGCCCGATTTCGAACCCGCGTTTCAGGCGCTGCTTTCGGCCAAACGCGAAGACAGCCCCGATGTGGATGCAGTCGTGGCGCAGATCATCGACGACGTGCGCACGCGCGGCGATGCGGCGGTGATCGAGCTGACCGCGAAATTCGACCGGCTGGAGCTGACGCCCGAAACCATGGCCTTCAGCACGCCCGAAATCGCCGCAGCGGTCGCACAGGTCACGCCCGAAGATCGCGCCGCGCTGGAACTGGCCGCCGACCGCATCCGCGCCTATCACGCGCGCCAGATGCCCGAGGATCAGGAATGGACCGACACGGCGGGCGCAACGCTCGGCTGGCGCTGGTCGGCGGTTTCGGCGGCGGGTTTGTATGTGCCGGGTGGTCTGGCCTCCTACCCGTCCTCGGTGCTGATGAACGCGATCCCGGCCAAAGTGGCGGGGGTTGAACGGCTGGCCATCGTCGTGCCTACGCCCGACGGGCAGGTGAACCCGCTGGTCCTGCTCGCCGCGCAACTGGCAGGCGTGGATGAGGTCTATCGCATCGGCGGCGCGCAGGCGATTGCCGCGCTGGCCTACGGCACCGATACCATCGCGCCGGTGGACAAAATCACCGGCCCCGGCAACGCGTTTGTCGCCGCCGCCAAACGCCGGGTGTTCGGCAAGGTCGGCATCGACATGATCGCTGGCCCGTCCGAGATTCTGGTGATCGCCGACAAGGACAACGACCCCGACTGGATCGCGCTGGACCTGCTCAGCCAGGCCGAACATGACGAAAGCGCGCAGTCGATCCTGATCACCGACGATGCCGGTTTTGGCCAAGCCGTCGCGCAGGCGGTCGAAAAGCGCCTGCAAACCCTGCAACGCCGCGCCATCGCGGGGGCAAGCTGGCGCGACTTCGGCGCGGTCATCACCGTGCGCGATCTGGATGAGGCTGCGGCGCTGTCGAACCGCATCGCCCCCGAACACCTTGAGCTTTGCGTCGCTTACCCGGTGACGCTCAGCCAGAAAACCATCCATGCAGGCGCGATCTTTCTGGGCCAATACACGCCCGAGGCCATCGGTGACTATGTCGGCGGCCCCAATCACGTCCTGCCCACGGCACGGTCAGCGCGGTTTTCCTCGGGCCTCAGCGTGATGGATTTCCTCAAACGCACCACGCTCAGCCAGATGACGCCGGCAGCCCTGCGCGCCATCGGTCCCGCCGCCGAACAACTGGCCCGCTCGGAAAGCCTTGAGGCACACGGCCTGTCGGTCACGGCGCGCCTGAACCGGCTGAACGACTGACGTGACGCAAAGACTTTGGCACCTGGCGCTTTGGTACGTTGCTCAACGAAATCCGTTGTTATAGGTCTGTGCAGACGCAAGGATTGTGACCGCCAAGATGACCCGTATCTCGCATATCGCACTGGACGACCGAAACCTGCCCCCGCCGACCCCCGAGATCGAGCAGGAGCGCAAGGTCGCCATCTATGATCTGCTCGAAGAAAACACCTTCACCCTGCCAACGCGCGATGACCGCCCGGTGCCCGACGGCCCCTATCACCTGCAATTGTCGATCCGCGACAAACGGCTGGTCTTTGATGTCGAAACCGAGACCAGCGAAAAGGCCGCCGAATTTCACCTGTCACTGGGTCCGTTCCGGCAAGTGGTCAAAGACTACTTCCAGATCTGCGAAAGCTATTTCAACGCGGTCAAAAACCTGCCGCCCAGCCAGATCGAAACCATCGACATGGCCCGGCGCGGCATCCACAACGAAGGCAGCCGCGTGTTGCAGGAACGGCTGGACGGCAAGGCCGAGGTCGACAACGACACCGCCCGCCGCCTGTTCACGCTGATCTGCGTGCTGCATTTCGGAGGCTAACGGGTGAAGGGGCTGCCGCAGTCTATCCTGTTCTGCTGTGACCATAACTCGGTCCGCTCGCCCATGGCCGAAGGCATCATGAAGAAATTCTACGGCACCGGCACCTATGTGCAATCTGCCGGTGTCCACAACGATCTGGAGATTGACGGGTTCTGCATCGCTGTCTGTCAGGAACTGGATGTGGAGCTGTCGCGCCACCGCTCGCGCTCATTCGACGAGATGGAGGAATGGGGCGATGACCTCAGCTCGTTCGACCTGATCGTGGCCCTGTCGCCCGCCAGCCAGCGAAAAGCGCTGGAACTGACCCGGTTTTTCCACCTCGATGTCGATTATTGGCCAATTATGGACCCTACCGGATTAGGCGAAAGCCGCGAGGACAAGCTACGTCACTACCGACAGACCCGCGATCAGATCATCTCGCATCTGAAAGACCGCTGGGGCGAACCAACGGAGCGACCATGAACCCGACCGTCAAAACCTATTTCGACGCTTTCAACGCCGGTGATGTCGAGGCGATGCTGGCCTGCCTGTCCGACGACGTGGCCCACCACGTCAACGAAGGCCAGATCCGCGTCGGCAAAGAAAAATTCGCCGACTTTTGCGCGCATATGAACCGCTGCTATCGCGAAAACCTGACCGATATCGTGATATTCGAAGCCGAAAGCGGCACCCGCGCAGCGGCCGAATTCATCGTCAACGGCACCTATCTGGAAACAGACGAAGGCCTGCCTGAGGCACATGGCCAGACCTATCGCCTGCCCGCCGGGTCGTTCTTTGATCTGCAGGACGGCAAGATCACCCGCGTGACCACCTTCTACAACCTCGCCGACTGGACCAAACAGGTCTCCAATGGCTGAGATTTCGGACGTCCGCCCCCTGACCGGCTCGGCGCTTGAGGCCGCGCTGGATGACGTGGCGCGCCTTCGGATCGAGGTATTCCGGGTCTGGCCATATCTCTATGACGGCGATCTGGAGTATGAGCGCGCGTATCTGCAATCCTACCGCGACAGCGACAAGGCCATCGTGGTTGGTGCCTTTGATGGGGATACGCTGGTGGGGGCATCGACCGGCGCGCCCTTGACCGATCATGCCGACGATTTTGCAGCAGCCTTCGAAGGATCGGGGCTGGATCTGACGCAGATCTTCTACTGCGCCGAATCCGTTTTGTTGCCCGCCTATCGCGGGCAGGGCGTTGGCCATAAGTTCTTTGACCAGCGCGAGGGTCATGCCCGCGTGCTGGGTTTCACAAAATGCGCCTTCTGCAGCGTCCAGCGCCCGGCTGATCACCCCATGCGCCCCGCGCAGTACCGACCGCTGGATGCGTTCTGGCGCGCGCGGGGCTATGAACCTCTGCCCGGCGCAATCGCGCAATTCTCTTGGAAAGATGTGGGCGAGGAAGCCGAAAGCCAAAAGCCGTTGCAATTCTGGATCAGGGATCTTTAGCGTCGCCCCCCGGGCGCGCGGAAACTTCAAAAGTTTCCGTCCCGATTTCATTTAATGAAATCGTGCCCGGGTGGCGATGATGTGCTAAGTCTGCAGCCATCGTAAACCACAAAGGCCCTGCCCATGTGTGGCAAGTTTGCAGCCGGTCATCTGACGCAACGCCAGATGCTGGCGATCATGGAGCATTTTCTCTACGGCAAGGTTTCGCCGCATCTTCCTGATCCGCTGCCTGCCGGCGGCTACAACATCTCGCCCACCAATCGGGTGGGCATGGTGCGCTGGGATGGAGATACTGCAAGGCTCACCACCGCGCGCTGGCAGATCAAAGACCCGCGCAGCAAAAAGCCCATGATCAATTCCAAGATTGAAAATACGGGGTTCTGGCACGATTACTGGGACCGGGGCCGCTGTCTCATCCCGGCGATCGGCTACTATGAATGGCCCAAGGATCAGGGTCATGATTGCCCGGTCTATATCTCGGTCAAACGAAACGCGCCGGTGATGTTCTTTGCGGGATTTTACCGAACGGATGACGGAAGGCACAGTTGCACCATCCTGACCCGCGAACCTAGCCCTCAGATCGCCCATATCCACAATCGGATGCCGGTGATCCTGTCCCCGGACGAGATCGAAAGCTGGCTGTCCGGCGTCACCACAGCGCAAGATGCGCAACAGACCCTGGGTACCAACTACGAAGGCCGGTTTGAATTTCACACGGTGAAGCCGATCAAATCTGGTGCCGACGGCGAAGACTTGATCGAAGCCTACACGCCGCCTGTTCAAACAGGTTTCGATTTCTGATCTGGTCTCAGCCGTCCTGCTCCCGAATGTGACGCGATCAGGCTATACATTTCACCACCCCGCGCCTAAATCTCGCGCGATCCCGAGGCCAGAGGACCCCGCCCATGAAAATCGCCACCGCCGCTTATGATCTCGACTGGCTCGACAGCTGGGCGCAATACGAGGACAAGCTCGAGCGTTGGGTCGCCGATGCCGCCGGGCAGGGGGCCGAGCTTCTGGTGTTCCCCGAATACGGCGCGATGGAATTGTCGACGCTGGAAGGCGCAGGGGTTGCTGGTGATCTGGAACGCTCGATCCGGTCGGTTTCCGAGCGGATGGAAGATGTACAAAACGTACATCAGCGCCTCGCAAAGACGTACAAAACGTACATTTTGGGCGCATCGGCCCCCGTCATCGACGGTCCGGGCCGTCCGGTGAACCGCGCTGCCTTCTACGCCCCCGACGGTGGTGTCGACCATCAGGACAAACAGATCATGACCCGCTTTGAACGCGAAGCGTGGGATATAGCCGCTGGTGGTCCTCTGAAACTCTTCGACACCGCTCTGGGTAAAATCGGAGTTCTGATTTGCTATGACAGCGAGTTCCCTTTGCTGGGTCGCGCCCTGCAGGAAGCAGACCTGATCCTTGTGCCGTCCTGCACCGAGGCACTCTCGGGTTACTGGCGTGTGCGGATTGGTGCAATGTCAAGAGCGCTGGAAAATCAATGCGTTACGGTCATGGCGTCGCTGGTGGGCGACAATGACTGGTCCGAGGCGGTCGATATGAACACCGGCACTGGCGGCATCTTCGGCCCGCCCGACAAGGGCTTCCCCCAGACCGGTGTGCTGGCCGAGGGCGCTCTGAATCAACCCGGCTGGACCTATGCCGAGGTCGATCCAGGCGCGATTGCGACCGTTCGCGCCGATGGCCATGTGCTCAACCGCACCCATTGGGCCGAGCAAGAGCCTCGGGTCAAATCGGTCACAATATCCGCCCTTTAGGTGATTCCGCCCTTGAAATAAGGCCAAAATAGGCTCATTTAAGCGCACATCGCCCGCAGATTCTGCAGGTGCAACGTAACGATGGAGACAACATGGCCAAGGAAGATACGCTCGAATTTCCCGGTGTCGTGAAGGAACTCCTGCCTAATGCGACGTTTCGGGTCGAGCTGGAAAACGGCCATGAGATCATCGCACATACGGCAGGCAAGATGCGCAAGAACCGCATCCGTGTTCTGGCCGGCGACAAGGTTCAGGTCGAGATGACCCCCTATGATCTGACCAAGGGTCGGATCAACTATCGCTTCAAGTAACGCCCTTTCTCATGGCGTTTATCCTCGGATCGGGCAGCCCGCGACGGCTGGACCTGCTGGCGCAGCTTGGCGTTCATCCCGATGCGATCCGTCCGCCCGAGATCGACGAAACGCCCCTGAAAGCTGAACTTCCTGTTCCGTACTGCAACCGCATAACACGCGAAAAAGTTCAGGCGGTTCAATCAGATAGCGATGACATCACCCTCTGCGCCGACACCACGGTAGCGCTGGGTCGGCGCATCCTGGGCAAACCCCGTGACGCAGGGCAAGCCGCTGAATTCCTGCATGCATTGTCCGGGCGCAGGCATCGCGTGATCACCTCGGTCGCAGTGCGGCGCGGGGACCGGGTGCTGCAGCGCGATGTGATCTCACAGGTCAAAGTCAAGCGCTTGTCGGACCTCGAAATCAACGCATATCTGGCGACCGGAGATTGGCAGGGCAAGGCAGGGGCCTATGCGATACAGGGCCCTGCAGGTGCGTTCATTCCCTGGATTTCCGGATCGTTTACAGGCATCGTCGGTCTGCCGCTTTCCGAAACTGCCGCGCTATTGCAAGGCATCGGCTATCCACTTTATCGCGAGGCATCATGAAGGGGCGCAGCATCATTCTGGATCATATTCAGGACCGCGAAGCGGCAGCCCTGATGGTCGATGGCAAGCTGGACGACTTTCTGATTGCCGCAGACGCACCCACCCCCGGCACGATCTATCGCGCCCGTGCTGACCGTCCGGTCAAAGGGCAGGGGGGCATGTTCCTGACCACACCCGATGGCGCTGCCTTTTTGCGACAGATCAAAGGGTTAGCTCAGGGTTCCGATATTTTAGTACAGGTCACGGGCTATGCCGAGCCCGGAAAGGCCATCCCCGTTACCAACCGCCTTTTGTTCAAAAGCCGCTATGCGATTGTCACACCGGACGCTCCGGGGCTGAATATCTCGCGCAGGATCCGTGATGACGACCTGCGCGATCGGCTGCTTGAAATCGCCCATGACTACATGAGCGACAGCCCGTATGGTCTGATCCTGCGATCCTCGTGCCACGATGCGGATCCTGTTGAGATTGCCGACGACATCTCGGCAATGCGAGCGCAAGCCGAACAGGTTATGAACGACCCCGGCACCGAGCCCGAGCTACTTAGCGATGGCGACAGCCCCCATGTGCTGGCCTGGCGCGACTGGACCGACCCCGCCGAAGTCGTCACGCACCCCGGCGGGTTCGAAACACACGGCGTTCTTGACGCGCTGGAGATCGCGCAGGGCATTGCCGAACCTCTGCCGGGTGGCGGAAGCCTCTTTATCCAACCCACCCGGGCGCTGGTCGCCATCGACGTCAATACCGGGCGCGACACCTCTTTGGCGGCGGGCTCCAAGGCAAATTTCGCCTGCGCCAAGGCGCTGCCACGGGCTTTGCGGGTTCGGGGTCTGGGCGGCCAGATCACCCTGGACCTTGCGCCAATGCCCAAGAAAGACCGCCGCGGGTTCGAGGCTGCTCTGCGCTCGGCCCTGAAGACCGACCCGGAAGAGACAATTCTGGCGGGCTGGACCCCGTTGGGTCATTTCGAACTGCAACGCAAACGCGGTCGCATTCCGTTGGCGGAGATCCTGAAATGAGCTGCCCGATTTGCGGGGAAAGAACGCTTCATGCTTTCCGCCCCTTCTGCTCAAAACGCTGTGCAGATATCGATCTGGCCAAGTGGCTGAACGGGTCTTACGCGGTGCCTTCACAGCGGGAAGAGGGCATTGAGTCCGAGGTGGAAACCGATATTCCCAAACCGCCGCATCCGCATTGAAAAAATGTGAAAAAGCCTCTGGACACTGCCTTTGGCAAGTCATAGAACGCCTCCACCCAACGATGAACATCGTTCCCGTGCCCGGGTAGCTCAGGGGTAGAGCAGTGGATTGAAAATCCTCGTGTCGGTGGTTCGATTCCGCCCCCGGGCACCACTTCCTCAGGTAAACCCTTGGTTTCACTCCAGCTTTTAACAGCAGGTTGGAGCCGTAGACCATGTCAGAGACCATTTCACCCAAGTACACCTTCGTGAAAGAGGGTGTTTTTTATTTCAGTCGCCGCATCCCCAAGGAGCTTTGCCGCTATTACTCTTCTACTCGGATCGCATTTTCTTTGCGTACTCACTCGGCAAACGTGGCGGCGACGAGAGCAAGGAGAGCCGCTGATCAACTCGATGAGTATTGGTTTCACCTGAGGTCGCAGGATACAGAACTGCCTGGAAAGCACATGTTGCGTCTTGGCGCAGCCAACTCCGCCGTAACACCAGTTGTTCTGAACGAGACTACTGCTGCCTCTGTACTGTTGTCTGAGGCAGTCGAGATTTATCTTGCAATGAAAGGCCAAGGACGCCCCGTGACGTTTCACCGGGGCGCAGAGAGAGCGTGTGGCTACGTGATTGATGCCTGTGGCGACAAACACCTCGAAGTCTATACCAAGGCGGACGCGAACAAGTTCCGCGACGCACTCATCGCCCGTGGTCTCGCCGGTAGCAGCCTCACAAGGATTTTCGGTACAGTCAGAGCCGTCACCAACTTCGCTGCGAGTGAGCAGGGGCTTTCGCTGCACAACCCTTTCTCTGGAGTTTACTACGATCGCTCCGCTGGGGTCTCTGGCCGGAACCCATTGCCTAGCGAAGCGATAGCGACCGTTCAGGCGAAATGCAGGGAGCTTGATGACGACTTGCGTTGGTTGGTGGCTTTGGTTTCAGACACAGGCATGCGGCTTGCAGAGGCTGCTGGGCTGGGAAAAGAGGACTTCATGTGTGCGGACGATGGTTCTCTCTCAGTTCGCGTTCGCCACCATCCATGGCGTCGTTTGAAGACGCAGGACAGTGAGCGTGATATACCACTTGAAGGAAACGCTAGATGGGCAGCGCAGCGCATACTCAAAGAAGCTGGCTCGTCTCAGTTCGCATTCCCAAGATACAACAGGTCCGACACCACAAACGCCAACGCGGCTAGTGCCGCCTTGAACAAGTGGATGAAGGAACTTGTACCAGCGGGATACACCATGCACGGTTTCAGACATTCAATGCGGGATCGTCTGAGAGCCGTAGAGTGTCCGGCAGACGTGGTCGATCAGATCGGAGGCTGGCGTACAGATGGTGTGGGCCATTCCTACGGGAAAGGTTACCCGCTTGAGGTTCTCAGAAAGTGGATAAAACAGGTAACCTGAGCTGACATGGTCTACGGCTCCAACCTGCTGTTAAAAGCTGGAGTGAAACCAAGGGTTTACCTGAGGAAGTGGTGCCCGGGGGCGGTGTTCTATTCCCGTTACAGGCACTTCTTCAGCCGGTCTCTCCAGCAAAACAAGGGGTATGCGACGGGCTGTATCG
>NZ_JBQFPE010000025.1:0-22320 GCF_056534225.1 Ruegeria sp. E1 | reverse complement strand
ATTCCTGTCGGAACATCTCCTCAGGTTGGGCCGGCCCAGCGCGGGCAAAGCCCGCGCCGGCCCGGCCCCCCTGCCGTCCGCAGGACGCAAGGCCAAAGGCCGCGCAGCAGGTGCTAAGCTGCGGTATCCTCTTTCAACTGTCGTTCCAGCCACCCGCGAAAGGATTGGACGGGTTGTGAGGTGGACCGGGTGACGGGCCAGACCAGAAAATACTCCCCAAGGCTCACCCCCGGCGCATCCCAGGCCGGAACCAACCGTCCGGCACGCAGATCATCTTCGATCAGAAAAGCAGGCAACAACGCCACGCCCAGCCCATGCACAGTTGCCTGTATCATGGTGGAGAACTGATCAAACAGCATTCCATGCAGTCCAGTGGCGGGATGCCCCTGCGCCTCGAACCACTGCTCCCACGCATCTGCGCGGGTATCGAGATGCAGCAGCGGCGCGTCCCTTAATGCCTCCAATGAGGCAAAGCCGCCGCGCGCCATCTCTGGGGCGCAGACAGGCAGCACCTCCTCGCTCATGATCTTCAGATACTCGACCCCCGCCCAGTCGCGACGCCCGAAATGGATTGCTGCGTCAAAGGGCTCGGCCGCGAAATCAAATGGTTTCAACCGCGTGCCCAGATTGACCGTCACCTCCGGGTGGTGCTGGGCAAAGTCCTGCAGGCGCGGGGCCAGCCAGTGCATCCCAAAGGCGGGCAGGATCGACAGGTTCAATGATCCCCCCTCGGGATTGGCCTTGAGACGCAGCGCAGCCTGCGCCAGATCGTTCAGCGAACCCCTTGCGGTTTGCACATAGTCTTGCGCCGCCGGTGTCAGGCGTAAACGCACCTGATTGCGGTCGATCAGGTCTATGCCCAGCTGGTCCTCGGCGGTTTTCAATTGGCGACTGACGGCGCTTTGGGTCAAGGAAAGTTCCTCGGCCGCGGCAGAGGCGCTGCCGAGGCGATCAACGGCCTCTAACGCCAGCAAGGATGAAATCGACGGCAGGAACCGGCGTGGTGCAATCATATGATAAATCCTCATACCTGCTGGACGCAATATCACTGGTTTTTCACCCGGACCAGAGCCATGACACTCGGGTCGCAGATGTGCTGTGTTTGCGGGCTTGCCGGCTTGGCGGCACAATTTCGCGTAGACAGGCCGGACGAAACAACCGACGAATTGGAACAGATCGCCAGAATTGGGCGAACGGAACTCGAGGACTGATATGGATCGCGCCCAGATCGTACATGAGAATTTCCTGAACCGCGTTGCCGCGCGCGATTTCCCCCCCGGTTCCGCGCCACGCGAAGGGCTGAGCAACGCGGATGCGGTGTCGCTGTTTCGTTCGCAAGTCCTGAGCCGGGCGCTGGACCGCACCAGCCGCACCATGCAGAAAGAGGGCAAGGGCTTTTACACCATCGGTTCCTCCGGGCACGAGGGCATGGCCGCCGTCGCCCATGCCCTGCGCCCAAGCGATATTGCCTTTCTGCACTACCGCGATGCCGCGTTTCAGATCGCGCGGGCCGAGCAGGTGCCGGGGCAGCAAATCGCCTGGGACATGCTGCTGAGTTTCGCGTGCTCCAGCGACGATCCGACGTCGGGCGGGCGGCACAAGGTGCTTGGATCGAAAAGCCTGATGATCCCGCCGCAAACCTCGACCATCGCCAGCCATCTGCCCAAAGCGGTCGGTGCCGCCTATGCGTTGGGCGCGGCAAAGCGGCACGCGCCCGAGCATCGCGCATTGCCCGAGGACGGGATCGCGATGTGTTCCTTCGGGGATGCCTCGGCCAACCATTCAACTGCGCAGGGGGCCATCAACACCGCCGGTTGGACCAGCGTGCAATCAACGCCGCTGCCCCTACTGTTCGTGTGCGAAGATAATGGTATCGGCATATCGGTGAAAACGCCGAAAGGCTGGATTCAGGCATCGATGGAGCATCGGCCCGGCATCAAGTACTTTCAGGCCAACGGGCTGGACATCTATGAAACCTATGCCGTGGCCAAGCAGGCAGCTGACTATGTCCGGACCCGCCGCAAACCGGCCTTTCTGCACCTGAAAACAGTGCGCCTATACGGTCACGCAGGCGCGGATGTGCCCACGACTTACCTCAGCAAGTCCGAGGTTGAGGCCGATGAGGCCAATGATCCGCTACTGCATTCCGTTCGCCTGCTGGATCAGGCCGGGGCGCTGACGCCGGACGCGGCGTTGAAAATCTATACACAGACCTGCGCACGCACCGACCGGGTCGCGGCCGAGGCCGCCACGCGACCGCATCTGACCACCGCGCAGGATGTCATGGCCAGCCTGATCCCTCCAAAGCGCGCGTGCAAGCCGACGAATGGCCCGGATGCAAAGGCCCGTGCCGCCAGTTTTGGCAGCGACCTGCGTGCCATGGCTGAACCTCAACCCATGAGCCGCCTGATCAACTGGGCGCTGACCGACCTGATGCTGGAACATGGCGAGATTCTGTGCATGGGCGAGGATGTTGGTCGCAAGGGTGGCGTCTACGGTGTTACGCAAAAGCTGCAACAGCGCTTTGGCCCGGATCGGGTGATCGATACGCTGCTGGATGAGCAATCCATTCTTGGTCTGGCCATCGGGCTGGGGCACAACGGCTTTGTTCCGATCCCCGAGATTCAGTTCCTCGCCTATCTCCACAACGCCGAAGACCAGATACGGGGCGAGGCGGCGACCCTGCCGTTTTTCTCGAACGGACAATTCACCAACCCGATGGTGCTGCGCATCGCGGGGTTGGGATACCAAAAGGGCTTTGGCGGTCATTTTCACAATGACAACTCGCTGGCCGTCCTTCGGGATATTCCCGGCGTGATCATTGCTTGCCCGTCGACCGGAGCGGACGCGGCGCAAATGCTGCGCGAATGTGTGCGGCTGGCGCGGGAAGAGCAGCGGGTCGTGGTATTTCTGGAACCCATCGCGCTTTATCCGATGCGCGATCTACATGCGCCGCAAGACGTGGGGTGGATGACCACTTATCCCTCGGTGGATCAGCGTATCGCATTGGGCGAGGTTGGCGTGCACGGACAGGGCACCGATCTGGCCATCGTCACCTATGGCAACGGGCATTACCTGTCGCAACAGGCCCTGCCCGAATTGCAGGCCGCAGGGCTGAAGACCCGGATCATCGACCTGCGCTGGCTTGCCCCCTTGCCGGTCGAGGCCCTGCGCGAGGCCACCAAAACGTGCAAGCACGTTTTGATCGTCGACGAATGCCGCCGCACCGGCAGCCAGTCCGAGGCGCTGATGACTTTCTTCGTCGAAGAAAGTCCCGCCACCCCAACCGCGCGCGTTGTGGCCGAGGACAGTTTCATTGCCACCGGTCCGGCCTATGCTGCGCCGCTGCCATCCAAGGACGGGATCGTGGCCGCAGCCCTGAAACTGACGGGGGTAAAGAAATGACCCGCACCGCTGTTGTGATCTGCCCCGGGCGGGGCACCTATAACAAACCTGAACTGGGCTATCTGCATCGCCACCACGCCGCGCGGATAGATATGTTTCAAAGCTTCGATGCCATCCGCACCGCACAGGGGCAGGATGCCGTCACCGCTCTGGACGGGGCCGCACGCTATTCGGTGGCGCGCTATTCGCGTGGCGATGTGGCCTCGCCCCTAATCTATGCCGCCTCATTGGCGGATGCGCAGGCATTGGCGGATGATATCGAGGTTGTAGCCGTCACCGGAAACTCGATGGGGTGGTATTCGGCGCTGGCCGTGGCCGGTGCGCTCAGCCCCACCGACGGGTTCCGGGTCGTCAACACAATGGGCACGCTGATGCAGGATCACCTGATCGGCGGCCAGCTGGTGTACCCGTTTGTCGATGACGACTGGACCAATGACGCGGCGCGTAAATCCGCCCTTCTGGCCGAAATTGCTCGCATTGATGCACTTGAAGGGCATGATCTGGCACTCTCCATTGACCTCGGCGGAATGCTGGTTCTGGCCGGAAACGAAACAGGTCTGACCACGTTCGAGGCATCGCAGCCCACAGTGCAGGGCCGCTTTCCCATGCGCCTGCAGAACCATGCCGCCTTTCATACGCAATTGCAGGCTCCGGTCGCGGCGCAGGGGCGGGCGGCGCTGGGTGCGGACCTCTTTGGCCAACCCGATCATCCGATGATCGACGGGCGTGGCAAAATCTGGTGGCCCGGGGCCACCGACCGCGATGCGCTGTGGGATTACACTCTGGGCCATCAGGTCACCGAGACCTATGATTTCACCCGTGCCATTCAAACCGCTGCGCGCGAGTTCGCGCCGGACCTGTTCATCGTGACAGGCCCGGGGGCAACATTGGGCGGGGCGGTGGCGCAATCGCTTGTTCTGGCGGATTGGAAAGGGATGCGCGATAAAACCTCGTTTCAGACCCAACAGGACGAACGGCCCCTGCTGGTTGCGATGGGCCGCGACGACCAAAGGGCGCTCGCCACCGGGTAAGCGATGAGGATTGGCGCAAACAAGGCAGAGGTTTCTTGAAGTCTATCGAACACTCTTTATGGCGAATGACCAGCGCCGAACGGATCGACACACAGCCGCTGTCCGGCGATCTGTCGGTCGATCTGGCCGTCATTGGCGGCGGCTATACCGGCTGTTCCGCTGCTCTGACAGCGGCAGAGGATGGCGCATCTGTCTGCCTGCTTGAGGCACATGAGATCGCGCATGGCGGCTCGGGCCGCAATGTCGGGCTGGTCAATGCCGGTCTGTGGTTGCCGCCGCAACAGATCCGCGACCACCTTGGGCAAGCCGCCGGGGACCGGCTGACGCAGCTTTTGTCCGATGCGCCGTCCGGTGTCTTCGGTCGGATCGAAAAGCACGACATCGCCTGCGCACCGATCCGCAACGGAACGCTTCATTGCGCGCATTCCGCGTCAGGATTTCGAAACCTCACAACGCGCCACGCACAGCTTGCAGCATCCGGTGCCCCGGTCGAACTGCTCTCTGCCGCCGAGGCCGAGTCCAGAACCGGCAGTGCCGGGTTTCACGGGGCGTTGTTTGACCCTCGGGCAGGCACCATTCAGCCCTTGGCCTATTGCGTAGGTCTGGTCCGCGCCGCCTCGCGTTTGGGGGCACATGTCCATGAAAACAGCGCGGTTCAGGAGCTGCACCACCGCGATGACCATTGGATGTTGAAAACATCCGGCGGAACAGTGCGCGCCCGCGCCGTCATTCAGGCGACAAACGCGTATCATCAGGGGTTGACGCCAACCGAAACCGCCTATGTCCCTGTCTACTATTTCCAATATGCAACCGCGCCCCTGTCGGACAATCTGCACGCCAGCATTCTGCCCGGGGGCGAGGGGTGCTGGGATACCGGCCTGATCATGACGTCGTTTCGTCTGGACCCACAGGGGCGGTTCATCATTGGCGGCATGGGGGATCTGGGCCATCCGGGCAGCGCGGCCCATCGCCATTGGGTGCAGCGAAAACTGGCCCAGCTTTACCCGATGCTGGCCGACCAGACCCTGACCGACGGCTGGCACGGTCGCATCGCCATGACCCGCGATCACCTGCCCAAGATCACGGAAATCGGCCCCAATGCCCTGTCGGTTCACGGCTTTTCAGGCCGGGGCATCGGGCCGGGTACGGTCTTTGGGCACCTGATGGCCAAAGCTCTGCTGGGCGGGGATCTATCGCAACTACCGATCCCAGCCGTGTCTGAGTATCACGAATCCCACCCCGGCCTGCGCCGCGCCTTCTTTGAAACCGGCGCGGCACTGACGCATTTGATCAAGGCGCGGTTCTGATCGCTTAAACCGACCGGGTGATCCCGCCATCCACGCGAATGTTCTGGCCTGTGATATATCCACCGCCCTCGGAGGCCAGCAGCGAGATGACCGAGGCGATCTCATCATAGCTGCGGCCATACCGGCCCATCGGGATACGTTCGCGGAACTCGGGCTTTTCGGGCAGGCTGTCGATGAAACCCGGCAGCACGTTGTTCATGCGGATATTGTCGCCTGCGTATTTGTCGGAATAAAGTTTGGTAAAGGCCGCAAGACCAGCGCGAAACACGCCCGAGGTCGGAAAGACCGGATCAGGTTCGAACGCCGCAAAGGTCGAGATATTGATGATCGCACCGCCCCCCTGCGCCTGCATGATCGGCGTGACGATCCGGGTCGGACGCACTGCGTTCAGAAAATAGACATCCATTCCAGTGTGCCAATCTTCGTCCGTCAGCTCCATCACAGGCGCGCGCGGCCCGTGCCCTGCCGAGTTCACCAGCACGTCCACCCGACCCCAATGGGCCATGGCCGCATCGACCAGCTTTTGCAGATCGTCGCTGGACTGGTTCGAACCTGTCACCCCAACGCCGCGCAGTTCCGCCGCCAAAGCTTCACCCTTGCCCGAGGATGACAGGATACCAACCTTGAACCCGTCCGCGGCCAGCCTTCGCGCCGCATCCGCCCCCATGCCACTGCCGCCCGCCGTGATCAGCGCCACTTTGGTCATCTGTTTCCTCCGTTATGAGACGATGGCCAATCGTGCCGCCAGCGGATCGGTTTGGCCAATCAGAACTTCCGCTTCCAGGCACTTTAGCGATTATCCATGCCTTTGCACGATATCTGATGTTCGTCTGACCGCCGCTATGCGCAACTGGTTGCTGGCTCAGGTCTGAAGATCGGCAGCAATCGCCTTGATCCGGGCGCGCAACCAGCGATGGGCCGGATCGTTCGACGACCGCTGATGCCAGACCATGAAAATCGAAACCGGGTCGCAGGCAAACGGCAACGGCGCGCAATCCAGCGCCGCAAGTGGCCCGCGTTTCATCAATGCCGTATCGGTCGAAATCAGGTCGCTGCCTTCTACAAAGGACGGGATCGCGTTGAAATGGGGCAGGGTGACAACGGCCGGACTGATCTGGCTCTGATCCACGCCACGCATGACCGCGCGCGCATTGCGTCCGTCGGCAAAGCGAACCTCGACATGATCGCTGCGGCAATAGCTATCCCAACTGTCCGGCGGGGCGCGATGCGCGGCATCATAGAACACCATCAGCGGGCTGGTCAGCAGCCGCGTCTGAAAAATATCCGGCCCGTCCGGCGGCAAAGGTGTCAGCATCAACTGGCACCGATCACTGCGCAACAGTTCGGGGTCTGGCACGCCCGAGGGGATGAACTCCAGCCGCAGCCGCACCCCGTCAATGCGGGCAGACCGCAGCAGGTCGGGAAAGATCAACTCGCGCGGCATGTCATTGGTGGCGATCTGAAAGCTCATCTGCTCGGACAGCGGATCAAACGGACGATCCTCGGTCAGGGCGCGCATATTGTCCAAAACGGCCTGAACCGGGTCTTTCAGCGACAAGGCCCGCTCGGTCGGGGTCAGCCCCTGACCGGACCGCACAAACAACGGATCACCCAACACCTGCCGCAGCTTGGCCAGAGTGTGCGAGATCGCGGATTGCGTAACACCCAGCTGGTCAGCCGCTTTTGAGACCGAGCTTTCCTGCAATATGGTCAGAAAGACCCGCAGCACTTTGCCGTCCAGATCAGTGAAATCAGTTTTGCTCATACCATGTATGATTATTCATGAATGGATTTGCTGTCCATCTCAGGCTACCTGACAGGTGCAGACAGGAGGCACATAATGGGTATCCGCTTTTTCTCGGACAAAAATCGCCCCGTTCATATGGGGGGATACCCATTGGAAAGGCTGGCGCGGCAAGCGAACATGCCCGACCTGTCACAGCTGCGCCCGATGCAGGCGCTCAGCTATCACCGGCCTGAACAACCCGACAGCATCGTCAATGCGATGGGTGAATTTCAGGCCATGATGGACGCCATTCGCGACGGCTTTGTGAACCCGGTGACGTCTGAAATCCCCGCGGATCCCGTGGAGCGGGCCAATCACCTCAAGGCGTTTGGTTACTTCAACGATGCCTCGATGATGGGCTGCGGCCCGCTTCCGCCCGAGGCTTTGCTGGCCGAACCGCGCCGCAATCCCGATATCGACCGTCTGGCCCACGCCTTGCGCACGCGCCAGACCAAGACGCTGGCCTCGGGGATCGACGTGATCATGGCCGACCTCAAGGAAAGCATGGAGGCGACGCCCGGCTCGATCGACAGCCATCGTCATGTGATCGTGTTTCTTTATGAACACAACCGCGACCCTGACCCGTCCGAGCCGGGGGCAGACTGGATCATCGATGCGCAGGACCATCGCGCCTGCCTGCTGGCCACCGAAAACGCGGTGGTGATTGCGAATTACATTCGGTTGCTGGGCTTTGACGCGCGGGCGCACACGGCGATGTCATCCGAGGTCGATCTGGGCAAGCTGGCTGTCGCGGCGGGTCTGGGCTCGGTCGAGGATGGTGAGGTGATTGTGCCTTGGCTTGGTCGGCGCTTTGGTTTGGCAGCGGTGACGACCGAAATGGAAATCGCGCATGACCAGCCGCTGCAACCCATGGCGCAGCAACCGTGGTTTCGCACGCAAGGCCCGGCGTGGTGGCTGGGCACAGGTTTCGCCAAGAACGCCTTGAACCGAGATCCATATGCCAAACGGCCCTACAAAGACGGCGCGCATCCGTTTGAAAAGCTCAAACGGGTCGACAGCCCGACCACTTATATCGACGAGGAAAACGTCGCCCGCGTTCCCAAACGCGCCGATATGTTCGCTCGCGCGCAGTTCGGAGATATGGGCAAAACGCTGCAGGACAGCGCCAAGGGTGGCTACTACGTACGCAAATCCGCGCCCAGTTTTGCGCAGCGGCGGGCTTTGGGGGCGTTCGTCCTGCTACAGGACGGCGACAGCACAGATGCGCCGCGCCCCACGGATGCTGAACGCAACGCGGCCAACCTCAAGGCGGCCAGCTATTTCCTTGGGGTCGATGCCGTTGGTCTCAGCCGCTGTCCCGAATGGGCGTGGTATTCGCATGATGCGACGGGCGAAGAAATCACGCCCCCGCACGACCAGGCGATCAGCATGATCATCGATCAGGGCTATGAGACGATGGAAGGGGCCAGCGGCGATGACTGGATCAGCGTCGCCCAATCGATGCGCGCCTATCTGCGGTTCTCGCTGCTGGGCGGCGTGATTGCACAGCAAATCCGCAACCTCGGCTACAAGGCCCGCGCGCATACGGTGATGGATGGAGAGGTGCTGCAACCGCCGCTGTTGCTGCTATCCGGCTTGGGCGAGGTCAGCCGGATAGGCGAGGTCATCCTGAACCCGTACCTCGGCCCGCGCCTGAAATCGGGCGCGGTGACGACCGACATGCCGATGGCGCATGACATGCCCATCGATTTCGGCCTGCAGACATTCTGCGAGTCGTGCAACAAATGCGCCCGCGAATGCCCCTCAGGCGCGATCACCGCCGGACCGAAGCTGATGTTCAACGGCTATGAAATCTGGAAATCCGACAGCCAGAAATGCGCCACCTATCGCATCACCACACCGGGCGGCGCGATGTGCGGACGTTGCATGAAGACCTGCCCGTGGAACCTCGAAGGTATCTTCAAGGAAAAACCCTTCCGCTGGGCGGCGATGAACATCCCCTCTGCCGCGCCTGCGCTGGCCCGTCTGGATGACGCGGTCGGCAATGGCGGGCTGAACGACACCAAGAAATGGTGGTGGGACCACGAATTGCAGCCGGACGGGGCCTACCGCCCCTCGCAGCACCCGCTGAACCGGCGCGACCTGCAAACCGATCTGGACCTGAAATATGAGGACCAGACGCTGGCCGTCTATCCCGCCCCTCTGGCCCCGCATCCCTGGCCCTATCCCTTTGCCATGGACCGCGAGGCCGGGATCGCAGCCTATGAGGCGATGGTAACGGCTGACGAATACAAGGCCCGCAAGGCGGCAGGTGATCTGTCGGTGATCCACCGCTATCAAATCGCAGGCGACGCCCCGGTCATGCGGGTGGAACTGACCAAGGTCGACAAGATGACCATGGATGTCACGAAATACGAGTTCTCGACCCTCGACGGCGCGCCCCTGCCGGAATGGACCGCTGGCGCGCATCTGGATGTGCTGGTCGCGCCCGAATTCTTGCGGCAATATTCCATGTCCGGCGATCCGACCGACCGCAGCACCTATCAGATCGGTGTTCTGCGCGAGGATGCAGGGCGCGGTGGCTCGGCCTTGCTGCACCGTATCTTCAACGAAGGCCGCAAGGTCTTCATCTCGAAACCGATCAACCATTTCGAACTGGATGAGACTGCGACCAAGACGTTCCTGATGGGTGGCGGTATCGGCATCACCCCGATGATCGCCTTTGCCCACCGGCTGCACGCTTTGGGCAAGCCGTTCGAATTGCACTACTCAGCCAGTACCCGAGCGGGCGCAGGGTATCTGGACGATCTGGCCGCGATGCCGTGGGCCGATCACGTGCACTATCATTTCTCCGACGAAGGCACCCGCGCTGATCTGGATGCGATTCTGTCCGGATATCAGGACGGTTGGCACGTCTATACCTGCGGCCCGGATCGGTTCATGGATGGCGTGATGCAAGCCGCCGAGGCGCAGGGTTTCCCCGAAGAGGCGCGGCATCTGGAATATTTCTCGGTCCCCGAACAGCCCGAATACGAAAACCACCCGTTCACCCTGCGGCTGGCGAAATCGGGCCGTGACCTGCTGATTCCGTCAGACAAGGACGCCGCGCAAGTGCTGAACGAGGCCGGGATCCACGTAGATGTGAAATGCTCCGACGGCATCTGCGGCGTCTGCAAATGCGGCGTTGTTGCGGGCAAGATCGACCATCGCGACTTTGTTCTGTCGAACAAACAGCGCGAAGGCGCGATCATCCTGTGCCAAAGCCGCGCGGCGGAACCCGACGGCGTGATCGAGGTTGACCTCTAGGCAGGTCCAAAACCGACATCTCCAACCTGAAAAATACGTCGCGGCAGCCATGGACGCGGGCGGATGCCTGCACTAACTTCCCCTCGAACCCCAGTAGACCCTGATCCACAGGTGCGAGGTAAATTCATGGACTATCACAGCCCCGCCAGCTTTGCCGAAGCTTCGGCTCTGGCGGCAAACGCAACGGGCATCACACGATTTCTGGCAGGTGGTACCGATGTTCTGGTGCAGCTGCGCTCGGAACTGGTGACACCCGACACCCTGATCGACATCAAGAAGATCGACGGTGTGCACGACATCACCCGCAACGCCGATGGCAGCTGGACGCTGGGCGTCGCCGCCACCGGTGCCGAGATGAGCGAACATCCGGAACTGGGCCGCGACTGGCCCGGCGTGGTCGAGGCGATGGACCTGATCGGATCGACCCAGGTGCAGGGGCGCGCGACGCTGACCGGCAACCTGTGCAATGGCTCTCCGGCAGCGGATTCGGTGCCTGCGATGGTCGCGGCAGGCGTAACCGTTACCGTGACCGGCCCCGACGGGGATCGCACGATCGCGGTCGAAGATATCCCGACCGGCCCCGGCAAGACGTCCCTGGCCAAGGGCGAGGTGATCTCAGCCGTCAACATTCCTGCCCGCGGCGAAAACGGTGGCGACGCCTATCTGCGCTTCATCCCACGCACCGAGATGGACATTGCCGTCGTCGGCGTTGGTGTGAACCTGCGGCTGGATGGCGATACCATCACCGAGGCACGCGTTTCACTGGGCGCAGTGGCCCCGACCGTTCTGCTGGTCGAAGACTGTGCCAAGGCCATCATCGGCTCAACGCTGGATGACGCGGCACTGGATGCGCTGGCCGCCGCGGCCTCGGCCGCCTGCAACCCGATCGATGACAAACGCGGCACCATCGCCTTCCGCACCGAAGTGGCCGGAGTGCTGGCCAAACGCGCCGCAAAAATCGCCTATGCCCGCGCCAAGGGAGAGCAAGCATGAGCAAGTTCCACGTATCCACCACTGTCAACGGTGACACGGTCGAATACCTCTGCGACCCGCGCGAAACCCTGCTGGATTGCCTGCGCGACAAACTGAACCTGACCGGCGCGAAAGAAGGCTGCGGCACCGGCGATTGCGGTGCCTGTTCGGTCAGCGTCGATGGCCGTCTGGTCTGTTCCTGCCTTATGCTGGGGGTCGAGGCCGAGGGTAAGCAGATCGAAACGGTCGAAGGCATCGCAGATGGCGACGTCCTGCATCCCTTGCAGAAAAAGATGATCGAATATGCCGCCCTGCAATGCGGCATCTGCACCCCGGGCATTCTGGTTGCAGCGAAGTCGCTGCTTGAGAAAAACCCCAACCCGACCGAAGAAGAAACCCGCTACTGGCTGGCAGGCAACCTGTGCCGGTGTACGGGATATGACAAAATCATTCGCGCCGTGATGGATACGGCGGCTGAGATGCGGGAGGCGTCATAATGGCTCTGGACGATCGCAAAACTGATTTCACTTTCGTTGGAACGCGACCTGACCGGCCCGACGGTCTGGACAAGGTGACAGGCCGTGCCAAGTTCGGCGCGGATATCTCGGCCCCCGGCATGTTGCACGGCGCGATCCTGCGCTCGCCCCATGCCCATGCGCGGATCGTCAAGATCGACACCTCGAAGGCCGAAGCGCACAAGGACGTCAAAGCCGTCGTCACCCGCGCCGATTTCGCTGACGTTCCGTTCTTTCCCGGTCTGGATGGCGAATTCTGGAACGTTCTGGAAAACGTCATGGCAGGCGAAAAGGCGCTCTATGACGGCCACGCGATTGCCGCCGTGGCTGCGACTTCGGCGCTGGCTGCCCGCGACGCGCTGAAACTGATCGAGGTCGAATACGATATCCTGCCCCACGTCACTGATGTGGACAAGGCGATGGCCCCGGATGCGCCGGTTATCCGCGAAGGCGCGGCAGATTATTCCGTTCCCGAAGGGATGCATCCCAACGTCGTGCGCTATCACGAAAGTGGACATGGCGACGTCGAGGCCGGATTTGCCGAGGCGGATCTGGTCATCGAAGACAGCTTTACGACCGAGGCCACCCATCAGGGCTATATCGAACCCCACGCCTGTCTCGCCGCGCTGGGCAATGACGGGAAAGGAGAGCTTTGGTGCACCACCCAGGGCCACTGGATCGCGCAGAAAACCTGTGCGGCGCTTCTGGGCATCGAAACCTCGCAACTGCGCGTCACCGCATCCGAAATCGGTGGCGGGTTCGGCGGCAAGACCACTGTGTTTATCGAACCGGTTGCGCTGGCGCTGAGCCGCAAGGCGAACCGTCCGGTCAAGATCGTGATGAGCCGGTCCGAGGTGTTTCGCGCCACCGGTCCGACCGCCTCGGCGTCGATGGACATCAAGATCGGCATGAAAAAAGACGGCACGATCACGGCGGCTCAGGGCATTTTCCGCCTGCAGGGCGGCGCTTTCCCCGGTGCCCCCGGCGACATGACCGCCATGTGCGCCTTTGCGCCCTATAACCTGACCAATGTGCGGCAGGTGGGCTATGACGTGCTGTCCAACCGCCCCAAACAAGCCGCCTATCGCGCGCCCGGCGCGCCGATGGGGGCCTTTGCGGTGGAATCCGTACTGGACGAGTTGTGCAAGAAGCTGGGCCTCGACCCCGTCGATGTCCGCCTGAAAAACGCCGCACACGAAGGCACCAAGGCCAGCTATGGTCCCCGCTACCAGCGCATCGGTCTGGTCGAAACGCTTGAGGCCGCCAAGGCGCATCCGCATTATTCGGCTCCGCTGAAACCGGGGCAGGGGCGCGGCATCTCTTGTGGATTCTGGTTCAACCACGGCGGCGAAACATCCGTGTCGCTCGCCCTGTCCGAGGACGGCTCGGCACAGGTCATGGTCGGCACGCCCGATATCGGCGGCTCGCGCGCGTCGATGGCGCTGATGGCCGCCGAAGTGCTGGGCATTCCCTACGAAAACATCCGCGTCACCGTCGCCGACACCGCAACGCTGGGCTATAACGACGTCAGCCACGGCTCACGCGTGACTTATGCCTCGGGTCTGGCAACCATCAAGGCCGCCAAACACGCGGTCGAAAAACTGTGCGAACGCGCTGCCGCCAAATGGGGTATCCCCGTGGATGCGGTGAAATGGGAAAACGGCTGCGCCGTGCCTTCTGGCCCCAACGCAGGTGATTTCGACCCGCTGCCACTGGCCGACATCACCGCCAATATGGGCCGCACTGGAGGCCCGATCTCGGGGCACTTTGAAGCCACGCCCGAAGGTGCAGGCGTGTCCTTCGGCACCCATATCGTCGATGCCGAGGTTGACCCGGAAACCGGCAAGACCTCGATCACCCGCTACACGGTCATTCAGGATGCGGGCAAGGCGATCCACCCGGCTTATGTCGAGGGTCAGTATCAGGGCGGTGCCGCGCAAGGCATCGGCTGGGCGCTGAACGAGGAATATATCTATGGCGACGATGGGCGCCTGCAGAACTCGATCTTCCTCGACTACCGCATCCCGGTCGCCAGCGACCTGCCGATGATCGACACGGTGATCGTCGAAGTGCCCAACCCCGGCCACCCCTTCGGTGTGCGCGGTGTGGGCGAGACCGGCATCGTACCGCCACTGGCTGCCATCGCCAATGCGGTTTCCCATGCGGCAGGCGTGCGGATGAAGCAACTGCCCATGTCCCCGCCGCGCATTCTGGCCGCGCTCAAGGACAATGGTTGAGGTCCACCTGTGGTCCGGCCTTCGGTCTCTGACCGGAGGCCAGCAGGTGGTCGAGGTCGAGGCCAAAACCACCGGAGAGGTGCTGCAGGAGCTGATCCGTACCTATCCGCAGCTGAAAGCCCCGATTGACGCAGGCGTGTCCATCGCGATCAACGGCCGCGTCATCGCCACCGGCCTGACCGAACCGATCCCGCAAGGGGCCGAGGTCTATCTGATGCAACGCCTGCGTGGCGGCTGAAACACCCGGAC
Source organism: Ruegeria sp. E1 (assembly GCF_056534225.1). Taxonomy (NCBI): domain Bacteria; kingdom Pseudomonadati; phylum Pseudomonadota; class Alphaproteobacteria; order Rhodobacterales; family Roseobacteraceae; genus Ruegeria; species Ruegeria sp. E1. The sequence continues at coordinate 7,551 of NZ_JBQFPE010000025.1, read as the reverse complement.
TCAGCGCAGCTTATAGAACTTTTTCTTGTACTTCAGATGAAATCCCCCATGTCGCCTGTGATGAGGGAAAGGCCTATGGACGTGTTTTTTCGGGGCATGAAACCCGTGCCGCTTATGCACCCGACGGGGTTTGTGCTTTTTGTAAACATACCCGTGATGGCCTTTGAATTTATGCCCTTTGAACACCAGCTTGACGCCGCCAACCTGATGAACCCGAGGCTCAGCGGCGGGATCGGAATAGGGCAGAGACCGCTGCACAACGCCATAATGCCGCGTAATTTTGGTTGGGACATGCAGGCCGGATCGCGGCCCGATCTGCAGGGCGGGGACAAATTTGAACCCGCTGGCACCGGTATCGGGAACAGCCTGGGCAAACCCCGCCCCAGCCGCAACAAGGGTTGTCAGGGCAGACACTAGCATAATTCGGGCACGTAACATCAAACCTCCTCCTTCTGACCACAAGGGCTTTGCCTCAAGATGGGAGGTCAGGGACAATCGCGCCAATAAACACTGCTCACGCCAAGGCGAGACTGCGACAGGTGGATGGTTTGAAGGATGGTGCTGCTGGAGAGAATTGAAAAATCCGTCCTCGTGGCGAAAAGTAACCTAAACTACTGATAATAAATGTCTTTACGTATTCTGTGCTAATTGCGTGTAGCGCAGGGACTAACACATCCTCTGACACAATAACTCACTGTTTTCCGCCCTTGAGTCGGGTCGCAAGTACGTCTTGGGTTTCTCTAAAGTGAGACCTACGGTTTCCCATTTTTACCTCATTCTGGGTCACAAACGACATTGACCCACTTTTGGTTACAAGGGTAGATAGGCTTCATGACAAATCCAATCAAAGGTCGCTACGGCATTATAATGGGAGACATAGTGCAGAGTGAAAGCTCTCTGCCAGTTGAGCTCTTATATGAACAGTTCAACAACGCTGTTGAACATCAGAACGTTATTCATAAAGCAGATTTGGTCTCTCCACTAACAATAACACTAGGGGACGAGTTTCAGGGTTTGGTTCGCACGCTCTCCGAAGCCGCCATGATCGCTCGTGACCTAAGATTGGAGCTACTAGAGGGAGGAATTGATTGCCGATTTGTCATTGGGTTTGTAGAAATCAAAACGCCGCTCAATATCGACAAAGCTTGGAACATGATGGGTCCGGGCCTCTCTAGAGCTCGTCGTAAGCTGAACGATAAGAAATCCAATCAGTTTTATCGTTTTTCGATTGAAGAAAACTCACTAGTTGAAACACTACTCGACGCAATCGGTGCTGGTGTAAGTCTTATCGAGCGGGACTGGACGGAGCAGCAACGAAAAGACATCAAAGCATCAATAGAGGGAGCAAGCGCCGCCGATCTTGCGAAGCTCAGAGGTGTCTCAGTACACAGTATTTACAAAGTGCGGAGCTCCGGTGACTTCGAGACTTACTCGGTTCAGTGGCGAGCTATTTCGGATGCTGTCAGTGCGCTAGATAAGCAAAAAAGGATAAATTGATGCAATTTTTATTCGGTGTTTTCTACACCGTGATAGCTTTGGTCCTGCTTACATGGATAGGGAACCTTGCGTGCCAAGAGCTTTTTAGAAGGACAGGTTTAAAGGTTGATTCAAATAGCTCTGGCGACAGCATACCGGACAGCGCTAGTAACAATATCCAGCGAGCAGGATGGATTATTGGATTCTTAGAGCGCTTAGTTCTGGCGATTGGTATAATTACGCAAAGATGGGAAGTTCTAGCAGCAGTTATTGCTTTAAAAACAGTTGCTCGGTTTAAGGAACTTGATAATCAGAGCTTTGCGGAGCTCTTTTTGGTGGGCTCCCTCTTTAGCGTGTTGTGGGCAGTGGTTGTTACCAGTGCTTGGCTTGCGTTCGATCATCACCTCGGAACTGACATCAAATCTCAGCTTTCAAATCTCGTGGCCACACAAAAAACCGAACTCACGCCTTGTACATGCCTACACCTCACGTCAGCAGCAGCGCAAAACGGTTCGATAGACGGGGTATCAAGCCACTGTTTGGGGCAAACCCCTCAAAGCAATAGCAAGCTCTGTATGCCGCTCACACAACCGGTTTCTAAGCCAACTCAGTGACACTCAAAAAAGAGATGAGTTACACAAATCTTTGCACGGGTGCAGGAAAAGGTCACACCTCAATTGACCCAAATTTGGTTACAAAATCGAATGTACCCGAAAACGGTAAAAGTCAGTGTTTTTAGTTTGCTGACAAGTCTTTACCATCGTGTTCAGAGCGATCAGTTGACTGAAGGCCCGCGTTAGCGGGCATTTTCTTTGTGACTATACTCCATTTAAGTCAGTAATGCTGACCTTGACCCGTTTTTGCGGTTTTCTTGCTTTGTTCCCTATTCGGGCGCATAATTCCCACACAACGGGACGAGCGTTCCAAGGAAAACTCCCTTTTATTGTGAGTAGGTTAACAAGTGCTGACCGTAAGTCAAAGCGATCTGGCCCATGCGGTCGGGCTGACGCGTAATACTGTGACGGCCCGGACGCGTGGGTTGGAATACACCACAGGGCCGATGGGTGCACGGCTCTATCGGCTGGCAGATGCCCTGCCGTCCATCAAGCCGCGTGAACGGGATGCTGTACCCGACCTTTTCGACGCAGCTAAAAACGACGGTGAAGAGCTGTGGTTAGGGGACAATGCCGTCGCCCGTGCCCGCCGCTTAGAAAGATGGTTAAAGGGTGAACAGGTTGAACGTCTGTTTGGCGCGAGGGTTGCTTTCACCAATGCTCTGGCCCTGTCTGTTCAGTCTTCCGTGCTCTTTGAACACTTGGAAGCGCTGCGGCTAAAGATTGCTCTACCCGACCCGGTTCTTCGCTGGACCGTCCTTGGCGATGCTGACGCGCTACCGCCCTTTGAACACTGGTCTGTGCCGTACGCAATTACTAACGCCCGATACGAAAATCTCTATGAAAAGGAGGCCGCATAGTTGAGCGACCCAAACGAAACTTTCCGCGACTTGGTCGCTACTGACCCGGTTATGCGGGACCGCTGGCTTGGCACGCGTGAGCGTGCCCAGCAGGTAGCCAATCAACTTGGTGTCACGGTCGACTCTGATGACGATTTGATTGCACTCCCATCCGTCCGGTTGGCTGTTCTAGCCGACGACTACAATGCCGAACAGATGCTGATCGAAATGCAGACTCTTGATGCTGTAAAGGAGCAGGTCAGGCAGCGCGAACTTCGCGAGGCGCTTGAGAAGGGTGAAGAGGATGCCCACGCCGAACTTAATCGCCTTGCACCCTTCCAGCGAATGTCACGCGCACGCGAACTTGGTATGACCGGCGCAGCGCCTGCGCATGACCCGTCTTCGGTCGCTGACGAGGCTACACTACTTCGTAGGCTGCTGACCCTCAGCCCGTCCGAGAGGCTCGCCAAGGCGCGTGCGTGGGGACTGGCATGACCTTGAAACAGATCGAATCCATCATTCGCGAAGATCATGGCGGCGCTTGGTGGGCACTGTTCCACATTTCAGGCGAGGGGTTCTCATTCTTGCCCACTGGCCACAAGCTAACGCCTCTTGCTTACGAAGAGATAAAGCGACGCTTCGGGGCTGCTGACGGCCTTCCCACAACTGACCCAGACCGTCGAAACTCTATTCCTGCGGCGGTGCGCCGTTATGACTAGCCCACCCGAAAAGTCGATTTTCGCGGGTGGACCTTTGCCGCCTCCAATGACTGCCGCCCAAGAAAAACGGAAACTGGCGCGTGATGCCAAATGGAACAATGCCCAGCAGTTGCGCGCTCGCATGTCGGATCAGGAATTGGCGAGCGAACGAGCGCGGCTAAAGTTGGAAATCTGTGCAATCTTGGAGGCGCGGAATGAAGCAGCATAGTGGCATGAAACGTGCACGGGCGCGGTACTTTCGACGCGTAGCATTGTGGCATGCCAGCAGGCTCGCTTGCGATGATGAAGCCACATGGCGGGCGGCATGGTCTGCTATAGGGCGCGCGATCACTGTGCAATTAGAACGCGAATTCGGGGCTTAATTCTAACAAGTGGGGGTTCACTTTGCGGAAGATCGAACCGGCCCCGATGATCCCGGCGGTAGCGTGGCCAAATTTGCTGCCGCCGGGAACCTAACAATCACAACCTGACTTTGGAGAAGATAATGCAGGTGTTTCACAACGGGCGTTTGCCCGAAACGAAGAGTTATGACCGGAATGGAAAGCGAAAGCGTGGCGATGATGAACTGACGTATGAGCTTTCTTCGATCCTCCACAGCGTCGTAAATCGGTATCCGCGATACCGGTCATGCGGCGGGCTTCATGTATCGTTCGATTGGATCAAGTTGCATCTGGACGACGATCCTAGCTTAGCGACACGGGTACTCTCTTCCGCTGGGTTCGTGCCCGGTGAAAATGGCGAATGGTGTTGGCGGCAGGGCGCGTGGCCCTTGTCCAAGGTGGTCAACATGGAATCACTTGGTGATGCGCTGACACGCGCCGTCGATTTTCACCGCCCGGTGTGAAGCCGATTATTACAACCTGAAATAATACAAACTGAGCTTGAAGCTGAGTAGTGGTAATTGGACACCCCATAAATTCAGCTTGAAGCTTAAAATTATATAATATCAATCACTTATTTCTGAATCCGTTGTGTGCCAGCATGTCGCTGAGTAGGTTTCTTCAGGTGTCGAATACACCGAAATAGCGAAATCTAAGGAGACGAAATATGCCGGAAGAAGTGATCAAGCTGACCTTTAAAATGAAGGAACTAGGCGAGCTTCCCCCCACGCCCGAGAACATTGAAGCACTCGCTGCCATGGCGATGGAGGTTGTCTGTTGGTTGCCGACGCCAGAAGTGGGGGCTGCGTGATGGACACCGAAAACGACATTGTTGTTGAAACCGCCCGTACCGCGCTCGTGGCTCTAGATTGGGATGGCCTTGACCCCCAGCCGGTTGGCAATCTGATCTTAGTGTTATCCGACGAACTGAACCACGCAGGCTATGCTTATCGGAATGTGGCGAACATGTTGGAGACAATCGCCGCGTTCTTGAAGGGCTATGAGGCGGGGCGCGTGTGATGGCTGATGTGTTGTCATCATTTGCCCGGACCAGCGACGCCGCAATGCCACCAATTCGCCGGGGAAAGTACGGGGCGCGTTAGCGCCCCTCCTACAAAAGAAGGGAAACAACACTGACTAAGGAGAACAAATTGAGCAGTTATGATTTTGAAGATGCGGTCATTGATGACGAACACACACCCCTACCATCATTGGGGAAGAACCAGATGTCGCCCGGAGCTACGAAGCTTCGACAAAAGATGAGCGGATCAGATATTAGCCGTATCTGCAAGGCGAAGCCGATGGACCCTGAGGTCGCTTTGGAACGGCTGACTAAGAGGGATAGTGAAGGCCGTTTGCTTGTCGCGCCTATGCGGGACGCTCAGCTTGCTTTGTTGTTTGCACAGCTACACGTTCACGGCGCGACGGAACGAGAAAAGGGAGTTGTTAAGCGGGTCATCAAGGAAAACTGGCCTGAGTACACAGCGAACTTTTTGGATGCAGTGCGCAACCTAGCCGAATGTGAAATTGCAGCGTCACGCCGAAATAAGCGCATCAAGAATGAAGACACGAATGTCGTCGATTTGCACGGCTTTGCAGAACAGTGTGACTACGGGCGGAACGGGCTGGAAAAAGCCAACAAGGGTAAGCGCCCGATCTTGTTCACGCACAGCTCTGAACTTGTTCGGGTGCCTCAGACACCAAGGGGCGATGCGCGGATTGAAATTCTGAATCAGAAAACTTTCAACCACGTCCTCAACACTCAGGCTCCGTACCGAAAGACGAGGGGTGATAGCGACTATGTCAGCGCAGCAGCGCCCAAGGACGTTGCAGAGCATTTGTTTGCTGATCCCGCGTTGCCCGTCCCGGAACTTGAAAAGATTGTAACGGTTCCGACGTTTACAAAGGATGGCGACTTGATCCAGACGCCGGGATATCACAAGGCGTCAGGGTTGCTCTATCTTCCTGATCCCGACTTTGTCATCCCGACCATTCCGACCAGGGGTCTGGAACAGGCTGCGCAGCAGTCTGCCGAATTCCTGGTCGATCTTTTCGCAGACTTTCCTTTCGATGGCTGTACCCGGCAGGAAAACGTCGCCAATCCGGGCGCGTCCCTTACCAACTTTCTGGCGCTGTTGCTGACTCCGTTCGTGTCCGCAATCATCGATGATGTCGTACCGGCTCATTTGTTGACTAAGCCTGCCCCCGGCACTGGCGCGTCGCTGTTGGCCGAAGCCTGTCAGCTCGTGACGGACGGTAGAACCGACTTGCGGCCCCCATTGTCACGGAACGAGGATGAGCGCCGTAAGGCGCTGTTCACGGCTTTGCAGACACAGAAGAACTTCCTTGTATACGACAACGTTGCAGGTGAAATGGACTCGCCTACGATTGCGTCCTTCTTGACTTCGCGCGAGTGGACCGACCGCATTCTGGGTCGCACAGGTGAACGAACCATGCGGAACTCATCAGCGACAGTCTGGACCGGAATCAATCCCGGCTTCTCACCTGAATTGCAGCGACGTCTGAGCCTCGTTAAGCTGGACGCCAAGATGGCGAAGCCCGGTGAGCGCGACCCCGCGTCCTTCAAGATCAAGGGTGACTTGAAGAGCCATATAAGGGTGCACCGGGGACAGATTATCGCGGCGTGTTTGACGTTGGTGAAGAACTGGATTGAGAAGGGCAAGCCAAATGCAACGAGCAAGCCCCTAGCTTCCTTCGAACGCTGGCACAGTATCGTCGGTGGTATTCTTGAGACAGTTGGGCTGGACAAGTTCCAGACTAATCGGAGCGAGTTGGAGACAGTTACCGGCGGTGACGGGAATCCGATGCAGGCGCTTGTTCAGGCATGGTATAACGCCGCAAAGAACCGGCTGACGCCGGTTGAAATGGAAGCTCAGGCATCCGGGGAAAATGGGCTTCTGGCACTGGTTGCGGATCACGAAATCCCATTGCCGCTTAAGCTCAAGCGTGATGCAATCAGCGACTTCGATTACTCACCGAAGAGCTTTGGCACCTATCTGGCGCAGGCAAAGGATAGCACCTTCAACATCGAACATAACGGGTGTCAAATAGCCGTTTCACTGACCCATGCGGGCCGCGAAAGCGGTGGGGCAATCTGGCGACTTGTGGAGCGAGAAGCACCGCAGACGGAGACGACACAGGATCGGGAAACTCAGAAAACCGAAAATGTGACTGTCCTTATTGGTCGAGGCCTTTACAGGCTTATGACGCGAGAAGAGCGGCAGGCAATGCGGTCTATGTCGCCAGATGAAAAGGCAGCGCTAAAGAAGCGTCTTGAAGAGCGGGCTGCGTAGTCGCGGCATGCACGTACTGAGAACGATCCGCACTTTGTTTAGCGAGGGCTGCCCGCAGGGCCAAATGCACAAATACATCCAAATACACGCCAAATACATGAGCGTTTTGACCATAAAAACTGTCTGACGTCAGCACCAATGGGACAGTTTAGGTCGATTTGATAAGAGAGGGTTTCTGGCTCATCGTAACCGCCAAGGAGTGGAGATGA
>NZ_JBQFPE010000024.1:0-29325 GCF_056534225.1 Ruegeria sp. E1 | reverse complement strand
CACCGTCTCTCCGATGCGTCCAACCGTCTCTCCGGCCCGTCTCCGCCATTCCCAGCGTCCCAATCACAACCGCAGCTGCGCCGGTGAAGGGGTATTTACGGATTGAGTTCGGGACCTGCAACCCCCATTCTGAAAAAACTTCGCTTTTATCTTCGAAAACTGATACATCTTAATGATAACAATAAGTTAAGTTAAGATAGCTGCATCGAAGAACAACCATTCTTGCGCCGAAATGGTCGATGATCTGGTTTTTACACGGAATCGTACCCAATGCTTGGTATGTGTCGGCGACCCGGGCCACGAAAAACGCCGCCTCGGGTTCCCAAGGCGGCGTTTCAATTCGAGTCGTGAATAAGGTTACTTCAGATCAAACCGATCCGCGTTCATCACCTTGTTCCACGCCGTGACAAAGTCGCAGACGAACTTGCCCCCCGCATCGGCCTGTCCATAGACCTCGGCCAGCGCGCGCAATTGCGAGTTCGAGCCAAAGACCAGATCAACGCGGGTGCCGGTCCATTTGACGTCTCCACTGGCCCGGTCGCGGCCTTCGTAGACGCCATTCCCGGCTGGCTTCCACTCGGTGCTCATGTCCAGCAGATTTGTGAAGAAGTCGGTGCTGAGTGTTCCGACGCGGTCGGTCAGCACGCCATGTTTACTGTCGCCAAAATTTGCACCCAGAACACGCAAACCGCCCACAAGCGCCGTCATTTCTGGCGCCGAAAGGGTTAGCAGCTGCGCCCGGTCAACCAACAACTCTTCGGGAGAAACGCTGAAATCAGACTTCTGATAGTTGCGGAACCCGTCTGCGGCAGGTTCAAGCATCGCAAATGATTCGACATCCGTCTGATCCTGCGTTGCATCGGTACGTCCCGCAGTGAACGGAACTTCAACGTCGTGACCAGCGGCCTTGGCGCCTTGTTCAACGCCTACGGCACCGGCCAGAACGATCACATCGGCCAGAGACACTTTCTTGCCGCCCGACTGCGCATCATTGAACGCTTTTTGAACGCCCTCCAAAGCATCCAGCGCCTTGGACAGTTTCAGCGGCTCGTTGACGTCCCAGTCTTTCTGCGGCGCAAGGCGAATACGCGCGCCATTGGCACCGCCCCGCTTGTCTGAACCCCGGAAGGTCGAGGCCGAGGCCCAGGCAGTTGAAACCAGTTCGGATACCGACAGGCCGGTTGCCGCAATCTTACCTTTCAGGTCGGCCACATCCGCGTCGTCGATCAGGTCGTGATCCACCGCCGGAACATTGTCCTGCCACAGCAGTTCTTCGGCCGGGGCTTCTTCGCCGATATAGTTCGAGCGCGGTCCCATATCGCGGTGGGTCAGCTTGAACCATGCGCGGGCAAAGGCATCGGCGAACTGGTCCGGGTTTTCGTGGAAGCGCTTCGAAATCGGGCCATAGATCGGGTCCATGCGCATTGCCATATCGGCGGTGGTCATCATGGTCTTGACCTTTTTAGACGGATCATGCGCAGCCGGGGCCATGTCTTCTTCCTTGACGTTCACCGGCTCCCAGATCCACGCGCCTGAGGGGCTTTTGGTCAGGTTCCAGTCATAGCCAAACAGCAGGTCGAAATAACCGTTGTCCCACTTGATCGGGTTCGCGGTCCATGCGCCTTCGATACCGCTGGTGGTGGTATCGTCGCCTTTGCCGGATCCGAACTTGTTGATCCAGCCAAAGCCCATGTCTTCGATCGCACCCGCTTCGGGTTCGGGGCCAACCAGATCGGGATCACCTGCTCCGTGGGCTTTACCAAAGGTGTGACCACCAGCAACAAGCGCAACGGTTTCTTCGTCGTTCATGGCCATACGTGCAAAGGTGTCGCGGATATCACGGCCCGAGGCCAGAACATTCGGCTCTCCATCCGGACCTTCCGGGTTCACATAGATCAGGCCCATCTGAACCGCGGCCAGTGGGTTTTCCAGATCCCGCTCGCCGGAATAGCGGCTATGCGGGTTATCCGTCGGAGCCAACCAATCGGTCTCAGACCCCCAATAGATGTCTTCTTCGGGTGCCCAGATGTCCGCGCGGCCCCCGGCAAAGCCGAAGGTTTTGCCACCCATGGATTCAATCGCGCAGTTCCCTGCGAGGATCATCAGGTCAGCCCAAGAAATCTGGTTGCCGTATTTCTGCTTGATCGGCCACAACAGGCGGCGCGCCTTGTCGAGGTTGCCGTTGTCCGGCCAGCTGTTCAGCGGCGCAAAACGCTGGTTCCCGGTTGAGGCCCCGCCACGGCCATCCGCCGTGCGATAGGTGCCTGCGCTGTGCCAGGCCATACGAATGAACAGGCCACCATAGTGACCATAGTCTGCCGGCCACCATTCCTGAGAATCCGTCATCAGCGCGTACAGGTCTTCTTTCAGCGCCTTATAGTCCAGCTTTTGGAACTCGGCTGCATAGTCGAAATCCTCACCCAGCGGGTTCGAGGCGGGTGCATTCTGGTGCAGAATCGAGAGGTTCAACTGATTGGGCCACCAATCCCGGTTCGATCGGGTTCCGGCCCCATGCATTACCGGGCATCCGCCCGAGTTTGGGTTGTCACTACCGTCCATGTCTTTCTCCATTCTTGGCTGAGGCTCAATTGCGTCGCGCGGTCAAATAAAATTGGAATAACAAGGCTGAATGACGTTTCCGCAACAATCAATCCCGCAAGCGTCAAACAAGGGGATTGGTGGGGAGTATGCGGCCATGCCCGGATAATGCATCAGCGACTCGTTCTTCCTGTCTGCGGTCACGTTAGCAAGAATAAACCATGCGAATAAGTTTTGTTTTTCGATGGTATTAATAGGAATTAATTATAACTCTGAGCAGCTAATTTTTGTGAGGCATTCGCCGAATCAGGACGGGTGGCTTCTGAGGAATAAAAGCGTGCTAGTGACCGCTGACTTTCTTATAAAGAGCTGATTTGTATCCAAACGGAATGCCGATGACACCAATCAGCCAACCGGCAGATCGGGCCATCTGGATGTACCTGCGATCCGGTTGGAACGGCAGCAACAGGGCTGCGATGATCAGCGCCAATACCCGGAAGGGAATGGTGAGAAATCCAAGCGCTGCTGCAAACGGTCTGTTTTTCAGCTTTCGGCGCATATGTGTGTTGGACTGGTCTCGTCCGCGCGCCGCCTGATACCAGAAACTCAACCGTTCCGCAGGGATCGTCTCATAGACAAATGCATCGGCAACCCACCCGACCGGCAGGCCTTTGGCAACGGTCTCGGCGTAGAACTTTGCGTCGGTGCCACCGGTCATCCGCATGGTTTCGTCAAACCACAGCCCTTCTTCGGTGAACAGGCGTGTTTCGGCCAGCCAGTTATTGGTGACGATGGTCACACCGCCAGTGTCATTCAGGCTGGCCCGCTTTGCTGCCGCTTGTTCCTTGGCCAGATAACGGTTGCTGATATTACGCAGCATCAACCGCTGCGCCGCAGTCTCATCTCCACTTGGACCAGCAGCCCGCAGGGGTGCGCCCAGCAACACAGCCGACCCCGCGCGATACCCTGCAACCAGGCGGTCCAGCCAGTCTTGCGCCACAACCTCGTCGTCATCAACGAAACACAACAGGTCAGAGCCGCTGGCAATCGCCTCACGCGCGGCGCGATTGCGTCCGAAAGGGATGCCCAGTTCTGTCTCAAGCGTATAGTCAACAGGGGCACCATTCGGCAGAGCTTCACCAACTTTCTGCACCACGTGTTCGCTGTTGGGGGCGTTGTCGTTTTCCACCACCAGAAACCGCACCGTGCAATCCGCAGGGATCGCAAGCGCGCCCCAGCTCTGTACCAGCGCGTCCAGCATTTCGGGGCGCTGTCGGGTCAGCGTCGATACGGTGATCTTCAACGGAGCGGATCGATTGGTCATTGATTCCTATTCCAACCCAAAGGCGTTCACGCTACCTCTGGACCTCGTCTTTCTCGCGCATCAGAGCCTCTAGTCCAACCCGATAGTTCGGATACAGCAACGACACACCCAGCTCATCCTTGATGCGATCATTCCTGACGCGCTTGTTCTCATTATAGAAGCTGCGCGCCATCGGGGTCAGATCCGCCTGATCAAATGGGATGGCTGGCGGCATCGGCAGGCCCTGAAGCTGGGCGGCATATCCGATCACATCCTGAGGTGGCACCGGTTCATCATCGCAAACGTTATAGATCGCCCCCGGATTTGGCTGAACCATCGAAGCGGCCAGAACCTGCGCGATATCGTCCACATGAATGCGTGAAAACACCTGCCCCGGTTTGATAATCCGTCGCAACCCGCCGCGTCTGAGCTTGGAAAACGGCCCGCGACCGGGGCCGTATATGCCCGCGAGTCGAAAGATATGCAGGGGTAGACTCGGGATCTCAGACCACTGGCACTCAGCTAGTACGCGCCAGCGGCCGCGTTCAGCTGTTGGCGTGGGTGGCGTTGTCTCATCCACCCAATCGCCCTGATGATCGCCATAAACGGCGGTCGTCGACAAATAGCCGACCCAGGTGAATTGCCTGGCGCGCCTAGCGATCTCATCGCGCAGCGCAGCAAGGACCGGATCACCGTCAGAGGTCGGTGCGGTTGAAATCAGAAGATGCGTTACCCCATCGAGTTCCGGCACCTGCCCCGGCCAGACCAGCGGTACAGCGCCCGAGGCGCTAATGGCCCCAAGATGCGCCGCGTCCCGCGATGTTCCGATGATCCGCCAACCCGGTGCCGTAAGGCGGCGCGACAGGGCTCGGGCGGAATAGCCATGTCCGAAAGAAAGCAATGTACCAGTCATGATCCCTTGATGCGGCTGCGCACGCAGGGATGCAAGTGCCCAGGCCGCCCTTGATTCGAATCTATCTATGCGCATTCATTGATTTATGACCAGCAAATCGCCGAACCTTCATTCCGCCTATGCCTTGACCTCCGCCGAAGACAGCAAACGGCTCTATGCCGAATGGGCAGGGGATTACGACGAAGGTTTTGCTGCGCGCGAAGACTATCAGTTGCATGTTCACACTGCCCGCGCCTTTGTCAGCGCCGGTGGGCAGGGGCCCGTTCTGGATGTCGGGGCTGGCACGGGGTTATGCGGTGCCATCCTTGCTGATCTGGGCGTTGGTCCGATTGATGCCACCGATATCAGCGCTGAGATGCTGGATCAGGCGATGCGCAAAGACATCTATCGCGACGCAATCGAGGCTGATCTGAACTTCGGCATTCCGGTTCTGCGCGAAAGCTATTCCGGGATCGTATCGTCGGGCACTTTCACCCATGGGCATCTTGGCCCCGAGGCCCTGCCTGCTTTGCTGCGCGTTGCCCGACCGGGAGCACAGTTTGCCTTGTCGATCAACGCCAAGCACTATGTGGCGCTTGGCTTTGCTGACGCGCTGGAAAAATTGCAACAGGACCAGATCCAAAACCTGTCCCTGTCCGAGGTGCGCATTTATGGCGATCTTGCCGCTGGCCCCAACAAGGATGACGCCGCCTTGATTGCCCTGTTCGAACGTGCCTGATGGCCACTAGCCGAACATCCGCTTCTTCCGCGCCCGCGTCTCGGACGTTGCCTCGGGTGAGCCGTCGTGGAACGTGCCAAACCAACGATCCCATGGCATCTCCTGATTGCCATAGTTGCATTCGTAATAGCGGTGATGAAGCTGGTGATAGAACGTTCCCAATGCCAGCCGCCTTTTATCCTTGATCAACAGATCTTCGTAGCCGGTATGGGTCATTGCAGCGCCCGGGCCCTGAAACACGATGTGGAAATACAGGTGAATTGGGTGCGAAGGCACGATCCAGTGAATGCACAAGGTGGTGAGGTAGAAGAAATGTTCGACCGGGTGCATCGAAAACCCGGACCACGGGCCGATGTTGACGTTACGGTGGTGCAGGCTGTGGACCTTTTTATACAGGAACGGCTGATGCAGCAGCCGATGCACCCAGTAAAAGTGAAAGGCGGACCACATCGGGATCAGGATCAGCCAAAGAATGAACCAGACCGGGTTTTCGGCAAAGGTAATGACGGGCGCATAACCATTGGCCATCAGCCACATCGTCACCACCTGAAACCCGGTCAGTTGCAACACACCCGAACCCAAAGACCAGAACATATTGTCCAGCACCTGATCGCCGAAATCCCATAGCTTGTTGTTCTTGCCCTGATCCCGACGCTCGAATTTCAGTTTCTGACCCTGGCCTTTGCGCATGTAGAAATACCAGTGCAGCCCGCCGGCCACGGCAAAGATCATGACGAAATTGACCACCCAGATCTGAAAGATCCAGCCAAAGGCAAAGGTCTTGGCAGACTCAAGCGACGGGTAGAACACCGCCCACAGCAGAACGGCCAGACCCAGCATCAGAACCCGTTCGCTCAGGGTCAGCCAGTTTCGGGCCAGCCATCCCGCCAGATAGGCCGGGCGGGGGGGCCATTGAAAGATCGACGGATTGTGCAGTGGCAGGTCTGGGTGATAGTTCCACTCACGGCTCATATCCTGCATCTGAGAGGTATCAGGAGGCATAGTCCGATCCTTCGGCATCCAGCATCGCCTTGATTTCGCGCAGATGTGCTTCTGCCTGATCGGGATAATCATCCAACTCTTGCGCCGTCTTCTCGGCAATCTCATCCGACAGGACACGCAATTTCTGCCCGGTCTGCAGCGCCCGGATGTAAGTTTCGGCGGCGCGCTCGAAATAATAGAGTCTATTAAAGGCATCTGCCGGGCTGCTGCCAATCACCAGAACACCATGATTGCCCATGATCATGGCCTTCTTCTTAGGGTCCGACAGCATCGAAGCGCAGCGCTCGCCCTCGCTTTCAAATGCCAGTCCGCCGAATTCCTGATCAATCACATACCGGTTGTAAAACGTCGCGGTGTTCTGATCGATCGGCGGCAGCGTGCTGTCAGCCAACGAAGCCAGAACCGTTGCAAAGATCGAATGCACATGCATGACGCAGCGCGCATGGGGGCAGTGACGGTGAATCGACCCATGCAGCCCCCAGGCGGTTGGGTCTGGGGCGCCGGGTTGGTTCATTACGTCGGGGTCATTGGCGTCCAAAAGCAGCAGGTCCGACGCGCGGATGCGGCCAAAATGCATCTGGTTGGGGTTCATCAGGAACTGGGTCCCGTCCTCCTTCACGGCAAGGCTGAAATGATTGGCAACAGCCTCGTGCATGTTCAGACGCTCGGTCCAACGAAACGTCGCGGCCATATCGACACGCTCTGACCAGTGATCGATGTTCGGACGAAGGTTTGCGACGGTCATACTGGCTCTCCTCTGGGATTCGGCTGGTGCTTTGGCAAAAGCCTGCCTTCGGTTGTCAGGTTTGACCAACGAAAAAAACGTCATTATCTCATTAGCGAAACTTATGCCGAGGTTATGTACATGCAGAACAAGCTGCCGCCGCTGGGATGGTTGCGCACGTTCGAAGCCGCCGCGCGACACTTGTCTTTCACCGGGGCTGCACGCGATCTGAATATGACGCAAAGCGCAGTCAGTCAGCAGATCAAGTCGCTCGAGGGATATCTCGGCCAGCCCCTATTCTTGCGTCGACCCAAAGCACTTGAACTGACCGAGGCCGGGATCACCTATCTGCCTGTGGTGCGCGAGGCGTTTCGCACCTTGCTGCGCGGCACTCAGGCCGTCACCGGTGCGCAACAAAACGCGGTTCAGGTGCAATGCAACATCACCTTTGCCGTAAACTGGCTCGCCCCGCGATTACCGCAGTTTCGCGCACGCCACCCTGATGTGCAGCTGAATATCTTCACCGAATTGTGGGAGCCGCGCGAGATGGCCGAAGGTGCAGCGGTGGAAATCCGGTTTTCCCTGCGCCCTGCCGACACGGTACGGACCGAGTTGCTGTGCACCGATCACTATTTCCCCGTCTGCGCGCCGGGAATGGAAGTGACTTTGGATAATCTGCAACACCAACCCCTGTTTGACTGCTCAAACCTTCTATCGAACTGGGCAAGTTGGGCCGAAGATCAGGCTCTAACTTGGGGCAATCCGCCGATAACATATGCCACTACCTATCTGGTCTGCTTTTCCGCCGTGATGGCTGGTGCCGGATTTTGTCTGGCGCACGGCACCATCGCCGACGCGTTAATTGCGCAAGGTCGGTTGGTGGCACCGTTCAAACATCGCGCTAAGATGCCAGAAGCTTACTATCTGCTTCTGTCTCCTCAGGCCGAAGAAACGCCTGGCGCCCTGGCCTTTGCGGATTGGATTCGTGAACAGTTCGGAACGCAGCAATTGCCGAAAGCCTAGGGCCTGCGAGCGCAGGAATTGTTTCCTTTGAAAGCGGTCCTTTGTGATGGTTTCATGATACCCCGGATTGCGGGGTTGCACCTTCCTTCACATTGGGGAAAGTTGGGCCATGGAATACACACCTTTCCCCAGTTGGCCCGATGTCGCCCTCCGTCTGATCGCCGTTGCCGCAGGGCGCGACGCCGCCGATATGGTCATTCGCGGCGGTATTTGGGTGAATGTGCACAGCCGCGAGGCGCTGCCGGATCATGACATCGCCATCGCCGCAGGACGCATCGCCTTTGTTGGCCCGGATGCGTCGCATTGCTTAGGCCCCGACACTCAGGTCATCGAGGCGAACGGTCGCTATATGATCCCCGGCCTGTGCGATGGGCATATGCATATCGAATCGGGAATGCTGACCCCGGCCGAGTTTGCCCGCGCCGTCATTCCGCATGGCACGACCAGCATGTTCACCGACCCGCATGAGATCGCAAATGTGCTGGGGCTGGACGGTGTGCGCATGATGCACGACGAGGCGATGATGCAGCCGGTGAACATCTATACTCAAATGCCGTCCTGCGCGCCGTCTGCACCGGGGCTTGAGACAACGGGCTATGAGATCACCCCGGAAGACGTGACCGAGGCGATGGGATGGCCCGGTATTGTCGGTCTGGGCGAGATGATGAATTTTCCCGGCGTGATCCACGGTGATCCCAAGATGCTTGCCGAAATCGCCGCCACGCAACGGGCGGGGAAAACCGTCGGCGGGCATTATGCTTCACCTGATTTAGGGTCTGATTTTTCCGCTTATGTTGCCGGTGGCCCTGCCGACGATCACGAAGGCACCTGCGAGGCGGATGCCATCGCGCGGGTACGACAAGGGATGCGGTCAATGATGCGGCTGGGCTCGGCCTGGTATGACGTTGAAAGCCAGATTACCGCCGTGACTGAAAAGGGGTTGGACCCACGCAACTTTATCCTGTGCACCGATGACTGCCACTCGGGCACATTGGTGAAGGAAGGTCATATGAACCGGGTTGTGCGCCATGCAATCGACAGCGGCTGTGATCCCTTGGTTGCGTTGCAAATGGCGACCATCAATACCGCCTCACATTTCGGGTTAGAGCGCGAGATCGGCTCGCTCACGCCCGGTCGCAGGGCGGATGTTATTCTTAGCTCGGACCTGACCAGCCTGCCGATTGAAACCGTCGTAGCCCGTGGTCATATCGTGGCCGAAAACGGCGCGATAACCGTCGATTGCCCACATCTGAACTGGCCGGATACGGCCCGAAACACCGTGCATCTGGGTCACGCAATGACTTCGGCGGATTTTGAGATCAAGGCCCCCAAAGGGGCTAACCGTGTGCAGGCGAATGTCATCGGAGTCGTGGAAAATCAGGCGCCGACCAAGGCTCTGAAATCCGAGTTGCCGATCATCGGCGGTCTGGTCGAAGGCGAAGGCGATGTCTGCCAGATCGCCTTGGTGGAACGGCACCGCGCAACAGGGGGCGTCACCAACGCCTTTGTCTCGGGCTTCGGGTATCAGGGCAAGATGGCTATGGCCTCGACCGTCGCGCATGACAGCCATCATATGATCGTTGTGGGCACCGACCGCGAGCAGATGGCGCTGGCCGCAAACCGTCTGGCCGAAGTCGGCGGCGGGATCACCATCTTCCGCGACGGTCAGGAACTGGCACTGGTCGAGTTACCGATTGCCGGTCTGATGTCAGACAGCCCCGCCGCACAGGTCGCCGCCAAGGCCGAAGAAATGGTCACAGCGATGCAGGCCTGCGGCTGCACCTTGAACAACGCCTATATGCAGCACTCACTCTTGGCGCTCGTGGTGATCCCGGAATTGCGGATCTCGGACCTGGGGTTGGTGGATGTGCGAACATTTGAAAAGATTGACCTTCTGGAACCGTTGGCATGACAACAATAAAGACTCCCGACACCCGCCCATCCGAGCAGTTCACCGACCCTAAGGCTGCGGTGGCACGGCTGGAAGAACTATATGTACAAGCGACCCAGTTCCTGTGCACCTGCTTCGCCGAGGCTATACGCGACGGCGCACCCAATGCACGATTCAGAGCCTATTACCCGGAAATTCGGATAAAAACGTCCTCTTACGCTCAGGTCGACAGCCGCCTCAGTTTTGGCCATGTCTCGGAGCCCGGCGTTCACGCCACAACCGTGACCCGGCCCGATCTGTTCCGGTCCTACCTGACCCAGCAAATCGCCCTGTTGATCCGAAACCATGACCAGCCAGTGACCATCGGCGCGTCCGACACTCCAATCCCGGTGCATTTTGCCGTGGCCAACAACCCCGACCTGCACGTTCCACAGCAGGGCGCGGCGGGTTTCACGCTACGGGATGTCTTTGACGTCCCTGACCTGACGACCACCAATGATGACATTGTCAACGGCGTGCATGACCCCGAAGATCACGTTGGCCCGCTTGCCCTGTTTACGGCTCAGCGTGTGGACTATTCACTGGCGCGGCTGGCACATTACACGGCAACGGACCCCAGCCATTTCCAGAACCATGTTCTGTTCACCAACTACCAGTTCTACGTATCCGAGTTCGAGAACTACGCCCGCGAACAGCTGGCCGACCCGGACAGTGGCTATACCAGTTTCGTTTCGACCGGAAATGTCGAGATCACCGATCCGGCAGAGGCTTTGGAAGAACCGCTGAAGCTGCCGCAAATGCCGACCTATCACCTGAAGCGCGAGGATGGATCTGGCATCACGCTGGTCAATATCGGCGTCGGCCCGTCGAATGCCAAGACCGCCACTGACCACATAGCCGTACTGCGTCCCCATGCATGGCTGATGGTTGGGCACTGCGCCGGGCTGCGCAATACGCAGGCATTGGGGGACTTCGTGCTGGCACATGCCTATTTGCGCGATGACAAGGTGCTGGACGACGACCTGCCAGTTTGGGTGCCGATCCCGCCGCTGGCCGAGGTGCAGGTGGCGCTGGAACGCGCGGTGGCCGAAGTCACCGAACTGGTCGGCTATGAGCTCAAACGGATCATGCGCACCGGCACTGTGGCATCAGTAGACAACCGCAATTGGGAGTTGCGTGATCAAACCGGCCCGGTTCAACGCCTCAGCCAATCCCGCGCGATTGCACTGGATATGGAAAGCGCAACCATCGCCGCCAACGGCTATCGGTTCCGGGTTCCTTACGGCACGCTGCTTTGTGTTTCGGACAAACCTTTGCATGGTGAGCTAAAGCTTCCCGGCATGGCCTCGGCCTTCTATACCACGCAAGTCAGCCGCCATCTGGCCATCGGAATCCGAGCGATGGAGCACCTGCGAGGTATGCCGTTAGAGCGTCTGCACAGCCGGAAATTGCGTTCATTCGACGAAACGGCCTTTCTCTGAAGCAAAAAAGCAACGATTTCCCCATATTTTTAGGGTTTTCGGCGCTACTATTCGTTGTGTTTGGCCACAATATCCCGTTACAGTTACGCGGTGAGGCCCTATTTATCGGGCACGTTAAGGAGACCAAGAAATGGCAAAGCCTATGACAAAGACTCAGCTGGTTGCTGCTCTCGCTGAGGAAATGGGAACCGACAAGAAAGCCGCAAACGGCGCGTTGGAGGCCATCACCGGCCTGATCACCCGCGAAGTTTCCGCCGGTGGCGCAGTGACCCTGCCCGGCGTTGGCAAAATCTACTGCCGCGAACGCCCCGAGCGCATGGTACGCAACCCTGCCACAGGCGAACAGTTCAAGAAAGAGGCAGACAAAGTGGTCAAAATGACCATTGCGAAAGCTCTGAAGGACAGCGTCAACGGCTGATCCGCCGCAGACAGATCACAAGATCGAGGGGGTCGCCATCGGGCGGCCCCTTTTTCTTGCGGTTGGGTGAAAAACCGGTGACAGTCGCCCGGATGTTTTGGAGGGGCTGAAATGGATCTGCGCGCCATCGCCATGGGGCTTGTCTTTGCCTTTATTTGGTCCTCGGCCTTCACCTCGGCGCGGATCATTGTCTCGGATGCCTCGCCATTGTTTTCGCTGGCGCTGCGGTTTTTGATTTCAGGCATAATCGGCGTGGTAATCGCCCGGGCCATGGGGCAAAGCTGGCATCTGACGCGCGACCAGTGGCGGGCCACCATTCTGTTCGGAATATGCCAGAATGCCCTGTATTTGGGTCTGAACTTCTATGCGATGCAAACGGTCGAGGCCTCGCTGGCCGCCATTATTGCATCGACCATGCCGCTGTTGGTGGCGTTGGCCGGCTGGCTGTTGTTGAATGAAAAACTGAGGCCGCTGGGTGTCGGCGGCCTGTTTGCCGGGTTCGCCGGGGTTTCGCTGATCATGGGCAGCCGGATCAGTACCGGAGTCGACCTGTTCGGTGTCGCCCTTTGCGGCATTGGCGCGCTGGCATTGACCTTTGCCACCCTGGCGGTTCGGGGTGCCACGTCTGGCGGCAATTTCATGATGGTTGTCGGGCTACAGATGCTGGTGGGTTCGGCGGTTCTGTTCATCGCCGCGCCCCTATTTGAGACCATTTATATCCACCTGACCGTGCCACTGATTCTTGCATTCACCTACACGACGCTGTTCCCCGGCCTGCTGGCCACGCTGATTTGGTTCCTGTTGCTGAATCGGATCGGCGCAATCCGAGCCGCGACCTTTCATTTCCTCAACCCGGTTTTCGGCGTCGCCATCGCCGCGCTGCTGCTGGGCGAACGGTTGGGTCCGCTGGATGCGATCGGGGTGGCGATCACAACGCTAGGGATTCTGGCCGTTCAGCTATCGCGCCAACCTGCACGCTAAGCCCCCCCGGCATCCGCACGAGCGCGCGAGGTGTCTGTAATATGATTTTGATTTCTACCCGTTTGTGCCCAAATAGTAGCGCAAATCAATCAACACCGGAGGAGCCATGACCCGTTACACCAAAGACCCTGAGGCCATTGCCGCTCTGTCACCCGAAGAGTTCCACGTCACCCAACGCAGCGGAACCGAGCGTCCGGGCACGGGCAAGTTGTTGAACAACAAGGAACCAGGCATCTATGTGGACATCGTTTCGGGCGAGCCGCTGTTTGCCTCGACCCACAAATACGAATCCGGCTGTGGCTGGCCCAGCTTTACCAAGCCCATCGTGCACGAGCATGTCGAGGAACTGGAAGATCGGACGCTGGGTATGATCCGCACCGAAGTCCGCTCGAAACATGCTGACAGCCATCTGGGGCACGTGTTCCCGGACGGGCCGCGTGAACATGGCGGGCTACGTTATTGCATCAACTCAGCCGCGCTGCGGTTCATCCACCGTGACGATATGGAAGATGAGGGGTATGGTGAATTCCTGATTCATGTGGAGGAAATCCAATGACCGAACAACGTGCTGTACTGGCAGGCGGCTGCTTTTGGGGAATGCAGGATTTGATCCGCAAATTACCCGGCGTGGGTCGCACGCGTGTCGGTTATACCGGCGGCGATGTGCCCAATGCGACTTATCGCAATCACGGCACCCATGCCGAGGGGATCGAAATCTGGTTTGACCCCGCCCAGATAACTTACCGCGAATTGCTTGAGTTTTTCTTTCAGATCCACGACCCTACAACCCTGAACCGCCAGGGGAATGATCGCGGGATGAGCTACCGGTCCGCGATCTATTTCGTGGATGACTCTCAGAAAGACGTGGCCGAGGATACCATTGCTGACGTGAACGCCAGCGGGCTCTGGCCGGGAAAGGTCGTGACCGAAGTTGAGCCTGTTGGCGACTTTTGGGAAGCCGAATCCGAACATCAGGACTATCTTGAGCGTATCCCGAACGGTTACACCTGCCATTTCCCGCGTGCGGACTGGGTGCTGCCCAAACGGTCAAGCGCTGCAGAGTAACGCGATGCCCCCCGGCTTCCGGGGGGCTATCCCACTGCGACCCGAGGCCGCCCGCTGGCTTCAACCGTGATCAGTGCTTCGACAAATACTTCCTGCGCCTCGATCTTGGCGGTGCGGATGTCATGATCGACAACGACGCGGATATCTTCTGCTCCGGCGTCACGAACCGCGCCCTCGGCTTCGTTGCGCAGCACCGATTCCAACAGCTCTATCGCCTTTTGCGCGTCTGCAAGATCCTGCGGGCCGTCTGGCAGATGAACCCGAAACCGCCCTTCGGCAGGCGAGGTGACTGTACCCGCGCGGCGCAATGTTAAACGCCCGACAACCGCACCGATGGCATTGGCAACACCGGCATGTTCTGGCAGGATCATCCGGCATCGCAGCCGCTCGCCCACAGCGGGGTAGTAGCTTGGCGCAGATGCCCCCAAACCAACCACATCGACGTTCAAGGTCGTGTCCAGCGCCAGCAATCCGCGATGCCCAGCCAGTCCGCGCTGCGTCAGAACATGGCGCGCAAGCTCTTGTGGCGGCAAGTCAAACCCATTGGGCTCCTCGGCAAAAGCAGTCTCTAATAAGGTCAAAGACGTCTGATCTGTCAGCTGATCGATGATCATACGGGCCAGCACATCGGGCGAGCGGGCCAGCACCTCTCCCGAGCCGATGCGCCTGCGCCCAATCAGCTCCAACGCCTTTCTGGCTGCATCTGCATCCCATTCATCCAGCCGACCAAGTACGTGGCTGGCATCCGACGGCGTGATGCCCGATACCTGTACAATCCCCCGATCCACCAGCCTGTTCAACGCGCCATGCTCCATGCGCGTGCGCAACAATTTGGCCAGCGGCACAACCTGCTCGCCCAGCCGCTCCAGCAGCACCTCTTCGCGCGGACCAACACCATCGGTTCGAAGACCCGGCACTCGACGCGCGAAGCGGGTGTCGTGTTCGCCGACGGCTGTTGCCCGCAACTGCTCGTCCAGAACCGCGTGCACAATTTCGGGCGCTTCGGTCGCTATAAGAGACACCGGCAGAACCCGTCGCGGGCCAAGGAAAACACCGCCGGCCAACCCTTCGGTTACGACATGCACCTGACTGTCGCCGCCCAATCCATGGGTGCGCATGGCAACCGCCTCAACCATGGTACGGAAACCACCCACCTGAGCACCGGCCGGATCAATCGTCGGCTTGCCGTCGCGGATCAGGGCCACATCGGTTGTCGTTCCGCCAATATCAGAAACCAGCGCGTTATCGGCACCCGTCAACCAGCGCGCCCCGACAATCGACGCAGCAGGCCCGCTGAGGATGGTTTCAATAGGCCGTTCGCGCGCCTGTTCAGCGCTCATCAACGCCCCATCGCCACGCACCACCATCATCGGTGCGGTGATCCCCAACTCGATCAACCTGTCCTGAGCCCGCCCGATCAGGCGATCGATCATCCCGATTAACCGCGCGTTCAGAACTGCCGTTATAGCCCGCTTTGGGCCATTCAGCCGCGCAGACAGGTGATGAGAGCACGTGACCGGCGCACCGGTATGTTCAGCGATAATACGCGCCGCCTCCAACTCGTGCACCGGGTTTCTGGTGGCGAACTGAGCAGCGATTGCATAGCCCGAAACCCCGGAATGAGAGTCTAAAAAGGCCAAAAGCCCATCACGATCCAGCGGGGCCGCTTCTCCGCCTGCGTGGTTGTGACCACCAGCCAGCACCAGCGCAGGATCGCCTTTCAGTGCATCGCGCAGCCCATGCTTCTCAAGATCGCTTTCGCGGAACCCGATATAGATCAGCGCAACGCGACCGCCCTGCCCTTCGACCAACGCGTTGGTCGCAAGCGTTGTCGACAAAGACGCCATCCCAATCTGATCCGGCGACACGTCAGCAGACTCCAACACCGCCGAAATCGCCTTGCCCACACCGATCGCCAGATCTGCCCTCGTTGTCAAAGATTTGGCCGAGGCAACAACCTCTTTCTCATCCCGGATCAATACTGCGTCTGTGTATGTTCCACCCGTGTCCACACCCAATGCCAGGGCCATGGATCTCTCCTTCTATTCGCGTAGATTTGGTCTAGCGGGTAATTCCGGCGCGTCCAGTCCGTTTACGTCATTTTCGCCAGTTGTTTCACCGCCCAGCGCGCAGCATCCGCCACAGCCGGATCAGGATCATCAATCAGCGCCTCCGCCGAAGGCCGCAACGCAGCCAACCCCGAGTTACCGATGGCATAGAGAACATTGCGCACAAACCGATCCCGTCCGATCCGCTTGATCGGAGAGCCTGAAAATATGACCCGAAATGTAGCGTCGTCCAATTGTGCCAGCTCGGCCAATGGCGGTGCCATCAGATCATCCCGCGCCGCATACCGCACATCACTTGCAGCAACTGCAAACTTGTTCCACGGACAGGCCGCTAGGCAATCGTCACAGCCATAAATCCGATTACCAAGCAGCCCGCGCAGACTTTCATCCACCGGACCTTTATGTTCGATGGTCAGATATGAAATACAACGCCGCGCATCCAACTGGTACGGCGCAGGAAAGGCATCCGTCGGGCACACATCCAAACAGGCACGGCAGGACCCGCAATGATCCATCTCAGCCAGATCCGATGGCAGGTCCAAGGTGGTGAAAACAGACCCTATGAAGGCCCAATTGCCCCAGTCGCGGCTTACAAGATTGGTGTGCTTGCCCTGCCATCCCAACCCCGCCGCGTGTCCCAGTGCCTTTTCAGGAACAGGCGCAGTATCGACAAACACTTTCACCTCGCCGCCGCCCTCGGCAATCAACCAACGCGCCAGGCGTTTGAGGCGCTTCTTGACCAGATCGTGATAGTCCTTGTTCTGCGCGTAAACCGATATCGCCCCCCGATCCGGATGCTCCAGCGCTTCGGTCGGGTCATGTTCCGGCGTATAGCTTTCGGCCAACATGATCACGGATTTCGCCTCGGGCCAAAGCGCGGCTGGATCGCCCCGCCAATGGGTCCGTTCCGCCATCCATCCCATCTGCCCGTGATAACCGGCCTCAAGAAACGCGGCCAAACGCTCTGGAACCTCGGGTACATCCCAGGGGCGACACACCCGGCACGCCACAAAACCCTCTGACAGAGCCTGTGCCACCAGCCGGTCCTTCAAGTCTGATCCGCACTTCATCTGTCCAAAATATCCTCGGGGGTGAATTGGCCCATAGGGCCAAGAGGGGGCAGACAGCCCCCTGACCACCGATCCTATCAGAAATCCAGATCGGCGTAATGGGGCGGAGGCCGGAAACCTGGCACCTGATCCGCCAGAATGGATCGGAACGCCGGGCGCGATTTGATCTTGGCGTACCAATCCTTCACCGCTTGCGAGCGATTCCAATCCACATCCGAGATATAGTCCAGCGCCGACAAATGCGCAGCGGCGGCAAAATCCGCCAATGTCATCTGATCCCCGGCCAGCCAGCGGCGATGATCCAGCAGCCACGCCATATAGTCCAGATGATACTTGATCGCCTTGGCCCCGGCCTTGACGTTCTTGCTGTCGGGATACCCCTGACCCGTCACCTTCTTGTTGACCCGCTCATACAGCAGCTTTGACGTGACCTCGTGATGGAACTTGTCGTCAAACCAGCCAACCAGCCGCCGAACCTCATACCGCGCTTCAGGCTTCTTGGGCATCAGCGGTGGTTCGGGACGGGTTTCTTCGATGTATTCGCAGATCGCGGCGCTTTCGGCCATGACCTGTCCGTCCAGCCTCAACACCGGAACCTTGCCCGCCGGGTTGCGGCGCAGGAAATCAGGGTCTTGTTCCCAGTATTTCTCTTCAACCAGTTCAACCTCGATCTTCTTTTCAGCCAGAGACAACCGGACCTTGCGGCAATACGGGGACAGGGGAACGTGAAACAGACGCGCCATGGGTTTCCAATCGAACCAGAGAATACCCCTCAAGCTTTAGCGCCTGAGGGGCCGGGGTTTCAATCCTCGAAACAATCCGCGCGACCATCTGCGCGGATGGTGGCCGCCCCATCCAATATAGACGCGGCACGGCGACGCGTGCGGACAGATGGATCGGTGACTGATCGGTTGCGCGGGGATGGAAGGATGGCCGCCAACCTTGCGGCCTGAACCGGAGACATCTTTTCTGCGCTCACACCATAATATCGCTGCGCCGCAGCTTCGACACCAAAGACGCCCTGCCCGGTCTCGGCCACGTTCAGATACACTTCCAATATCCGCTGTTTTGACCAGACCATCTCGACAACCGGGGTCATCGTCGTCTCAAGCGCCTTACGCACCCAGCTGCGACCCTGCCACAGGAACACGTTCTTGACCACCTGCTGCGAAATGGTCGAGGCGCCCCGCGCCCCACCGTCCTCCAGAGCATCTCGGATCGCTTCGACGTCAAACCCCCAATGCAGACAGAAATTCGCGTCCTCGGCAGCCACGGCCGAGCGCGCCATGATCGGCGCGATCTGATCAAATGCCACCCATTCCCGCTCAACCCGGCCCAATCTGCGCCATTCTGACCAGATCGTATGCGTGACCGGCGGGTTGATGACCGAGTAGAGCAGAACCAGCGCCACAAACACCGCTGCAACGCCCAAAGCCAGTCGCACCAGCCAACGCCGTATCAGACCCAACACTGAGGGTCGCTTATTTGCCTGAGTTGCCTTTTTCTTTTGACCGCCTTTTTGGCGGGCTGCTTTCTTTGCCATGACCCTGCTATACGTCGCGCGCGGGAGGTTGGGAAAGGTCTAATTCGCCATCAAACGCCCTTCACGTGGATGGACCACCGGGCGCACCGTCTTGATGTCCCACCCGCCATTTGCTGCAAGTTCGGGGAACAATGCCAAAATCTCAGCCTGCGTTGCCCGCTCGGGGCGTGATACCGCATGGCCGGGATAATAGCTTTCACTTTTGGCACCGTTGGCGAAAACAATTTCGTGCTGCGCAAATAGCAGATGAATATAGTCGATCGTTCCGCCCTCGACCCGCGTGACAGTTTCGCCATTCACCAGGCAATGAGCCGCGATCAGAACTTCGGCATGGCCATAGAGATATGACGCGCGCCAGTCATCAATCAGCATCCGGTGCTGAGGTGACACCAGAAGAGGCTGGGTCAACCCAAACAATCCGCGTTCGAAGCGAACGGGGGCCATTTTCCCTTGGGCTTCAACCGTGGTTCGTCCGATCCAGATCAGCGGTTGCGCGCCATGATCCGCGGTTATGACCAGATCCCCTGCTTTCAGGTCTTCAACGGCACGCTCGCCGTCCGGTGTTGCGATCATGGTGCCCGGCGTAAAACAAGGTGGCCCCAACTCATCCGGGACATTCAATGGACCTTGCGTGGTCACGAAGGTCGTCGATACCAGCGTGCCTGCCTGCAGCACTTGATCATCGGTCGGCGTGAAAACCCGGGTGCCATCGGCCAGGTAAAAGGTGATGCCTTCATAGGTCACATTGCCTACACCGGGCACATTGATCGTCACCGTATCACCTGGCCAGGAATCCGTGACCAACTGACCGTTGACCGTGTCGCCGCCAAAATCCTCAATCTCGTTGTTGTCGTCCTGATCGATCAGATCAAAAACACCCACGGTGATTGCCGTGCCCGCAGGAGGCGGGTTGGCCGGATCGAATGAATAAAACTGGTCCGTGTATGTTGCCGGCATCTGCTTGCTCCAACTCACCTGCGCTCGGACGAAAAAATGCCCGGCAAAGCCGAACAAACTATGACCAAAGCTTGGCGCTTTTTGTTCCGTGCCACAAGGAACCGGCGCGCGAACTCCAAACAGAAAGGCCCCCGCGTGTCATTCAGAGCACGCGGAGGCCGGCTTTAAATAGTGCGATACCGCCTATTCAGCGGGAACCGCAGCCGTCTCGACCGAAAGAGGATGGCTAAGCTTGTTCAGCATCTCTTTTGGGCAAACCTGTAGGAAATGGACCTTTTCCACATCCCAATGTTGCAGGATATCGGCGGCCTTACGGCTGTTGGTTTCCTCGGCATGACGCTCGATAAGCGTTTTCAGCTGATCTTCCCAGTGATCCACCGTGACCGGGCAGGTCACAAGCGTTTCCATGTTCATCAACAACCCGGCCTTACCTTCGGGATCATATAGATAGGCCATTCCGCCCGTCATACCCGCACCGAAATTTGCGCCAATATCACCCAAGATAACGGCCACGCCGCCGGTCATGTATTCACACCCGTTCGAGCCGCAACCCTCGACCACCACCGTAGCCCCCGAATTGCGCACGGCGAAACGCTCTCCGGCGCGGCCTGCAGCAAAAAGGTGGCCATCGGTTGCACCATACAGCACAGTATTGCCGATAATCGTGTTGTCGTCGGCCTTCAGCGGACTGACCTGCGGCGGGCGCACGACGATCATGCCACCAGACAGGCCCTTGCCGACATAGTCGTTGGCGTCGCCGGATACTTCCAGCTTAAGCCCAGGTGCCGCAAACGCCCCCAACGACTGACCCGCTGAGCCCTGCAGTTTGACATGCAGGTGGTCGTCCTGGAACGTGTTCCGCATCCCGAAATTCTGCACGATATGACTGGACACTCGTGTCCCGACCGTCCGGTGCGTGTTCTGCACCGCGTAGGAAAGTTGCATCTTTTCACCATCCTGCAGGAACCGCGCCGCATCGCGCACGATCTCGGCGTCCAGAGTATCCGGCACCGCATTCCTTTCACGGTCGCGGTCATAGACAATGTCATGCGCGCCATCGACAGTGATCAGCAGCGGGTTCAGGTCGAGATCGTCCAGATGTGCAGACCCACGGCTGACCTGCGCCAGCAGATCAGCCCGACCGATGATCTCATCCACCGAACGCGCACCGAGGCTGGCCAGCAACTCGCGCACTTCTTGTGCATAGAAGGTGATCAGGTTGACGACCTTGTCCGCATTGCCCGTGAACTTGGCGCGCAGATCTTCGTCTTGCGTGCAGACACCAACTGGGCAGGTGTTCGACTGGCACTGACGCACCATGATACAGCCCATCGCGATCAGGGCGGCGGTGCCGATGCCGTATTCCTCGGCCCCCATCATCGCGGCCATGACGATATCGCGCCCGGTGCGCAGACCGCCATCGGTGCGCAAGGTCACGCGGTCGCGCAGGTTGTTCATTGCCAGAACCTGATGCGCTTCGGTCAGGCCCATCTCCCACGGTAGACCCGCATATTTGATGCTGGTCGCAGGGGACGCTCCTGTGCCGCCATTGTGTCCCGAAATCAGAATCACATCTGCCTTCGCCTTGGCTACGCCAGCGGCAATCGTGCCCACGCCCGAGGACGCCACAAGTTTCACCGTCAGCTTGCAGCGCGGGTTGATCTGTTTCAGGTCATAGATCAGCTGCGCCAGATCCTCGATCGAATAGATGTCGTGGTGTGGCGGAGGTGAGATCAGGGTCACACCCTTGGTCGAATGCCGCAGACGGGCGATCAGGTCGGTGACTTTCATGCCGGGCAGCTGACCACCCTCACCGGGTTTCGCACCCTGGGCGACCTTGATCTCCAGCTCTTCACACTGGTTCAGGTACTCGGCGGTCACACCGAACCGGCCCGAAGCCACCTGTTTGATCTTGGCCGACGGGTTGTCACCATTGGGTTCCGGCACGAAATGCGCCGGGTCTTCACCGCCCTCACCCGAGTCAGACTTCGCGCCGATCCGGTTCATCGCTACGTTCAGCGTCTTATGCGCCTCGGGGCTGAGCGCGCCCAGTGACATCCCCGGAGTAACGAACCGTTTGCGGATCGAGGTGATCGATTCAACCTCTTCAATCGGCACCGGCTTGCCCAGCGGTTTGAAATCCATCAAGTCGCGCAGGTGGATCGGAGGGTTCGATTGCATCTTGGCCGAATACTGCTTCCACAGCTCATATGAGGCTCTGTTACAGGCCATTTGCATCATATGCATCGAGGTCGCTTCCCACGCATGGGTCTCACCCGATTTGCGCGCCTTGTAGAAACCGCCGATGGGCAGCACGTCCAGACCGCTGGTCCAGCCCTTGGCGTGGATCGCCTCGGCTTTGACGCGGATACCGTGAATACCGATCCCGGAGATCCGGCTGGTCATGCCCGGGAAATACTCGGCCACCATGGCACGGCTCAGACCCACCGCTTCGAAGTTCAGACCGCCACGATACGAGGACACGACGGAAATGCCCATCTTTGCCATGATCTTGAGCAGACCCTGATCAATCGCTTCACGATACCGCGCTACGTTCTCGGTCAGGGTGCCATCCAGCAGGCCGCGATCGATGCGGTCGGCCAGTGAATCCTCGGCGAGATAGGCGTTTACCACGGTTGCACCACAACCGATTAATACCGCGAAATAGTGCGGATCGACACATTCCGCAGACCTGACGTTGAGCGAGCAGAAAGTCCGCAAACCCTGTCGCGTCAGGTGACTGTGCACCGCGCTGGTGGCCAGGATCATCGGCATCGCCACCTTGTCGGGACCTGAGTGATGATCGGTCAGCACCAGATGGCCGGCACCCGAGCGCACAGCCTCTTCTGCCTCGGCCCGGATACGGGCAAGGGCCACATCCAACTGACCTTCACCCGCGGCAAAGCTGCAATCGATCTCGGCCAGGGGGGCGTTGAACTGTCCAACCAGCAAATCCCATTGTGCATTGCCAACAAACGGGCTTTCCAGCACCACGATCTCAGTCTGGCTACTGTCCTCATCCAACACGTTCTTCAGGTTGCCGAAACGGGTTTTCAGAGACATGACACGATATTCGCGCAAACTGTCGATGGGCGGGTTCGTGACCTGACTAAAGTTCTGACGAAAGAAATGGCTAAGCGGGCGATACTGTTTCGACAGAACAGCCGAAGGTGTGTCGTCACCCATCGAGGCCACCGACTCTTTGCCGTCTTCTGCCATGGGGGCGAGGATTTGCTCCAGATCCTCA
The DNA here is from genome assembly GCF_056534225.1 of Ruegeria sp. E1. Classification (NCBI taxonomy): domain Bacteria; kingdom Pseudomonadati; phylum Pseudomonadota; class Alphaproteobacteria; order Rhodobacterales; family Roseobacteraceae; genus Ruegeria; species Ruegeria sp. E1. The sequence continues at coordinate 6,382 of NZ_JBQFPE010000024.1, read as the reverse complement.
ACCGAATAGCCCGCCGCGATCTGACGCTTGCGCAATTCTTCGCCCGAGAACATCGGCGCTTCGGTCACGCCTGCCAGCGTTGTGTCCAGATCGTTGATCTTGCCGACCCATTCTCCGAACGGCAGGGCGCGCGCCAGCTTGTCCTTGATCTGCTTGTCGCGGAACAGCTTGCCCTTTTTCATATCCACGGCCAGCATCTGGCCCGGACCCAACGCGCCTTTTTCCGTCACCGATGCCTCATCAATCGGCACCATCCCGGCCTCGGACCCAGCGATCACCAGACCATCACCCGTCACCACATAGCGCATCGGGCGCAAGCCGTTCCGGTCGAGGCCAGCGCAGACCCAGCGGCCATCGGTCATCGCCAAAGCGGCGGGGCCGTCCCACGGCTCCATCACCGAGTTGCAGTAGGAATACATGTCGCGCCAGGCCTGCGGTAATTCTACGGCCTGCTTGGACCAGCTTTCCGGCACCAGCATGGTTTTCGCCATCGGGGCCGAGCGACCGGCGCGGACCAAAACCTCAAAAACCGAGTCTAATGCAGCCGAATCTGACGATCCACCGGCGATGATCGGCTTAATGTCTTCGGCGTAGTCGCCAAAGGTGCCACTGGCCATGCGGATCTCATGGCTTTTCATCCAGTTGATGTTGCCCCTGAGCGTGTTGATCTCGCCATTATGCGCCAACATACGGAAGGGCTGCGCCAGCCACCATTGCGGGAAGGTATTGGTCGAATACCGCTGGTGATAGATCGCAAAGGCGGATTCAAAGCGTTCGTCCATCAGGTCGGGGTAAAAGACGGCAACCTGCTCGGCCAGCATCATGCCCTTGTAGATGATCGACCGGCACGACAACGACGCCAGGTACAATCCCGAGATCCCGGCAGCCATCGCCGCCTTTTCGATCCGGCGACGAATAACATAAAGTTCACGCTCGAATGTCTCTTCGTCCACGCCTTTGGAGTTCGAGATCAGGATTTGCTCGATCTCAGGCCGGGTCGCGTTGGCCTTTTCACCCAAGCAAGTCACATCCACCGGAACGTGCCGCCAGCCATAGATGTAATAGCCCATCCGCAGAACTTCGGTTTCCACGATGGTCCGGCATTGTTCCTGCGCGCCGAAATCGGTGCGCGGCAGAAAGACCTGACCAACCGCGATCAACTCACCCAGATTGGGTTCATGACCGGTTCGACGAATCTGGTCATAGAAGAACTGGACCGGGATCTGCACATGGATACCCGCGCCATCGCCGGTCTTGCCGTCGGCATCCACTGCGCCGCGGTGCCAGATCGCCTTGAGCGCATCGATCCCGGCATCGACAACCTTGCGGCTTTTCTTCCCGTCTACAGAAACCACAAGACCCACGCCGCAGGAAGAATGCTCTTCTTCTTCGGAATAGAGACCATTTTCAGCCATCCACTGGCGCTTGGTTTCCTCGGCTTTGACCCAATCGGCATCATATTTGGTCATTGGCTGTCTCCTTGATCAGAGGGGGCAAACATGGCTTCGACCTCTGCTTTGGTCATCTGCTTACGCTCACCCGCAAACGCGTAGCCCTCGGGCTTTTTGTCGATATAGAGTTCAAGTTGCAGCGGCAGGTGCGAGTCTTCGAATAAGCCCGCCGCCATTTGCGTATGTCCGTGCATCTCACCCGGCAGGGTGATCCGATACCAAAGCGCCGAGCCACAATCTGCGCAGAACGCACGCTCGGCCCAGTCGGACGAGGTGAAGGTCTTCACCGGACCCAGAGCCGCATATCCGGGTTCGGCCTGAAAGGTCATCAGCATGGAACTGGTCCAGCGGCGACACTGGTCGCAATGGCAGGCGCCCAGCGCGTCGCGCGCAGGGGTTGCGGTCACAGTGACCGCGCCACACATACATTGGCCTTGCAATTCGGGCATTGCTGTCCCTCCTGATCGCTGGGCTTATTCGGCCGCGACCGCCGCTTTGGCGTTGAACCGGTCAATGATCGCGTCGGCACAGTCGCGGCCATCGCGGATCGCCCACACGACCAGAGAGGCCCCGCGCACGATGTCACCGATGGCGTAGACGCCCTCCATTTCGGTCTCGCCGGTCTGGAACGCGGCCTTGACGGTGCCCCAGCGGGTCACGGGAAGGTCGGGCTGGCCGAACAGGGTGGGCAGGTCTTCGGGCTCAAACCCCAGAGCCTTGATGACAAGGTCGGCCTCTTCGACATAATCCGCGCCTTCGATCACCTCAGGTGCCTGACGGCCCGAAGCGTCGGGCTGACCCAGACGCATTTTCTGGACCATCACGCCTTGGACCGTTTCATCGCCGGTAAAGCCCTTGGGCGCGCTGAGCCATTCGAACACCACGCCCTCTTCTTCGGCATTCTGGGTTTCCCGCTGCGAGCCCGGCATATTGGCACGGTCGCGACGATACAGACATTTGACCGAAGTCGCGCCCTGACGGATCGAGGTACGCACACAGTCCATCGCGGTGTCACCACCGCCGATCACAACGACCTTCTTACCTTCGGCGTTCAAGCGGCCATTGTCGAAATCCTCAACCGCGTCGCCAAAGCTCTTGCGGTTCGAGGCGGTCAGGAAATCGATGGCCTTTTCGATCCCACCCAGACCACTGCCCGGCATCGACAGATCACGCGACTTATATACGCCGGTCGCGATGATAACCGCGTCATGCTTGGCCCGGATTTCGTCGAACTTGGTGGCATCCACGTCGCAATTCAATTCGAATGTCACACCGCCATCAGCCAGCAGATCATTGCGGCGCTGCACGATGTCTTTCTCGAGCTTGAAGCCGGGGATGCCATACATCAAAAGACCTCCGGCGCGGTCATAGCGATCATAGACCGTCACCTGAATACCCGCACGGCGCAGCATATCCGCTGCGGCGAGCCCACCGGGACCACCGCCGATGATGCCAACGCTTTCGCTGCGCTCGGCCCCCGGTGAGATTGGCTTGACCCAACCTTTGTCCCATGCGGTATCGGTGATGTATTTCTCGATCGTCCCGATGGTCACTGTTCCATGACCGGATTGTTCGATTACGCAATTGCCCTCGCACAGACGGTCCTGTGGGCAGATACGACCGCAGATTTCAGGAAACGTGTTAGTGGCCTGACTGGTTTCATACGCCTCTTCCAAACGGCCTGTAGCGGTCAGGCGTAGCCAATCGGGGATGTTGTTATGTAACGGGCAATGTGTCTGGCAATACGGTACACCACACTGACTGCAACGACTGGCCTGTTCCTCGGCCTTTTCCGAAGCGTATTCGGAATAGATCTCATCAAAGTCTTCCTTGCGGTCCCCAGCGGCACGCTTTTCAGGCATGACACGGTCGATCTGCACAAATTTCAGCATCGGTTGCTTGGCCACGGGTCAGACTCCATGAATTGGCTTGGTCCGGCCTGTTTATGAGATGACTAATAGGATTAAAAGTCAATACTACTTACCTATATGAGTAAAATTTGCCTTCTCAGTCCAGAAAGTCGAAAAAACCTAACGATTTTATGCCCGATTCGGACCTATATGTTTGCTTTCCTTTCGGCCAACACGCGAATACCCATAAACACAAAGAAAGCATGGCGGCAGTTTTACAGGTTAGATGACTCTCTTTCAGCTGATTCTCGTGGCGATCATTCAAGGGATCACCGAATTTTTGCCTATTTCCTCATCCGGTCACCTAATCCTGCTGCCGGGTCTTACCGGCATGGACGACCAGGGACTGACGATAGATGTCGCCGTGCATGTTGGCACGCTTGGCGCAGTTGTTCTGTATTTCTGGAAAGATGTGAAACACGCCGTATCTGGCTTGCCCGCCGCTTTTGCCGGCCGCACGGATACGCCACAGGCACGGCTGGCGTTGGGGCTGATATTGGCAACCATCCCGACGGTTCTTGCAGGGGCCTCCCTGTATGTCAGCGGCCTAAACCAATCGCTGCGATCTGTCGCCGTGATTGGATGGGCGATGCTGGGGTTTGGTCTGTTGCTGTATTGGATGGACCAGAAAGGCCCTCAGACCAAACGGACATCGGATTGGAACGTCCGCGACGCCGTGATCATGGGGCTATGGCAGGTGCTGGCCTTGATCCCCGGCACATCGCGGTCCGGCATCACCATCACCGGAGCGCGGCAACTGGGTTACACGCGCGAGGACGGCGCCCGCATCGCGATGCTAATGTCGATCCCCACCATTCTCGCCTCGGGTGCGCTGTTATCGGTCGAAGTCGTCCGGAATGCTGACGCAGAACTGGCCCGGGATGGCGCCATCGCGGCGGTCTTTGCCTTTGTCTCAGCCTTACTGGCACTCAGCCTGATGATGCGCCTGCTGCGCAGCGTCAGCTTCACGCCCTATGTCATCTACAGGGTCGTGGTTGGCATTGTTCTGCTAAGTATCGCCTACAGCTGATCAGATCCGCAGATTTCTGGCCGAGTTCTGAATGTCGTCATACTGGCCCGATGGGCGGAACTTCCACAAATATTCCGGCAGGACGGATTCCATGGTGGCCGGGTCTATCCCGAGTTCTGCAAACCCCTTGGCCGCGTCCGAGACAACATTGTCGCGCCGAAGGTTCCGCACCTGATCGCGCGTTAGGATATTGTTCGGGAACAGCTGGAAACTGACAAATTTCGCGATGTCCAACATCCCGGCCATGATCCGCGCTACAAGGAATGGCATTCCGATAATGATCCGCCGCCGATGAATGACGCCCAGCATCTGTTGCATCAAGGCACGGAAGGATTTGACCTCGGGCCCGCCAAGTTCGTAAACACCGCTTTCGGCCTGCCCCTGAACGCCCAGAACGGCAGCTTTGGCAACATCGTCCACATATACCGGCTGAAACCGCGTCTCGGCCCCAACCAAAGGCAAAAACGGCCCCATCCGGGTCATCGCAGCAAAGCGGTTAAAGAACTGATCCTCGGTTCCAAAAATGACCGAGGGGCGCAGGATGACCGCGTTCGGCATGTGTTCCAACACGCCTTCCTCGCCTTGTGCCTTAGTGCGGGAATACTCGCTGTCCGAATCCGCATCGGCACCGATCGCCGAGATATGCACCATCCGAGAAATACCGTTTTCCGCCACCAGACGCGCAATCCGCTCGGCCCCTTCGGCCTGTACCGCGCCAAAGTCATTCTTGCCCAGCGCATTCAGAACGCCGACGCAGTTGACGACGGCATCCGCCTCCTGCATGGCCAGTGCGACCGAGGCGTCGTCGCGGATGTTACACAGGATTGGCTCAACTTGCCCGACAACGCCATAGGTCTTGACGAACATTGCCTCGTTCGGGCGCCGGACTGCCACGCGAACGCGCCATCCCGCAGCGGCCAATCGGCGCGCAACATAGCGGCCAACAAAGCCGGATCCACCGTAAATCGTGACCAGTTTGGACATGATCGCGCTCCTGCTGTCTCAGTCTCATCTGCTCTACTATCCGTACGCGCTTCAAACAAGGCGCAATAACGCCGCGCAAGGGCGGACTTGGGCACCGTCATAGTCCCCTGATCGAGCTGCCCGGGAATCGACAAAAAACTTTCAACAATTTCCGCGAATCCGGTTGACGCCCCGGGCCATCGGGCTTAAACGCCCCTCCACGACACCTGCCCAGGTGGCGGAATTGGTAGACGCGCTAGCTTCAGGTGCTAGTGTCCGTATGGACGTGGAGGTTCGAGTCCTCTCCTGGGCACCATTTCTTCCGAACATACATGCTCATAAACGCTCAATTTCATTGAGTTTTTGACCGATTTTCGGGTATCATTCTGAACATGGTGGAACATAGTACCCCACCCAATACCCCACAGTTTTGGGGTATCAAACAGGGGTACTGGGAACCGGTTTGGGAGGTGATACCCCACATGGCTCTGTCGGACGTTAAGATCAGGAAAGCAAAGGCAAAAGATAAACCATACAAAATGTATGATTCGCTGGGGCTGTTTGTTCTGGTGAAACCGAATGGCTCAAAGCTCTGGCGTCAGAAGTACCAGATTGCCGGGAAAGAACGCACGATTACACATGGTGCGTATCCCAATGTCTCTCTCAAAGATGCGCGCGGGAAGCGTGATAAAATCCGCGATCAATTGGCCGACGGGCATGACCCAGCAGTGCAACGGCGTCTCAACCAGATTGAGAAAGAAACGCAGGCGCGCAACACCTTTTTGCTGGTAGCAGAGGAATACCTTCAGATGGCGTATGATCGCGAGCTCGCAGATGCAACGATGCGGAAGAAGATCTGGCACGTACATACGCTAGCAGCGGAGCTTCACCATCGGCCAATCCGGGAAATTACAGCGGCTGAGGTTCTCCATGTCTTGTGTCTGACGTCAGCACCAATGGGACAGTTTAGGTCGATTTGATAAGAGAGGGTTTCTGGCTCATCGTAACCGCCAAGGAGTGGAGATGAG
>NZ_JBQFPE010000023.1:0-36736 GCF_056534225.1 Ruegeria sp. E1 | reverse complement strand
TCTCATCTCCACTCCTTGGCGGTTACGATGAGCCAGAAACCCTCTCTTATCAAATCGACCTAAACTGTCCCATTGGTGCTGACGTCAGACAAGAAAAGTAGGTCGCGCGGACAGTCGAACTTTTTTTGAAAGTCGCGATGCTGCGATGCTAAATGGGTGCAATTTGCCCACCACCGTTGAAATGTAGGACCGACATGACGGACAAAAACGATTCGAAAGCCCACAAAAAAGACGGACAGAGGCTCTTCAACACCAGAGCTGAGTTAGGCTTGACCCAACAGAAGATGGCTGAAAAATTTGGTTGCTCTTTAAGAACCTATCGAAACTACGAACGCGCAATCACTACCGCACCATTAGAGTTTCGCCGAGATGTTGCAGAAGCGTCTGGCTTGGACATACATCCCATCGATCCGGAAGTAGATCCTTTTCTTTTGATCGTTCAGAGTCGGGAATTGAAAGAGGCGGCTAATTCATCACCGACATCAGAGCACGATCTGAAAAAACAATCCCTTTGGACACGCATAAGACGTTTCCGAGCGTCGAGCCAGGAATACTGTAGAAACGGGATCACACCCTTGAGACGATGGTTTGAAAATGCAGTGTTTACCGCCCAACTTACTTCTTCGTTTGTTTTGGCTATTGAATTGTTTCAGCGTTCGATTGGGGGATGGCAAACACACCAAGTCTACCACGACACCTTGCTTTTTACTTCGGCGCTGACAGCTGTGTGCCTATTCTTTCCTACCGCATTGACGATTCCTTGGGGCATTAAGTCGGTCAAGTGCTGAAGGCAGTGCGGGAAGCGGACTTTCGCTGTGTTTGCGAAAGCGACCCCTCTGATCCGCAAAAGCGGCCATTCAAAGTCGAGAGTGCGATACTGTGAATTCCAAGTACGGAGAAATTTCTTGGCATCTCGGGTTCAGAGTGGCCTGGCAAGGTCACCAATATCCCAGAAAAGACCGACCATTGCCCGTAATGCATCCCGCGACACCGACTTCAACACGTGTTCGTTTGGCGCGTGCTGTGAACAGCCACGATAGGAATGAGGCACCCAAATCGTTGGGAGGCCGAGCACATCGGAAAAGACCTCATTGGGCAGGGAACCGGCGAGATTTGGCAGAATATGCGGCCGCTTTCCAGACGTTTCTTCCAGCGAACGCGCGACAAACGACACCCAAGGATGCTCCGGCGATGTCCGCGTCGCATCGAAAAATCCGCGGTCGTGAGGTTTGATCTTAACGATCTGAAATCCTCTCGCATCAAGGTGGCGACGAAGGGCCGACAGGATACCGGCTTGATCGGTGCCAACAACGAAGCGGAGTTGACAGGCGGCCTTGGCATATCCCGAGATCGCGTTAACCGGCTCTTCGGGGACACCGCTTTTCATCGCGAGGATCGCAAAGCTGTTCCAGCCAAAGACCCGTTCGGCCGGTGTCAGACTTTCTTCGCCCCAGTCTTCGTCAATCTTCGGACCGCCATCTCCGCCTACCGGTAAATTGCGCAGGGTATGCCGGATGTCTTCGGTTAGGCTGGTCGGTCGCCACTCTGGTATTTGGATTTGGCCCCTCACATCGGTGATCGTCGAGAGGGCTTGCGCAAGGATCATCGCGGGGTCGGCAAGCAAACCGCCCCAGTTACCGGAATGATGCGCGCCGTCTCGAAGGTCAACGATGAGGTCGAACGAATTGCCGCCCCGTGCACCCATGAACATAGTCGGCGTGTCTGACTGAAGGCGTGGTCCGTCCGATGCGATCAGGACATCCGCGGCAAGGTTTTCTTTGTGCGTGGCGCAAAACTCCGACAGCCCCGGCGACCCCATCTCCTCACCCATTTCAAAAAGGATTCGAATGTTGAAGCCGAGTGATCCACGAGCGTCGATGACGGAGCTCAACGCAACCAAGTTGATGAGGTGTTGTCCCTTGTTGTCAGCGGTACCGCGTCCGAAGAGGCAATCGCCCTCATCCACAAGACGAAACGGGTAAAGCCCGTTGCGCCACTGATCGGTTTGGGCGCGGATCACGTCGCCATGCCCATAGGACAGGATCGTTGGGCCTGTGTCGTCCTCGATGCGTTCAGCGACAAGGATCGGACCTGCATCTGGCACAGGGTTCGGGTGGATTGCGCAGGAAAACCCAATACTGCGCAGGCGCGGAACCAGAGCTTCTTCAAGATAGCGCGGAAGTTCCGCCGCTTTCTCTGGTGTCTGGCTCTCCGTCTCATGGGCAACCAGTTCGCTAAGATCGGTTGCAAATCGACCGCTGTCAAAATATTCGGCGACGTTGTCTATGGCAGCAGCGCGGGTCATGTTCACTTTCCCTCAGACAGGTGGGCGCACGTCTGCAGGGATCGGACATGTGTACGGCGTTTCGCCCAGATGGTCTTGATGCGTCGCGCGCGCAGCATCGATGCGTGACGGGTCCTCAACCAGTCGACAGGCTGTCGCGGCCATAGCCTTTGCGGCGTAGATCATGCCTTTGTGCGCTGCGGGTGCCTTGCCTTGTGCAACTGTTTGCCAGGTATGAAATGGCGTTCCAATTGCGCAGGTCGCGACCCGAGCCTGAACCGTCGGAACAGCCCAACTCACATCCCCGACATCTGTTGAGCCTTCGCCACCATCGCTGTGGCGATCAAGAGGTGCGATGAAGTCGCAGAGTGCGAGATCCTTTTTGGGCTTAGCTCCGATCCGCCTGAAGGTCGTGTTGATGTCAGCCGTGGTCAATGTAGTCTGAATCTCACGGGCAAAGCTGAGGTCTGACTCGTCAAAGGCGACGGGTCCGAGTTTCTCTAGCTCGTGCTGCATGGTTTCTTCCAAAGGACGGTTTCCAAGCAGGTTTGAAACGCCGGAAAAGACCTGACTTGTGACCTGCGTCCCGGTCATCAGCGCCGCACCATCTGCAATCTTTTTGACACGCGTAACCAGATCGGCGAGGTCGGGTAGCGAACTAGCGCGGACGAGCTGGCGCACCGTGGCCTTGGCCTGCACCACGTTCGGCGCAACACCACCTGCGTCGAGATAGGCGTAGTGCACCCGGGCGCTGTCGGGCATGTGCTCGCGCAGGTAATTTACACCGATGTTCATCAGTTCAACCGCATCAAGCGCCGACCTACCCAATTCCGGTGCACCCGCCGCATGGGCAGCTTTTCCATGAAAAGTGAAATCGATCCGGGTGTTTGCGAGCGATCTGGCCTCATTCACGCCTGTGAAGGTCGCTGGATGCCACGAGATGGCTGCGTCGACATCATCGAACAGTCCTTCGCGCACCATGTATGTCTTGGCCGCGCCCCCTTCTTCAGCGGGGCAGCCATAGTATCGCACACGGCCCTTGATGCCGTTTTCGGCCAGCCAGTCTTTCACCGCCGTCGCGGCCAAGAGTGCGGCGGCGCCCAGCAGATTGTGACCACACCCATGCCCGTTGCCGCCCTCTTCAAGTGGCTGATGTTCAGCCACACCTGGCGCTTGGCTCAGATATGGCAGCGCATCGAACTCGCCGAGGATGGCGATCACCGGACCCTCGTCTCCCGCTTCGCCAATCACGGCCGTAGGAATGCCAGCTGCATTCTCTGTTATCTTGAACCCCTGAGCGCGTAACATCTGCACATGCTCAGCGACGGACTTGTACTCGGTGTAAAGCGTTTCGGGCGTGTCAAAGACGCGGTCAGACAATGCGATAAAATCATCACGATGGCGGTCAACGTGGTCCCAGATCGGATCGGCGTTTTTCAAGGGGCTCTCCAGCTTCTCGTTCAAACGGTTTCGGCGTGTTCCAGCAGGCAAGCCGTTTCGCGCCCGCCGCGCCCCGCTTTCAGTTCAGGAACAGTGGTGCGGCACTCAGCGGTCGCCACCGGGCAACGCGGGTGGAAGGTGCATCCAGATGGCGGATCGAGCGGCGACGGAATTTCCCCCTCAATCGGGGCAAACTCACGCCGGCGCTGATCAAGGCGCGGAGCCTCTGCAAGCAGCGCTTTGGTGTAGGGATGGCGTGGGTCAGAAAAAATATCCTCGGTCGAGGCACTCTCGACTATGCGGCCCAGATACATGATCGCCACGCGGTCGGCGATGTGTTCGACGACGCTCAGGTCATGGCTGATGAACAGATAGGTCAGGCCCAGCTCTTCGCGCAGATCCATGAACAAGTTGATGACCTGCGCCTGGATCGATACGTCCAGCGCAGCGATGGCTTCGTCGCAGACAAGGAACTTCGGCTTCACGGCGAGCGCACGGGCGATCCCGATCCGCTGCCTTTGCCCACCGGAAAACTGATGTGCGTAGCGCCGCTTGAGCGACGGGTCGAGGCCGACCTTACGCATCACGTCGTCTACGTAGTCAGCACTCTCCGCCTTGCTGACAATCCCGTGCATGCGCGGCGCTTCACCGATGATATCTTCGACACGCATACGCGGGTTGAGGCTGGCAAAGGGGTCCTGAAAAATCATCTGAATTGCGAGGGTCGCCGCGCGTTTATCGGCGCCGCTCAATGTCATGACATCTTTGCCTTCATAGAACATCTGCCCATCGCTAGCGGCGTGAATGCCGGCCACAACACGTCCCAGCGTGGACTTGCCGCAGCCAGACTCGCCGACCAATCCCAGAACCTCGCCCTTTTGGATCGACAGGTTTACATTATCCACCGCATGGACTGTTTCTTCACGGATGTTTGCGCCAAGTCGCTGCGCGATTTTCCCCGCTACGTCCAAACGCTTGGTGAAGCGCTTCGAAACGCCTCGGATTTCAACGAACGGCTCAGTCATAGCGTCGTCTCCTCGGTGCTTTGCGGGTGGAAACAGCGAAGGCGGCGGCCATCAACGTCCTTTATCGGGGGGTGTTCGGAACAAGCTGCCGTCCGGGCCTGACAGCGTGGACCAAAGGCGCACCCTTCAGGCAGGGCGAGCATGTTTGGCGTCATTCCTTCGATCTGGAACAAACGCTGCCCACGCCGGTTTGCGGTCGGAACCGATCCAAGAAGCCCAACCGTATAGGGATGCAGCGGGCGGTCTATCACATCGTCGATGCCGCCCTGTTCAACGATCCGTCCGGCGTACATGACTGATATCCGATCCGCGAGCCCCGCCACAACGGCTAGGTCATGCGTGATCCAGATCATCGCGGTTCCCGTGCGTTTCGTCAGTTTCTGGGCCTCGTGGATGATCTGCGCCTGAATTGTCACGTCGAGCGCGGTCGTCGGCTCGTCGGCAATGATCAGGTCCGGCTGATTCAGGAAGGCTGTCGCAATCGCCACGCGCTGCCGCATCCCACCGGAAAGCTGATGCGGATAGGCCTGCAATCGCTCTTCCGGCGATGGGATGCCAACCAAACCAAGCGCATCGCGGCTTCTTTCCCAGGCGGTTTGGCGGCTGACGGTTTCATGGGCGAGAATGGCCTCGATCATCTGCGTATCGACGCGCAGGACCGGGTTGAGCGTCATCATCGGATCCTGAAAGATCATCGAGATTCGGTTGCCACGCAAGGTTTTGAGTCGCTCTTCCGGTGTGTTCGCGATCTCGTTACCATTAAAACGGATTGACCCATCGACGATGCGCCCGGGAGGATCGATCAGCCCTAGGATGGAAAACCCGGTGATCGACTTGCCCGACCCGGACTCACCCACCAGCCCCATGACCTCACCCTTGGAGACGGTGAAATCCACACCATCCACGGCCTTGACCACACCCGCGTGCGTGAAGAAGTGGGTCTTTAGCCCGCTGACTTCGAGTACTGCCGTCATTTCTTCAACCTCGGGTTCAAAACATCGCGCAAATGGTCGCCCACAAGGTTGATGGACACGACCGTCAGCAAGAGCGCGATGCCGGGGAAAACGGATATCCAGTAGCGCCCGGATAGCATGTATTCGAAGCCATTTGCGATCAGCACCCCAATCGACGGTTCAGTCTGTGGAAGGCCCACGCCAAGGAACGAAAGCGTCGCTTCCAATGAGATCGCGCTGGCGGTTTGCACCGTGCCGACGACGATCAGAGGCGCCATGCAATTCGGAAGGATATGGCGAAAGACGATCCGGGGTCGCGATATTCCAAGGCATTGCGCGGCTTCGACATATTCCTTGCCACGCTCGACAAGCGCGGTCGCGCGAACCGTGCGGGCGTAGTAGGCCCATTGCGCGATTACGAGGGCGAAGATGATCTTGTCGACACCCTTACCAAGGGCCGCAACCATCATCAGAGCAACCAGCGATGCCGGGAACGACAGTTGAAGATCCACGATGCGCATAATGAACGCTTCGGTCCGGCCACCAGCGTAGGCCGCGACCAGACCGATCGCCATACCGATCAGAAGGGCAATCACTCCAGATGCAAGCCCAACGGTCAGAGAGATACGCAAACCGTAGAGAATTGCCGAGTAGAGATCGCGCCCAGACCCGTCCGAGCCGAGCCACATTGTGTATCCATCAAATGCCTCGGAACCCGGCGGTAAACGCCCATCCATGACGCTGACCTGACCAAGATCGTAGGGGTTCTGCGGTGTGATCCAGGGCGCCAGTATGGCCAAAAGAACGATGATCAGGAATATGCCGAACGCCGCTGTCGCGATCCTGCTTTCGAAGAACTCGGCCCGAAACCGCTGGAACGGCGTCTCGACCTTAGGGGACTTGGCGGTGGTCAGCGATTGATCTGTGACGGTGTCGGTCATGCGCCCTGATCCTGCAAACGAACCCTCGGATCGAGGATCGAGTAGAGTATGTCGACGATCAGGTTGATCAGCACGAAGAACAGTACGATGATCATCAGATAGGCGACGACGACGGGCCGATCCAGTTGCAGTATTGCGTCGATCAGCAGTTTGCCCATTCCGGGCCATGCGAAGATCGATTCAGTCACCACCGAGAACCCAATCAAACTGCCGAATTCGAGGCCCATGACGGTCACAACCGGGATCATGATGTTCTTCATCACATGCACCAGAATGATGCGTCGGGTCGAAAGCCCCTTGGCCCGGGCATATTTCACGTAATCCTGCCCCATCGCTTCACGGACGCCTGCTCGGGTAAGGCGGATTGCCAGTGAAATCTTCAGAAGTGCCAGGTTGAGAGCAGGCAGGAAGATGTGGCTCAACCCATCGAGCGTAAAAAGGCTGCTGTGAATCCCAAGAAACGAACCGATATCACCACGTCCTGTCGCCGGGACCCACCTGAGTTCTACTGCAAACAACATGATAAGCATCAGCCCTACCCAGAAGGTCGGCAGTGAGAAGCCAAGTATCGAGCCAGCCATGATGCCTTTGGAAAGCGGGCTATCGGGATAGAGCCCGGCATAGAGTCCCAACGGAATACCGATCACGATGGCAAGAAAGAGTGCACTGAAGGCCAGTTCCATTGTGGCAGGCATATGGTGCAGGATCAGTTTGAGCGCGGGCTCACCGAAGACAAAACTGTCACCGAGGTCACCCTGTGCCGCACCTTTGAGGAACAACCAGTACTGTTCCCAAATAGGCCGATCCAATCCCAGCCGTCGAATGGCAGCTTCGATGTCGGCCTGATCCGCGTCGGGACTGACCAGCATGTAGACCGGGTCACCAACAATGTTGACGCCAAAAAAGACAATCACCGACATCAGGAAGACAACAAGCATTGCTTGTAGCAATCGGCGAATGACGAAAACGGTCATGAGGACATTCCCTGGGCAAAGGTTCCGGGCCGCTGCGAAGGCGGCCCGGATGCATTGCGGTTACTCTTTCACGACGCCTGTCGCGAGAGTGTACTCGTCGGTCCGAGGGATGTAGCTCAGACCTTTTTTGGCCGCCCAGGTGTTGACCTGGAAGTGAGTCGGAATGATCGCCACATTATCGATCGCGCGCTCTGTCGCCGCGGCGAGCAGTTCCTGCCGCTTTGCGTCATCGACTGTTCGCAGGGCTTCTTCGATCAACGCGTCGGTTTCAGCATCCGAGTGCCGGCCACGGTTCGATGATCCAAAGCCCGCATCTTTGTCATGCGTGTGGATCAGGGACTTGAGAGGCGAAGACGCTTCGCCGGACCCCGCGCCCCATCCGACGAGGATAAAGCTGAACTCCGGCAGACCCTCCGGGCTGCCTTTGGAAGCGCGTCCGAAGTATACCGAACGCGGCATGGTTTCGACGGCAGTCTTGATGCCCACACGTGTCAACATTTGCGCAATTGCCTCGGCAATTTTGGCGTCGTTGATGTAGCGGTCATTCGGCCCATGGATTGTCATTTCAAATCCATCGGGATAACCGGCTTCAGCCAGAAGAGCTTTAGCACCGTCCGGATCATAGGCCACGACGTCCAAATTGTCAGACACGCCAAAGAACCCCTCGGGCAGAAGCTGGCCGGCGGGCAGGGCAACCCCCTCCATGACACGCTCAACGATTGCATCGCGGTTGATCGCCATGCTGATCGCTTTCCGGACGCGGACGTCCATGAGGGGGTTCTTGATATCGCCGCCACCATTGGCCTTCACAAAGGGTGAATCCTCGCGGAATTGGTCCATGTGAAGATAGATCACTCGGTTGGACACGCCCTGGCTCAGCTGGATACCATCGTTGCCCTGAAGTGTTGTGATATCGGTCGTTGGTACGCCCGATATCATGTCGACGTCACCGGCAAGAAGCGATGCAACACGGCTCGGACCGGACGTGATTGGGCGGAATTCCACCTCGGACCAGATCGGTGCATCACCCCAGTAATCGTCGTTCCGCACCAGCACGATGCTTTCACCCGGCGTGTAACTTTGGAACTTGAACGGCCCTGTGCCGATGGCGGCCGTACCCGCGTTGAAGTCCTCCGTCGTTGCTTCGCAGCCCACTTCTGAGATCACAGGGATCGTGGAAATGTCGTTGCCCATCAACGGATAAGGTGCGGCCGTTTTGAAGTGCACCGTGTAGTCATCGATCTTGACGACTTCCTTACCCTTAAGATAGGTGCCGTATCCCGATGGAGAGTTCGGTACGTCCGGCGCGCGCGCCATGGTGCAGACGACGTCGTCCGCCGTGAAGTCGCTTCCGTCGTGAAACTTAACGCCTTCACGCAGCTTGAACTCCCAAGTTAATTCATCAATCGGCTCCCATGACACAGCAAGACCCGGCGATAGGCGCTGCTTCTCATCCTGCGCGATCAGCCGGTCAAAGATGTGCACGGACATCGCGTTGTTCGGACCCAGGTTGTGAAAATGCGGATCGAGTGACGTCGGCTCCGAAGCGAGGCCGATCGTTAGTTTTTCGGCCGAAACAGCACCGGCGCCGAAAGCCAAAATGCTGATAGCGACGGCTGTCGCAGATGTGAGTTTCCTCATCAAAAAGACTCCCTGTTTGTTTGGCGCTTGTGAATGGGCGAATCTTTGGCCGATCCCGCGCCCTATTAAAAAAGGCTAGCTACCGCAAAAATCATTGCCAATACTTATTGCTATGCGTTTTAGCATAGACCAATCCAAGAGTTTGGATGTTCAGCCGCTCGTACCGGGGGAGTAATGTAGCATGACGGAACACAGACACAGACTGCGCGAGTTCGAGTCGCTAAGAGCCGTGATCACGACTGGGACAACCATCGGCGCCGCGCGGCGTCTCGGGATTTCGCAGTCTGCCGTGAGCCGGTCCTTATCACAACTCGAGGCCCGTGTTGGGCGATCGCTCTTTCTCCGGCGATCGGGACGTATCGACCCAACAGACGAAGCCTTGCGTCTCAACGAAAAACTGGACCCAATCTTCGAGACGCTTGCGGACATCGAGGGCGCAGAATGGGCTACTCCGGATAACGAGCCGTTACGCCTGATCGTGCCGCCGACTCTGGCACATCACTTTGTCATCTCTAGGGTGGCCAGTTTTCTCAAGAAGAATGAAGGAAAGCAGCTTCAATTGGATATTCAGGCCACGGACGTGCTGGTCGCCGGCATTCTCGACCTCCGCTATGATCTTGGTTTGACGAGTGCGATGATCCAACGAACGGGTGTTCATCTCATGCCTTGGCGCCGCAGTCAGGTGGTCTGCGCCATGCCGAGCAACCATCCGCTATCGGAAAAACGAGTGGTGACGCCGCAAGATCTTGAGGGCGTCGCGCTGATTGAGTTTCTGCGAAGACTGGGGACTCGAGCGATCACCGAAAAGATCTTTGCGCGCGCTGGAATTCGTCCAAAACAAGTCGCTGAAACAGCAACGAACATGGCCGCTCTGGAGCTTGTCCGCGAGGGTTTGGGTGTGACGCTGATCAACCCGTTCCCGTTACTGTCGTCGGGGATGGAAGGCGTTGTCGTCAGACCATTTGACGCCGCCATCTTCTATGACACCAGCTTCGTTTTGCCATCAGGCCGACCGCCGTCGCAACTTGCCCGCCAGTTCATGCAGTTTGTCAAATTGACGACGCCACATGACAAGTATTCAGAGCCCGTCTAGCGCAATATTCACTCCGCCCGCGAGGTATCGAAGTCCATCGGAAAGTTCGGTCGTGGCAAATTAGCAAACGGCCAGCGGTCGTGAACAGGCGACGTAAGCCCGCCCGTGTCGACCTCAAATACCTGATTTGGCCCAAACCAGTTGGAAAATCCGGCCCGAAAGTGGCCTCTGGATTTCACAACAACGGTCCGGGCTGCGGCAATATCCAGTCCGAACATATGAAAGAACACGGGGTCGGCAGTCTGTGTGCGATCGGTGATCACCACCACGGTGATACCACCAATACGAAGCGCAGCGGATGGCCCCAGGGCCAATCTCCGACCAGCCGTCATGCCCAGTTCCCCTACCACATCTCCATTGTGGAGACCCAAGACCTCTGCATCCGCCGCAAAAGGCACATCCCATTGCGCCCAAAAAGCGCTGGAATCGGAAGACCGGTTGAATCGTGCCCTGAATTTGCCGCCGACACCGATGCCATGGGCTTCGTTCGCAAGTTCCGGATCACAAAAGGAACCGAACAGGCATTCTTCGACATTTGCCGCATGAAGAGCGGCTAACAGTTCCGTCGTCCTGCCACTGCCGCCGCCACCAGGATTGTCACCGGCATCGGAGAAAATCACAGGCGCGCGCGCTTGGTCGGTGGAAATTAAGATCGCTTCCGTCACGGATGTCAGTTTCCGAACGAAATCCTTCCTCAATGACCAGGCCATGTCTGCCAGTTCTTCCGCCAGTGCATTGGCCGCTTTCTGGTCCTCACGCGCTGTGACAACGATGCTCAGACCGTTGTCGGGTGTGTCGGAGAAAAGGAAATTACCGAAGATCGATACGTTTAGAATTTCACCTCGACCTTCGGCTTGTCGTCGCTGACCGTGGTCGATCAGGGTGCCATACGGGTGCTCGGCACTTAGCAGGGTTACGGATGCCGGAACAAGAGGCAGCTTGACATGCGCGGTTTGGGGCTGGACGCCCGACGCCAAAATCCGGCGCAGCGAAAAGGCGGCTTCCTCGCCACGTTCTATCTGATCGACGTGGGGATTGGTCCGATAACCGACGATCAGGTCACAGGCATCGACCATCAGCTGTGAGATATTAGCATGCAGATCGAGTGTCGCAACGATAGGTACGTCCGGTCCGACAACTCTCCGAATGCGTGACATCAACAAACCATCGGGGTCGTGTTCATGCTCGGCAACCATCGCGCCGTGATTGCAGATGTAAACTGCGTCAACAGGGCCAGCTGAGCAAAGCATGTCTTCCGAGGTCGCTATGACCTCCTCGATCACGGTTTTTCGTACTGGACCCGCCGGGTGGCTGGCTGCCAAGATACAGGGTAACGGCGTCCAGTCGCCCGTAGCATCCATCGCCCTGACAAAGGCTGCAAATTCTATTGCCAGCTTTGGTGTCGCGGATCTGGCTTCAGACATCAATGCATCGCCTGAAAGCCATGTCAGAGACTTAAAGTCTGACAAATCAGCCGGGGGTGCAAAGCGATTTGACTCGAGAATTGCGCCAAGGAGGGCGATCTTTGGAGCCGTCATGCGAGAGGCCTTTGGAAATGCAACACAGTGCGAGGAAACATGAGTAAGTGATTTCAATCAAGATATCATGCGTCTTCACTTTTCTAGGAAAACCCCTGCCGCCCTGCGTCTTTCCTATAGCGCGACGCGCAAACGATCAGTGCCACCCGTTATGCTGACAGAAGTTTCCGGAGAATTCGTAAAAATTGTTTGTGCCGATGACCCAGACGTTCACCTCATGCGTGGCGCACCGGATCGCCCACCCGCCCGGTTCAATCGCCGCGGGCAGGACGCTTTGTATCTGAGCCCTGATGTCGAAAGCGCAAAAGTCGCTATTGGACAGGACGTCAGGAAGGATGATCGCCCGCGGGTTGTGCTGACCTTCGAAGTGGAACGATGTGCGTTGTTCGATCTGCGCAGCCCCGAAGCCGCAGATATCTATGCGCTTGCCAGTCAACCCTGGCGCAAACTCGTAGCTGCCGGTAGGGATCCGTCCTCATGGTTCGCTGCTGATCGGATCAGAGCAGACGGGCATATCGGATTGATTGATCCCTCACGAAGGCGCCCGGGCTTTTGGCACATCACTCTTTTTCAATGGAACGAGGCGAGCGCACCTGGCGTATTTCGGCGTAGTGAAGTGAAACCGGTTACCGTCCTGCCGGACTATCGGTGACGTTTAAAGTGCGACCCAACTCTCATTTCGCAACTATGGCCATCGCGATAAACCACCGTTCGCTAAGGTGTCGCATCGATGGGACCACCTAGAGGCGGTTCATGTGGAGATAGAAAGAGAATGCCTTACTTTGGCAAATCGCGACTTTCTCCGCTGCCGCAATCTGGTCTGTCACACCGAAACCTTCATAGGCAACTTCGTGGTGCAACCCGGATAGTTGCGGCCTCAATTAATTCGCGCCTGCAGCGAACGCCCGCAATGCGGGCTGCGAATGCAGCACTTCAGCATTTGTCTGAGTGACCGCTTTGGGCCGCCCGCGAGAGCGGCCTGTTAACGTTAGATCTCTACCGCTTCGGCGATGGCCAAGGCATCCTCGAGTTCGACGCCGAGATACCGGACTGTACTGTCCATCTTAGTATGGCCAAGCAGAAGCTGAACAGCGCGTAGGTTTCCGGTCTTCTTGTAGATCTGAGTGACCTTGGTTCTCCTCATTGAATGGGTTCCGTAGGCGCTTGCTTCGAGGCCGATCGACGTGACCCAATCGCGGACAATCCGCGCATATTGGCGTGTCGAGATGTGCAGGCGTTCATGAAATCGGCCGGGCCAAAGGTATTCCGAACCGACCATCAGCTCATCTTCCATCCACTTCTCAACAGAGGCACGTGTGCCTTCGGAAATCTCAAAGCGCACGGGTTTCTGCGTCTTGCTTTGAAGGACCGAAGCCCGTTCTTTGATCTGACCCGATGACATGACATCGGCGACCTTCATCTTCACCAGATCACAGCCGCGGAGCTTACTGTCGATTGCCATATTGAAGAGCGCAAGATCGCGATGGTTTTCGGCAAGCTCGAGGCGAACTCGGATTGTCCAGACATGTTTTGGTTTCAGCGGTCGCTTCTGGCCGACGATGCGACCTTTGTTCCAAGCGGGGCGAAGAGCACGAATGGCAGGTAAATTTGGGGTTTCCATGGCTGATCCTCCGATCCGCCATGCCCTCCCACAACGACAACCCGACGTTGACACGATACAATATCACAGGATGCTGTGTGCCGCTCGAATGACAGTGAAACGCAGAAAGCAGACATTGATGCTGGTAGCGACGGCCCAAAGCCGACATCCGACTCGGTCCTCCAAGGCGCCGCCGCACCAATCACAAGCAAATTCAGTGTTCCACTCAATCTTACAGCATGCGGATAATCCCGCTGTTTGGCTACTTTCTCGCCAAATCGCGTGCAGCCCCCTTAATCCGAGACCGGAGGGCCTTCTTGGAGCCCACCTAAAAGACTGACCAATTTGTCGCTTGCGAGAGCATTGAAGCAGCGCGTGTTCCGGCATGCGAATTGCAATAGCTATTCAGCCCTGGTGACCACAAAGCGATAGACGCAACTTTTGGTGCGACTACAAGCAAACCACCACCAACGCCACTCTTGCCTGGCAGACCTACCCGATACGCAAAATCACCTGAACCATCGTAGTGCCCGCAAGTCATCATCAGCGCGTTCACTACGGCGGGCATGATGTTGCGAGATAACTCGAGGCGCCTCGTCCAACCCAGCGAGAACACGGCCTGCCATAGCCAACTGTTTGGTTGTCATTTCGATGGCGCATTGATGAAAATAAACCCCAAGTGAGAGTTCCGGTGAATTGAGCAGGTTTCCGTGGGATTTGAGGTAATGCGCAAGCGCAAAGTTTCTGGACCCCGTCTCCTGTTCGGACGCTGCTACCTTGTGATTAATGTGAATTTCGTCTGATCCGGCCATTTGCCGAACGAGTCCGATTATTTCGGCTAGCGCTATTTTTGGTTCTCGACCCGACAATAGAGCATCAGTGGTGACGATTGCGCCAGCGTTAATGAATGGGTTTCGTGGCCGACCTTTTTCTCTTTCCAGAAGTACAACGGAGTCAAAGCTGGCGCCGGACGGCTCTCTGCCGACCCTATTCCAAAGCTGATCCCCCACGCGTCCAAGCGCGGCCACAAGTGTAAAGACCTTTGATACACTTTGAATTGAAAACGGCGTGTCAGCTGAACCAGCGCTGAACATACTGCCATCGTTCAAACACACGCTTATCGCGAATTGCCTTGGGTCAACTTCGGCAAGTTCGGGAATGTATCGGGCGGTTTGCCCCCACTCGTCTTGCCTGAAAATCTCTGCGGCAATTTCATGCAACATTCTGTTCATTTAGATCTCCACGCTACAGCTACACCGCATGCCAAAATTCACCTGCGATTTGGAACACTGAGCCTGTTCTCTGTAGTAAGAGAAGAACCTCGCCAACGATTGGCGAGGTTCCAGTTTGTTTAGAATTTCTGTCTTGGAGGCAAACACCAATTCGTCACGCGCCTAGACAAAAATCAGTCTTTCACTTTCCCGGTCCATGCCGTGCGATCAAGGTCAAGATCAGGAAAATCATCCGGATTCAGAACCGGGCGTTCCACACCTGCTGCAAGCTGCTTTCGGAAGTCTTGCAGAATGCGGAGGCATGTCGGGAGCAGCATCATGATCACAACGAGGTTGACTAGTGCTAGCAGACCCATCGCCGGATCAGAGAAAGCGAACACTGATGTTGCACCCGGCGCAGTGGCCCCAAGGAATACGATACCCATAATGGCAACGCGCAGAACGTTGATCGCCATCGGGTGTTTTGTGATCACGGTCAGTGCGTTTTCGCCCAGATAGTAGTTGTAGATGATTGAACTGAACGCAAACAGCAGGATGATGAAGGTCAGGAAATACTGGGTCCACTCGCCCAGGTGGCTCACCAGAGACTGCTGTGTCAGAACCACTCCATCGATGTCAGCGCCGGGCTGATAAACGTCGCTGAGCAGGATGACCAAAGCGGTACAAGTGCAGATAATGATCGTGTCGATGAAGACCGAAAACGACTGGGTGATGCCCTGACTGATCGGGTGACGCACGTCAGCCGTTGCGGCCACGTTTGGCGCTGAACCCAGACCGGCTTCGTTCGAAAACAGACCGCGACGCAAACCGTTGGCAATGGCAGCACCCATGCCGCCGCCGACTGCTTCTTCCCAGCCAAAGGCGTTGGCAATTATGGAGACGAACACACCCGATACGTCCGCAACGTTGATCAGGATGATCACAAAAGCCATCAGAAGATAGGCGACTGCCATGACCGGAATAACCACATCCGCCACCTTTGCGATCCGATGAATACCACCGAAGACAACAAAGCCAGCGATCACCGTAAGCACTGCACCGGTGACAAAACGGCTAAGTCCAAGGCTTTCTTCTGCCGCACCGGCAACCGTGTTTCCCTGGAATGCATTGAAACCGATGGCAAAGGACGCAATCAGGCAGATCGCGTAAACAATGGCCAGCCAACGGTACTGCTCACCCAGACCATGGATGATAGAGCGTGCAGGCCCACCGCGGAAATCTCCATTTTCCTGACGGCGCTTGTACAGCTGCGCCAGCGAGCATTCGACCAAGCTGGTAGCCATGCCGACAATCGCGATTGCCCACATCCAGAACACCGCGCCCGGACCACCAAGTGTAATGGCAACCGCAACCCCCGCTATGTTGCCACCACCAACGCGTCCGCCGACTGACACCAGCAACGCCTGCCGTGCCGAGATGGCATTTGGATCGGCGCTTTGGTTGTTTGAAGACAGCACACGGAACATGCGCTTGAAGAACTTAAACTGAACGAACCCAGTTAGTAGAGTGATGAAGACGCCAAAGATGACAAGAATTGGTACGAGTGACCAACCCCATGTCAGGTCATTGATAGCGCCAAACAGGCTGTCGAATATTCCCATGATCCAGAGTTTCCCTGTTAGTGATGACGATGCGTCGTGGACAATGGGATGATCGCCCCACCGCATCAGGTCTGGTAGCACCGGGCTTGCGTTCGACTCAATTTGGTGAGGTGTTGCAACCAGTTGCAAAAAGGTCTTGCATGAGCGCCAGATAGCGCCACATTATTGTCCGGTGTTAGCCGAAATATCTGGTGTTTTGGAATTCGGCGATCCGAACAAGAAGGGGTAGTTCAGGTATGGCCGAGGATTTCCAACGGAACTTGAGGTTGCTGACCAACCATTTCAAGTCGGTGGCCGAGGTTTGTCGTCAGCTGGAAATAAACCGATCACAATTCAACAAATACCTCAACGGTGCCTCACGGCCTTCGCAACATGCCCTCGCGAAAATCTGCGACTTCTTTGGTGTAGAAGAAGGCGAAATATTACTGCCACACGATGATTTTGCAGAGCTGGTCCGGTTGCGTCGCGACGCCAATGTGGGTCCACTGGCCTATTCTGCTTATCTGGAACAGCTGGCCAAGCGCTCTCGTAACGACCTGTCCCGGTATGATGGTTTCTATCACGAGTATTCCTATGCCATGACTTATCCGGGAATGATCTTGCGGACTCTGGTGCGACTGTCGACAGAAGGCGGTGTCACGCGTTACTCGCGCATCGAAAACATGGCGATCAAGGGCCGGGACAAGGCCCGTATGCATGGTCGCTATAACGGGCTGGCATTCTACCTAAACGACCGCATCTTTCAGGTCGATTTCGATGCCATCACGGGCGAAGAAATAAGTCAGACAATTCTATATCCCAATTTCAAGAACCGTCACAATCGGCTTCCCGGTCTGAAACTCGGCGTTTCGACCAGCAGTTCCAGAGAACCGCTTTGCGCGCGCGTACTCTATTGTTTTCTCGGAAAAGAAACCAACATTAAGGACGCTCTTAAGGCTTGTGCCGTCTTTGAACCCGATGATCCGGAAATTGACAAATCAATCGAACTGATGGTGCGAAACACAATGAACACCGACGACTCCCACTTTCGAGTAATGAGTGATTTGTAGGGTCAGTAAAATCGATGTTGCGGAAAAAACTGGATTCGGTGCAGCTCAATATCTCGAGGTTTCATACCCAAGCCATAGAACAAAATTTGCTGCCCAAGATTCTCCGGGATGCCCTAGTGACCCGTCGTCCGCTGCGACACGATTGCCGAAAGAATTTTTTTCGAGCAAATAATGCGACATTTCCCCAATCGTCCCGCAGAATTAGAACTTTTGACCGTTATTCGGTTTTCACCGAAAAACCAAAACAGACCCGCCTGACGACGGGTCTGTGTTTCGGCTGAACGATGTATTGGGAGGAACATCGATTGGCCGTAGCGGTCTCGCCGGAGGTTCAACTAAAATGCTCTTTGAAGCGATCAATGCAGCGGCGGAAACCGTCTTCGAAGTTTCCGTTTCCGGGGTGGTAGACGCTTTCGAATGATATCACCCCATCATAGGCGTCGGCTTTCAGAGCATCCGCCATCGGCTGAAACTGATCGGCCAGTTGGCCTTCGCCCATTTGTTTGACCGATAATGTCGCGCGGGGCGTATCGACTTGAACGTCCTTGATGTGGATGTGCCCGAGATAGCCATCTTTCACTTCGTCATACCCAGCAGGAAACGCTTGTTCGTGACACCAGCAATTGTTGGCCGGGTCCCAAAGTACCTTCAACGTGTCCTTGGCATCCAGATCATCGATCAGCTTACGGGCGGTGTAATTCGAATTCACCATGGTCCCGTTGCCCGTTTCGACGACCAAAGTCACCCCGCCGTCCTTGGCAACGTCAATCGCCGGTGCAATCAGGGGCAGCATCGCGTCCCATGCGCCTTTGGCGACGTTCCATTTTTCTGCACCTCCGGTCCCCCACAGAATCTGCTCTTTCTTTGGAGTCATAATGCGCACCAATGGGCTGCTGACCACATGTGCCATGTCGATCACGCGCTTCAAAGCATCCATATGCTTGCTGTGCAGGTCATCCCCTGGTTTGTTCGCCCCGGTCATTCCCGCGAAGATGTGGCGCGACAGACAGGATACGGGCTTGCCCCGATCCCGAAGCAGCGTGTCAATTTCCCTGATCTCATCAGCAGAGTGATCGCCAACCTCCGTATCGCCGACAAATTGCAGTTCGGCATATTCGAGGTCAAACTCATCCATCACATCGACCGCGTGTTTCAGGTCGCGACTGATGCCATCACAGATAACGCCAAGTTTCATGTTCTTGTCCTTTCTCAGCGATGCAACTCAGCGCCGACGATTTCTTCGATCACGCGGGTGCAGGCCCAGTTGTCGCCATCGGGGAATTTTGTTTTGCCAGCATGGAAAATCTGCATGGCAGATGAAGCAGTATGCATTGGAACGCCCAGCTCTTCGGCCAGATCCAGTGAGATTGTCAGGTCCTTGTGCATGGTGCCGATGCCCGAACCGGTGTTTTCGAATTTACGGTCGATGATGTTCTCCAGCGCCGTGTTGGTGCATCCGCATCCCGCGCCAGAGGTCGAAAAGACCTTGTACAGGTTTTCGCCCTTCACGCCCGCCTTGGCGGCAAGAACCGACGCCTCAAATGTTGCCGAAAAGATTGAACCGATCAGAGTCTGCAGACATGCTTTTACGGTCTGACCTTGGCCGGGCCCGTCCCCTACGCGGTGAATAGTGGCCGAGACCGCCTCCATCACTGGTTGGAATTCGTCCAGTACGGCATCAGGGGCTGCGGCCATCATGGTTAGTGTACCGCCCTGCGCACCCGGAAAGCCGCCAGAGACAGGGCTGTCGATCAGGTGGATGCCCGAACCGACCATGGCCTCGCCAATCTCGCGGGCCTCACGCGGTTTGATCGTGGCGGTCAGAATGACCGCGCCGCCCTGCGCCATGTGACGGACCAGACCGTTTTCACCAAGAATGACAGCCTTGGCCTGATCGCCGTTCATGACCATGACATAGACTGCATCCGCGTTGGCCCCTACATCTGCAACACTTGCTGCAGGCGTTCCGCCCATTTCAGCCAGCGCCTTCAGGCGCGCTTCACTCAGATCAAACCCGGTGGTTTCGAACCCGTTTTTGATCAGGTTCTTCGCCAGCCCGCTGCCCATATCCCCTAATCCAATGACACCTGCACGTTGCATAATTGTCTTCCTAATGTGTCGTCCGGCCCGGCCGGAGTTGAGGTTTGGCGCCCCATCTTCCGAGGCGTCGATGTGTGCGGGGATTTCAGGCTTTGGCTGACCAAGGCCGGGCAGGTCCGGAAGACACCCCGCTGCCCAATTCCGTGTGGCTACGGACCCATGACCGCGTCCGGTATCCAAAGGACCAGTTGCGGGAAGATCGCGATCAAAATCAGCACCACCACATTTGCCAGCAGGAACGGCGCGGCACCGACGAAAATCTTTCCGATCGGCATACGGCAGATTGCAGCGCAGACATTCAGGCAATTTCCTACTGGCGGTGTGCATGCACCAACCGCGAGTCCCGAGACCATCACCACACCAAAATGCACACCAGACACGCCCAGCTTTTCAGCGACCGGCAACAAAACCGGTGTCAGTAATAGAATGGCGGGACTAACGTCGATGAACGTACCCGCCATCAGGATCAAAATGGCTGTCAGAACCATGAAGGCGACCGGGCCAAGTCCGAGGCCCGAAACGAAATCGGCCAGTTGATTGGGTACACGTTCCAGCGCCAGTACAGTGATGAACACCTGACTGAACGCGATGATCATCATGATCTTGGCGGACATGATGATCGCGTGGCGCATGGCCCCCGGTAGATCTTTCAGAACACCAAATCCGACAATGAACAATCCGATGATCAGGCCATATACCACTGCTGCCCCGGCAGTCTCGGTTGGTGTAACAAAACCAAAGACGACGGAACCTACGATCAAGATCGGCATCAGTGCTACGGCGGCAGAACGTCTGGCCTGCCGCCCGGCTTCAGCCAATGTGAACGGTACGTCTTCGGTCGGGTAATCGTTCCGCTTGGCCAGCAACCACACGACGATCAGCTGAAGTAAACCAACCATGATGCCGGGAATGATCCCGCCCAGAAACAGGCGACCGATGCTTTCTTCCGCGGCGACGGCGTAGATAATCATGGGAACAGACGGCGGGATGATCATGCCCATAGTGGACGAGGCAACCGTGATCCCCGCTGCGAAACTCTTGGGGTATCCGCGTTTTTCCATCTCAGGGATCAGCACTGACCCGATTGAAGCGGTATCCGAGGCGGAGGAACCCGAGATGCCGCCAAAGATCATCGAGCCCACGACGTTGACCAATCCCAGCCCACCTTTCAACCGCCCGACGAAGAACATGGACAGGTCCAGCAGACGCCGCGTGATGCCTCCGGAATTCATCACCAAGCCCATCAGAATGAAGAAGGGTAGTGAGACCAGCGGATAATTATTGATGCCAGAAAAGAAGCGCTGCACGACGAACCCTGTCGCGGCGGGTGCCTCGATCAGGAAATACGCCAGTGATGCCAACCCCAGAGAATACGCAATCGGTACTCCGCAAACTAACAGTATTCCAAGCGTGGCGAAAAGGATCAACATGTCAGTCCTCCGGCATCCAGAGAACGTCAATCGAGTCCCGGCCACCCAAGGTCAGAACCACGCGAACGAAACAGTAGAAAACTGCAATCGAGCAGGAGATCGGAACAATGACGAACACATAAGCCTGAGGCATCCCGAAGGGTTGCCACATGTTTTTCCCCGGCCCCGCAATCCAATCGATGGACAGCCAGACCAAAGCCGCGTTCATCACTCCCACAAGGACAAGCCCCGCCACATAGAAGGCCATTTTGACGTAGTAGGGCATCATGTCGATGAAGAACGTGATCGCGATATGCTCACGCTTCGTAATCGCGACAGCACCGCCCAAGGCCGAGGTGCAAAGAAACGCGATCTTGACCTGTTCGTCGACCCCGTAGATCGCCATGTCAAAGGGGCGCATCAGGACTTTGGTGACGACAATCACCAAAAACACCCCAAACAGCACGACCATCAACGCTTCGATAACGCGCGTCAGTACACGGTCAATTGCAGAGAGCGTATCCATAAACCGGTTCCGTTAAGAAGGGAATCCGGGCGCAGGGTAAGAGCGCCCGGAATTGCCATTTCAGATCAGCCGCAAGACGCCGCTGCAGCACGGGCAGCGTCGATATCATCCATCGTGAAATGACCTGCGTTGATCATCTGTTGATAGACCGGCGCAACGGCTTCCTGGAAACCCGCCAGGGCTTCGGGCGTCAGTTCGTTGATCTCCATGTGCTTACCGAGTTCGCCGACGATGTTCGTTTCAGCATCGCGATACAGCTTGTCCGACATCGCCATCGCTTCGACCGCAACCTCGTCAAAGGTGGCCTGAAGGTCTTCGGGCAAACCGTCATACCACGCCTTGTTGACGATCAAAGGATCGGGGCCTGTCATATGGTTCGACAGCGTCAGATACTTTTGCACTTCGTGAATATTGAAGTCCCAGATATTTTGCGGCGGGTTATGCTGCCCGTCAATCACGCCCTGTTTGAATGCCTGATATGCCTCTGAAAACGGCATGGCGACCGGAACCGACCCGATGGCTGTGCCCGTGGCGATCATCAGATCAGATTGAGGTTCGCGAATGCGCAGACCTTGCAGATCAGCAACCGATGTTATTGGCTGAACGTTGTTGGTATAGGCCCGGAATCCTTGGCTGATACCGGTGGCAGGGATGTGATATCCGTTCGCCTCAGCACGGGCCTGAACGCCCTTGGTGAAGTCCGAACCGACCAGACATTCCATCTCATCCCAATTCGCGACGAGGAACGGCAACTGGTACAGGTTGAATGCCCCGGACGCGTCGGCAAAGAAACCGCCACGCGTGCCTTGCAGCAAACCGGCCGTCACCTGATCCATCATTTCACGCTCATTACCAAGCGCGGCACCAAAGAAATTCTCGACTTCGATGCGACCGTCCGTACGTTTTTCAAGTTCGGTCTTGAACCAGTCCATGGACTGCGAACGGATTGAGGTTTCTGGTTGCTCGTTGCCATATTTAAAGGTGAAGTCCGCCGCCAGTGTTGTACTGGCAGTCATTATTAGGCCGGTAACCCCGGCCAGTAATTTAGCTGTGTAGGTCATGCTATCCTCCCTGAACGGGACTCGATCCCGTTGCATGACGTTGGGATAAGCCCCCTCACAATTCGGTGGCAAGAAAAATTGCATCAAATGACGGCAATGATGGTTTTTGATGTTCTACAAAGATCGTTTGAGGATGCTTTTGATCGGAAATGATGTTAGTAGGGGTCTATGAGCGATGAAGCTGTAATAATCCCAAAGAAGGCACGCGTCTCCGAGATTGCGAGGATTGCGGGGGTCGGCACCGCTACGGTTGACCGGGTTTTGAACAACAGATCTAACGTAAAGCCTGAGACCCGCCAGCGTGTTTTGCAGGCCAAGCACGCGATCGAATCCGGCGCTCAATTAGACCAGCCTGCGCGACCCTGGCGGCTGAAGATATTTCTGCCAGAGGAAGCCGGACCATCGACAGAATTTCTGGGCGATTGTTTTCAGAATGTTTTCACCAATGGCCGCGCCACCGTTGAGTGTGTGTTTTCCACGAAACTGGAACCATCTGTGTTGGCTCGAAAACTGAGAGCCTGCGCCGGGCAGGGAATTGATGCAGTTGGCTTTCAGGCTTTGGATGATCCGCGGGTGCGCGACGCTGTCGAAGAGCTGCACGGTTTGAATATTCCATGCATACCTGTCGTTTCCGATCTGATCAGCCCCGTTCTGGGCCAATTTGTCGGGACGGACAATATGGCCGCAGGACGAACAGCGGCCTATTTTATGGGTCGGATGCTGCGGCAATCCGGAACCGTCGGCGTGATTTCCGGCGAGCAACTGTATCGCAACCATTCGGATCGAGAGATGGGGTTTCGGTCAGCCTTGCGAAGGGATTTCAGCCACCTCCGCGTTGTGGGTACCTATATCGGCCACGATGATGTACGGGAAAATCGCGTGGTGGTGGGCCAGATGCTGGACGAGCATCCTGGGCTGCTGGGCATTTATAACGTCGGCGGTGGCAACGAAGGCATTGTTGCGGCTCTGGCTGATCGCGATTTGACGGGAGAAATCATGCTGATCGGCCACAACCTTACGCCGAAGACGAGAAACTACCTGCTGGACGGATCAATGGATCTTGTCATTCATCAGAATATGCAACGGATCGCTGAACAAGCCGTTCAGACCCTGATCGCGACACTGGAAAACCGGCCCCATCAGGCTGAGGTCGTTCCAGTTGAAGTTATCACTCGTGAAAACATCAACGGCGCCACCTTCGGCTGATGTTCACAGGTTTTCAGATGTGCAGAGATCAAACGGAATAACTCCAACCTGTTCCAGAACTGGTTTTCCGGTAAGACACCGAGACATCATCTGTGTCACGCGATCTGCAACCTGATCCAGCGGGTTGTTAATCAACAGATCGATGCTGCCATCGGCAAGCGCAGCTTCGGTAACCGGTGTCCGTTCATGGCAGATGTAGACAACTTCCCGCGATTGCCCTGCCTCACGCAGCGCTTTCAATGCTCCGGTCACCCCGCCTCCGCAATGATAGATGCCGGAGAGGTCTTTGTTGGCCCGCAGCAATTCTGCTGTCGCTTCATATGCAACTGCGGCGTCATCCAGATACACCACAGAGTCTCGAAGAGGTTTCTGCGGAGCAAATTCGCGCATGTAGCTTCTGAACCCGGTCTCAAGCGCTTCGTGCCCAAGATACCTGTGTGACCCGATCAAGATGCCAACCACGCCTTCGGTTCGATCAAGACGCGCCATCGCCCAACCTGCTGTCCGCCCTGCTTTTCGACTGTCGATCCCGACATAGGCAGTAACTTGAGGCGAAGACAGCGGTGAGAGCAATGCAATGACAGGGACATCGGCGCTGGCGATCGCACGATTGATCTCCGGATGATCAATCGCAACCAAGCCTATGGCGTCTACCTTGCCGCGCATTTCGTCAATCGCAGTTGCAAGCTCGGACGGCGAAAGGCTTTCAACGTATTGGATTACAACTTTTGCCCGGATACTGCGCAACTGCTCTGCCTGTCGCTGCAATTCAAACGCTAACTCGCGATAAAACCACTTGCTTTCCTTTTGAAGAATAAAGCCCAGCCGTTTTGCTGGAGCCATCTCCTCAACCCGGCGCCGCAACAATCCTGCCGAGCGATACCCCAACGCTTCTGCCGCTGAAAGAACCCGCGCAGATGTCGCCGCAGTAACCGGCGCGCGCGCATTCAGAACGCGGTCTACTGTTGCGACGCCTACCCCCGCCTTTTCTGCGACGTCTTTGAGTGTGACACGGGCCATAGCGCGCTCCATGATGAAACTTATCATCTATTTTACAGTATATTCTGAGAGAAATGATAGAAAATATCACGACAGGTTTGACGATTCAGGCGCTCCTCGGTTCTGCTCGGCAGCAGCAATGTAGAAAAGGAACCTGATGTGCCGAAGGACAATACCCTACCTTGGCGGGATTATTCGCTGACGGGCCGGGACAGCGGTCCAAGCTTTGCACCTAAACAGTGGTACTCCACTCCTGTCCCCCGGAAACGGATGAAGGAACTGATGAAGCGCCGCGACGCTCCGGCCCTGGTCGACTATGGGATCTGGCTAGGATTGGTGTTGGCAACAGGTGCTCTGGTCGTTCTGACCTGGGGTACATGGTGGGCGGTGCCGTTTGTCATTCTTTACGGCGTGTTTTACGGATCCTGTGCCGACAGCCGTTGGCACGAGTGCTGCCATGGGACTGTTTTCAAAACGCCTTGGCTGAACACCGCAGCCTATCAGCTGGCCTCATTCATGTCGCTGAAAAACCCCTATCTTTGGCGGTGGAGCCATACACGCCATCACACGGATACAGTGATCGTCGGAAAAGACCCCGAGATTGCGTTTCCGCGGCCTCCGCATCCACTCAACATTCTGTGGAACATGATGCACCTGCAATCTGGCTGGAACGAGTTGAAAAAGATGTTTTGGCTGGCGGCTGGTCGTTTGACCAAAGATCAGAAAACATTCCTCATCGAAGCCGACCGTTCTAAGGCGTTCTTGGCGTCGCGTGTTCACCTCGCAATCCTCGCAATAACATTTGCTTTGGCAATGGTGCTG
Source organism: Ruegeria sp. E1 (assembly GCF_056534225.1). NCBI lineage: Bacteria > Pseudomonadati > Pseudomonadota > Alphaproteobacteria > Rhodobacterales > Roseobacteraceae > Ruegeria > Ruegeria sp. E1. The sequence goes on along the minus strand of NZ_JBQFPE010000023.1, from coordinate 11,242 downwards.
CAATCATGGCTGCCCATTGTGCTGATCGGCGGACCGACGTTTTATGGTTCGTGGCTGCATCACTTGCTGGCATCACTGCAGCATGCCGGGCTGGCAGAGGACGTCCCGGATCACCGATTGAACTCGCGAACCGTCTACATGAATCGAATATTCCGTTTCGTGTATTCGAACATGAACTACCATGTGGAACATCACATGTATCCCATGGTGCCATTCTACAATCTCCCGGCCTTGCACGAAGAAATCAAAGGCGATTGCCCACCAGCATACATGGGAACACTGACCGCATTTCGCGAAATGCTCCCGGCCATTCTAATCCAGCGGCGCGATCCGTTCTACTTTGTCGACCGCAAGCCGTTGCTGCCCAAGGACGCTAACCCCAGCCCAGATTACACTCGACCAACAGCCATAGCGGCCGAGTGACCCACTCCCCGGAATACAGGAAAGCCCATGACGAACTGGACCCGCGCCTGCGCTTGCGATGACATCGAAACCGAAGATCTAATCCGTTACGACAATGGCGATCGTACCTTTGCCATCTACCGATGCCCCGAGGACGAATTTTACTGCACCGACGGCCTGTGCACCCATGAAGAAGTGCATCTGGAAGACGGTCTGGTGATCGATCATCTGATCGAATGCCCCATGCACAACGGCCAATTCGACTATCGCACCGGCGAGGCAAAGCGCTCACCGGTCTGTGTGAACCTGAAAACCTACCCCGTTAAGGTCGAAGGCGGAGATGTTTTTATCGATATCGGGTGATGCCATGAAACGGATCTACGACTGGGACGCGAAGTTCTCACTAAGAAACTACACCGCGTCCGACCTGCGTGCGCTAAAGGGTATCCGCAAGCTGGTTCAGACAACGGCGAATACAACCGAAGAGGCAGCAGCCGCGAAAGATGCCGGAATTGACTTGATCATGGGCAATGCCCACAACACGTCAACCGTGCGTCAAGGCGCGCCTGAATTGTTCTTCACCGCTGCACTCGGTCTCCCGGACTTTGCAACCGAAAGTGACGTGCTGACCGCCGCGTTTGCGGCCATGAAGGATGGTGCCGACAGCATCTACACGGCAAGAGGGCCGCAAATTGTTGAACTTTTGGCGCGCGAAGATATTCCCGTTATGTGTCATCTCGGCCTGGTTCCTCGCAAATCCACCTGGCGGGGCGGCCTGCGTGCCGTTGGTAAAACTGCGGACGAGGCTATCGCGCTTTGGAATGCGTTCCGCACAATGGAAGATGCCGGAGCCTTTTCGGTAGAGGCTGAAGTTATCTGTGACCGAGTAATGGCTGAGATTTCCGCCCGCACATCTCTGATAACGTCCTCACTCGGATCGGGCCCCAGTGCGGACATTATCTACCTTTTTCAAAATGACGTATGCGGGGAGCAACCCGAAAGCCCGCGCCATGCGCGTGCCTTTGGCGATCTCGATTCACTGTATGAACAGATAAATCACCACCGCCGAGTCGCACTTTCGGCGTTCAGAGAATCTGTTGAAGAGGAGCAATTTCCAAGCCCAAGCGAATGCGCAACAATCTCAGACGCGGAGTTTGAAAGTTTTATTACACGACTAAAATAGTCTATTTGGCTAAGGAAAGTTGCACCCAGAACCACATTTTGAGAACCGGAATTATCACCCAACGATGACCGATGTACGTTGCTCCCCATTCGCGACGGGTAGCAAAGAATTTTGTAATCGCAGTGCAAGTACCTTTCCCGCCCGACCAGCAGGGCGTTGTCGTCGCAACCCGCCAGCAGCTGTCGTTCGAGCAACCGCAGCGAATTCGGACTTTGTCCGCGGACTCCCAGTTCGTCGCGTTTCTGATTTTGCGCTTGCAGCGAAGGTCGGCTCTGACGGGCCGCGTCGCAGCGACGGTGACCAAGGTCGAACGGCAGGAATGGGCCGCGGAATACAGGGAAGGGACTTATGCCGAGCCTGCTCCGATGTCTGCAAAAGCTCGACCTGTCCATTCGACATAGCGCAGCGAAGGTCGGCTTTGTCATAGGTTAGCGATAAATGCGGCTCGAATCGCGGCCTTCATCGCGTCCTGAGGCCCTTGTTCCTTCGGCTTGCTGGATGCCATCACCAGCTTGGAGGCAGGCGTGTTTTCGAGGTCAAATGCATCGTTCACCACCGATAGACCACCGTGCAGCGAGGAGCGACCGAGCAGACCCACTGCGATCCCGGATTCTACTGCTGCAATCACACCAGAGACGCTTTGGCTGGAGTAGACAACGCGATATGGCTTTCCACGGACTTGCAATGAATTGACCGCCGCGTCGCGCCACCAGCACGCATGATCGAACAAGGCCACTGGAAGGCACTCTTCGGCCCGAAAGTGCCGGTGCGCCGACGAAACCCAACATGTCGGGTCTTCAAAAACAACCTCTTCGTGACTGGTCGGGCTTTCGACCTCATAGACCGCAAGGTCCAGCGCCCCCTTATCGAGGGCTTCTGGAAAACTTGTGCTCAAGGCGCACGTGACATCCAGTTCGACTCTCGGATGTTGACGGGCAAAGGTCGCAATGATCGCCGCAAGTCTGGCGCGCCCATGATCGTCGGGTATGCCCAAACGCAGTTTGCCGCTTACTGTGTTCTGTGAAATCTCTCGTAGCGCCGCGTCGAGACGTGCCGTAACCTCCTGCGCGACTGGATATAGTTTTCGTCCCGTGACGCTCAGGACCACCCCGCGACCATGCCTGTCAAAGACCGGCTGACCCAGGATGGTTTCGAGGCGCTTGATCTGAAGACTTGTCGCAGATTGCGACCGGTGGATGCGGGCAGCACCGTCCGTGACGCTTCCGGCATCAGCCACAGCGACGAAGGTTCATAGAAGATCGCTATCCAGACTTTCCATTTGTTTTTCCAATATCGGAAATTGAAACTATGCGTTTCACAGATGCCTTTTGCCGCACTATTTTTCAAGGTCAGAGGAGTATCCCATGTCAGATCAGACAGCCGCCTACCAACCATCTAACAGGAAACCCCTGGTGTGGGGCGTGTCTTTGCTGCTGCTGGCAGGCGTCTGTCTTGCCTGGCCGGAACACGCCGCAAACGCAGCAAAGTTTGTACTATGGGGCCTGATTGCCGTGGCCCCCATCGTCATTCCGGGCATCGTGCTTGCAGCCTGGATCATCGCAAGCGGCGCGGATACCCACATCGCGGGCGCGTTCGAGGGCCGGACGCTGAGAACGGTTTTGGCGGCCTCGCTCATTGGAGCCATCACGCCCGTATGCGGTGTGACCGTGCTGCCTTTGATGGCCGGACTACTAGCTGCGGGCGTACCGCTCGCGCCGATCATGGCCTTCTGGCTGTCCTCTCCGATAACGGACCCTGCAATGCTCGCAACAACAGCGGCAACCCTTGGTCTGAGCTTTGCGATTGGCAAGACGCTTGCCGCCTTCGGATTGGGTCTCTTCGGCGGCGCGGTCACCGGCCTGTTCGCCAAGATGACCTGGGCCGAGAATGCGCTTCGGGACAATGGCGTGGCGCGCCAGCTAAATGTTGCACGATGCGGTGAAGATCAGCCCTTTGAACCTTGGGTCTGGCGGTCTGAGGCGCGTCGTCGAGCTTTCAGAAAACAGGTTTGGGCAACCACGCGGCTTATCCTGATTTGTCTAATCCCGGCATTTGCCGCGGAGTATGCCTTGAACGCGGCCCTTACACCGGGCGCACTGGCCACATATGTTGGCGAAGACAAATGGTGGGCCATACCCGCCGCTGTCTTCGTCGGTGCCCCGGCCTATATCGACGGTTACGCTGCGCTCCCACTGACACGAGGGTTGATCGACAACGGCATGTCCGCAGGGGCAGCGATGGCGTTCCTTGTTTCGGGCGGCGCGGTAAGCATCTGGGGTGCTATGGCCATCGCGCCGGTGCTCAAATTGCAACCGTTCATGCTCTATCTGCTGCTTGCAGTTCTGGGGTCGCTCGGGGCGGGATATGTCTTTGGGTGGATCGTCTGAGATTCAGCGTCAACGGGATGCAGACGTTCAGCGAACGACAACAAAGTCCGCTAATAGCAGCCGTTCGGTTGCGCTGCCTTGAATGTCCGCTTTGGGAGTTTTGAAGGCCGATCTGAAAACACAGAAAGTACAACGAGGAGGGCCCGAAGACTTCTCCTAAGGCGTCCGAAGGAATTTCCAAACATTGAGAGCCGAGGCGGCCTAGCTGCAAAAGAGAACGGATCGCACGTGCCGAGTGGTCAGGCATCCGCAATTATCAAATCGCTCGCCTTTTCGCCGATCATGATCGCAGGCGCGTTGGTGTTTCCGCTGATGATTTCGGGCATGATTGAGCAATCAGCGACCCGCAGATTTTCTATTCCGTTGACTTTCAGTTGAGGGTCTACGACCGCATCGGCCGACGCTCCCATCGCGCAGGTGCCCGTCGGATGGTAAATCGAAACCGAATTCGACCGCGCCCAGTCCAGTGTGCCTTCGTAATCATCGCAGGATAGCTGCGCGTCAGGCCGGAACTCTTCCGAGATTTTCGACGCCAACGGGTTATGCCGTGCGATCTTTCTGGCGATATTCACTCCTTCTACGATCGTCCGGCAGTCGGTTTCCGTTGACAGGTAATTCGGAACGATTTTGACATATTCAGACGGATCGGGCCCATTCAAGAGCAGTTCGCCCCTGCTTTCCGGGCGCAGTTGGCACACCGACATGGTAAAAGCAGAAAACGGATGCACTCCTTCGCCGGGGCTGTCCGCCGACCATGGCTGGACGTGGAACTGGATATCTGGCGTTTGTACTTCAGGGCGGGTTTTCAGAAAACCTGTGGCAAGGCTAGCAGCCATGGTCATCGGGCCTGCCCGGAACAACGCATATTTTAGCGCAATCCGGGCTTGATTGAGCAGGCTGCGCACCTCGTCATTCAGAGTGGGTTCGTTGCATTTGAAAACCAGACGCGCCTGCAGGTGATCCTGCAACCCCTTACCTACGCGAGGCAGGGCGTGGATCGGCTCAATCCCGTTGTCTTTCAGATGATCGGGATCACCGATGCCTGACAGCATCAAAACCTGCGGTGAGTTGATTGCCCCTCCGGACAGTATGATTTCCCTGCGCACCGTAAGAGTCCGTGTCGCGCCAGAGCGGTCACGATATTCCAGTCCGGTTGCTTTTTTGCCGTTAAACGTGATGCGCGAGACCAGAGCGTGTGTGATGATGTTCAGATTGTCCCGGTCGCGGATCGGTTTGAGAAAGGCCGCCGCAGCGCTGCACCTGCGACCGTTGCGCGTCGTCAGTTGAAAATAACCGACGCCTTCCTGTACCGCACCGTTGTAGTCTGGGTTGAACGGATAGCCCGCGGATTGCGCAGCGGCGACCCAGGCGTCACAGATCGGACGTTGTATACGCATATTCGATACTGACAGCGGGCCGCCTGTGCCGTGAAAGGCATCCTCGCCGCGTTCCTGATCTTCGCTTCGCTTGAATAGAGGCAGCACATCTTCCCATCCCCAGCCGACATTGCCCATCTGGCGCCAGCGATCGTAGTCCTCTTTTTGTCCGCGTACATAAAGAAGACCGTTTAGCGAGGATGACCCACCCAGTACTTTGCCGCGCGGCCAGTCGATGGAACGACCGTTCAACCCCGGGTCGGGTTCGGTGCGGTAGCACCAGTCGACCGACGGGTTGTGCATGGTTTTGAAATACCCGACAGGGATGTGAATCCACGGGTTCGTATCTGGCCCGCCCGCTTCAAGCAAGGCGACTTTGGTGTTGGGATCAGCGCTTAGGCGGTTGGCAATGACACAGCCAGAAGACCCCGCCCCAACAACCGCAAAATCCACTTCCATGACCGTCTCCTCCCAAAGCCGTCAAAAAACTCTATGCAAATTGCCAGAACTATACTAGCATTTTTTGATACAAAACGTCTCAATAATTGCGATACGGGAGGATAGCAATGGAGATCGGACGGAAACTGAGTGGCATTTCACGGCGGGATTTCTTCCGCGTGGCTGGGCGATATGGCATGAGCTCGACCCTGCTGGCAGCAGGTGGGTTCGGCGGCGCGATGAGCCTCGCCAATCTGGCGCAAGCCGCTGAATCAAATTATGAAAAGAGGTTCTCAAAAGAGCCCAAACACACACTAAAATTTGGCGCGGCAGGCTTCAATACCCGCAACCTATTGATTGAACGGGCCGGCGCCATCGAGTTCGCGCGCGACCTCGAAGAGCGTACAGACGGTGAGATTCGCATCGAGTTCATCGGCGACAACCAGATCTGCGGTCAGCTGAGCTGCGTCGAGAAGACTCAGCAGGGAATCGTCGACATCTATGCCGCTTCAACCCAGAACTCGGCAGGCGGTGCGCCGTATCTGAACGTATTGGACTATGCCTATATGTTCCCCAGCCGCGCAGCGCAGTATCATTTCTTTTACAGCCCCGCCAGTCAGCGTATCTTGCGAGACCCCCTTGAGAAGCGCCATGGGCTGAAGTTCTTGTTCACCCATTGTGAACTGCGTGGCCTTCAGATGGGCTCTAACTTTGCAGACAAGCCAACTGTTACAAAGCTGGAAGAGTTGTTCGGCACCAAGAACCGCGTGACCGGCACACAGCTTGGTCGGATCGCAATGCAGCTGCTGAATTTGAACCCAGTGCCTGTCGCGTGGGAAGAGACGTTGGATGCGTTGAAAACTGGCCTGATCGACGGGGCCGAGACTTGGGCCTCTGCTGTGGCTTATGCCAACATGGCCCCAGTTGTGTCGCAGTCGGTGAACCTTAAGTTCTTCTGTGGTACCGAACACACCTCGATGTCAGCAAAGGTGTTCGACAGCCTGAGCGGAGAGCTTCAGGACGCCGTAATGGAGTCCTCGTACTTCACACAAGCGCTCATTCAAGGTGCGAACGAGGCTGCGTTGCTGAACACCGTGGGCTTTTCGGACCCACAACTGCCGAACACGATCTTTGCCGAAAACGGTGTACGGGCCGCGTTCCTGGCTGATGATCAGATCAAACTGGCCGAAGAAATGTGTGCGCCGAACTACAACCCTGAACCCTGGGCGCAATGGCGTGAGCGTCTGAACAACTGGGCAGGTGGCATCGATACCTATCAGGAAATCTACGACATCGCGCGCGAGATTCCGGCGGACATGCTGCCTGAGAATGTCGAGCCCCGCCGTTGGTGGATGGGCACTGCCTGATTAAACTGAACGAACCGGCCCTTTCGCGGGCCGGTTCCACCAAACACCGACTGGGAGGACGGGGTTCATGTCGCTGTGGGCAGATATTGAGGCGATTTTTAGCGCCTTACTCAGCCGGGATTCGTTCGAGATTCAATCAGCATTGCGGTCTGAAGCCGCTTGGGTGGTCGGAACAGTGGTCGCGGCGCTTGGCGGTTTACTTATCATGCTGATCTATAGGAAAGTGCCGTTTATCGAGCGCCAGCTTGAACGCTCGGTCATGGTATATTCCTATCTGGCCATCGCTCTGATAATCTTTTGGGGCGTTATTGACCGGTTTGTGTTCAACGATCAGGAACCGTGGTCGACGACCATTCCGCCGCTATTGTTCATGGTGATGGCTTGGTTTGGTGCGTCCTACAATGTTCGCCTGCGTACGCATCTGAGCTTTACTGAATTTCGCACCGGGATGCCGCGCGGCGCGCAGCTCGCCTGTCTGATATTGGACGCTGTGCTTTGGTTCATCTTCGCGGTTATTGTCATCGTTACGACGGCACGTCTTGTGGCGCTTTCGGCTTCGAATTTTCAGATCGTGCTTGGTACCGACAACATCATGCAATGGTGGTTCCTACTGGCCGCCCCGCTGTCGTTCTTCCTAATGGTCGGGCGGGTTTTTCAGAATCTGGCAGATGATTTTGACAACTGGAAAACAGGTAAGCCTCTGCTTCAGCAGGCGGTGATAGGATCGGACTGATGGCGGACGGAACCTGGGTAACTTTGATCTCGATAGGGGTCACTTTTCTATTCATGTTGGGCGTGCCGGTTCTGCTGGTCATCAGCTATTGGGTGATCGGCTGTTCTTTTGTCCTTGGCCTGACGCTGGACAATATGGGAGCGGAACTCCTGAACGTGTTCAACAAAGGCTTCGCCCTGTTGGCGATGCCGCTGTTCATTCTGACCGGCGATCTAATCAACAAATCCGGAATTGCGCGCCGGCTAAGCGACTTTGCCTATGCCTGTCTGGGCTGGATCCGTGGCGGACTTGCCATGGCCTCGCTAGGGGCTTGCGGGTTGTTCGCAGCGATTTCGGGGTCGAACTCTGCCACAACGGCGACAATCGGATCGATGCTGCACCCGGAAATGGTAAAGGGCGGCTATGACGAACGCTTCAGTGCTGCAACCGCCGCGGCGGGTGGAACGGTTGGGATCATCATCCCACCCTCGATCATTTTCATCGTTTACGGGTTCTTGATGAACCTGCCGATTTCTGAGCTTTTCGTGGCCGGTATTCTGCCGGGCGCGCTGATGGTTATCGGCATGCAGCTGGCCTGCTGGATTATCTGCCGGATGAATGGCTGGGGCCATCTGATCCCGTTGCAACTGAACCGCATCCTGAAAACCGCCTTTGGCGCATGGCTTGGGTTCTTTGCAATCGGGCTGGTATTGTGGGGTATTTACACTGGCAAGTTTTCACCCACGGAAGCCGCCGGTGTGACCGTCGGATTCTGCGTGATTGCCGGGCTGGTCAGTTATCCGATCAATCGCATCATGGGCGCGCGCAACAACATCCCGCCGACTGAGAAAACCTATGCCGAGATGTTTGTGGTCGAAGGGTTCACCATCCCCGAGATCCCCTCAATCGTTATCCGCTCGGCGCAGATCACCGGCATCCTTGCACCGCTGATCGCCGTATCGGTCGTGATGCAGCAAATCCTGTCATTGCTTGGGGCGCAGCAGACGATCGGAGATTTCGTTACCTCAATGGGTGGATACTACGCCGTGCTGTTTACCTCGATGGTGATCGTGTTCTTCTCCGGCATGGTGTTGGAAAGCCTTCCCGTCACGATCATCCTTGCCCCGATCCTGGCGCCAATTGCCGCGTCGGTTGGGGTTGATCCGATCCATTTCTCGGTGATCTTTCTGGTCGGTGCATCCATTGGGTTCATTACCCCGCCATATGGACTGAATCTGTACGTGGCGTCTGGTGTCACCGGCGTGCCTTATTTCCGGTTGTTGCGCTATACGGTGCCGTATCTGGTGGCTTTGCTGTCAGTTTGGATACTGGTGTCGCTGGTGCCTGATCTGGCCTTGATCCTGCTGCCAAACAACTAGAATGTAACGGGATGGCCCATACCTATGCACCAGATACCGAAACTCAGATTCCGACAAACCTGCGCCTATTGGTGATCCTTGAGGAAATCGCCCGGCGCGGGGTCGCGGTGAAACCATCGGATCTAATCGAAACACTTGGCTTGGCGAAACCGACAGTCCACCGCCTGTTGCAAACTGCCGAAGCCGAAGGGTTTCTACAACGCGATTTGGATGGGCGGTCTTTCGGACCGGGGCCCCGCCTGCGTCAGCTTTCCGTGAATACAGTGTCGTCCGAGCATCTGCGCACCGCGCGACTTGCGATATTGCGCAGCGTGGCAGATGAGATCGGCGAAACCTGCAATCTGGCAATCCCTGACCGTGAAGGGATGATTTATCTGGACCGGGTCGAGACAAAGTGGCCATTGCGCATTCAGTTGCCGATTGGGACGCAAGTGCCGTTTCACTGCACCGCCAGCGGTAAGATGTACCTGTCAACGCTTAGGCAACATGTGCTGGACGGGTATTTGGCCGCTGGCAGGCTGGACGCTCAGACTGCGAATACTCTGACCGAGCCAAAGGCATTGTGGGACGAAATGGAACGGATTTCTGCCTGCGGTTATTCGACCGATGACGAAGAATTCATGTCCGGAATGACCGCCGTTGCCGTTCCAATTCAGGACGAGACGGGCAGGTTGGTCGCCACTTTGTCGGTTCATGCTCCGACACAGCGACACGAACTGCAAGGGTTGCTCGAATTCCTTCCTGTCCTGAATGGCGGTGCCGAAAAGTTGTCGAAGCTTCTATATACCTGATTGGCTCTTTGCCGCGCCTTAGCAAGTGTTCTGCCTGCACCTGCATTGTTCGCGCCCCTGTCCCCAAAGCAGACCTCGAGATTTCACGATTGCAGCGAATGGCCACAAAGCGGGCTGCGATTGCAGAAATTTAGGCGGGTGGCGAATGTCTCTTTTGGGCCGCCCGTGTAGGCGACCCAGCGATCTTAGATTTCAATGGCTTCAGCAATGGCCAAGGCATCCTCAAGTTCGACACCAAGATATCTGACCGTGCTGTCCATCTTTGTGTGTCCCAGCAGAAGCTGAACGGCGCGAAGGTTGCCGGTCTTCTTGTAGATCTGGGTAACTTTCGTGCGCCGCATCGAATGTGTGCCGTATGCACTTGCTTCCAGTCCGATCGATGTGACCCAGTCCCGAACGATCAGCGCATACTGACGTGTCGAAATGTGAAGGCGCTCATGAAAGCGGCCTGGCCAAAGATACTCTGATCCGACCATCAGCTCGTCTTCCATCCATTTCTCGACAGAAGCGCGGGTGCCTTCCGAAATCTCGAACCGGACTGGCTTCCGCGTCTTGCTCTGCAGCACTGAGGCGCGTTCCTTGATCTGGCCAGACGCCATCACATCCACGACTTTCATCTTCACAAGGTCACAGCCGCGAAGCTTGCTGTCAATTGCCATATTGAACAAAGCTAGATCACGATGGTTCTCTGCCAACTCAAGCCGCACCCGGATTGCCCAGACATGCTTTGGTTTCAGCGGACGTTTCTGACCTACGATGCGACCCTTGTTCCAGGCTGGGCGAAGTGCGCGAACGGCGGGTAAGTTTGGTGTCTCCATGACTGATCCTCCGATCCGCCATGCCCTCCCAAAGCGACAACCAGACGTTGACCCAGACACTATACCTCAATATGCCGCGCCGCCTCCGATGTCGGGAACGAGCCCAATCTTACCAATGCTGCACTGGATCCAAATGACAGTCTTGGTGCATAAGCGAACCTTCGTCAGAAGGTGTTTCTCGCGAGTTCTTGTTAGGATCGGGAGGCAAGGATTGGTGCCTCCCGTGAGTTGACTTCTACTTTGACATCCCGCCTTCGGTCGAGATTTGTTCTTCAACATGACCTTGGTTGGTGACGTCCGAACCCCGTGGAGGATAGTCCTTGAACGTAGAAAGGTGGTTTTGAACGATTTTGGCCGCCGGCCCAAATGCCCACATCTTGTTGCCCATC
>NZ_JBQFPE010000022.1:0-41666 GCF_056534225.1 Ruegeria sp. E1 | reverse complement strand
TCATAAGCTGGCTTTCGACTTGATACGACAAACGAGTCATTCGCTCGTTAATTTCGAAAGCGTCAATGGCTGAAAGTTTGCAACGGAACCTTCCGAAGATTTCTCGCTGCCTGCGCGGGCTCAGGGCCTTTTCTGGTTTAGCAGCTAGTGCAAGACGCCTGACCGCAGCAATCGTAGACCGAGGTGTCCACACACTATCGGGGCCACCGCAATTGCTCATTGCGAATATGAGGTCGGAGTGAGGGGCCAAACATCACCCTTCAGTCTAATCGCTGCTTGGTGTGGTTTAGACTGAGGATGTCGCGCCTGCTGTAATGTCCGGCCGGGTCCAGTTTCATGTGCGCAGCAACGACTTTGTCGACCTCAATATCTGCATAAAGCGTCTTTTCTTCGCCGACGACCGGACCTGCGATCAATTGTCCGCCGGGCGCGGCAATCATGCTGCCACCGTCGTTGATAATGTCACGACCATCCGTAACGTATTTCCGAAGGGCAAAGCTGTTTGGAATATCGCTGCTTCGCAGAAGACCTGAGACAGAGACGACATAGATGCGGCCCTCCATCGCAATGAACTGAGTGATGTGGTCTGTTACGTCCAGATCTCCGGGCCATGTCGCAATATGCAGTTGCTCACCCTGCTGGTACAGCGCTTGGCGGGCCAGGGGTTGCCAGTTTTCGTAGCAATTCAAACCGCCGACCCTGACACCTTTCCAGTCCTGAACTGCCAAACCATGACCATCGCCATCCGCCCACAAGAGGCGTTCGTGGAAGGTGGGCTTGAGCTTGCGATGAACATTTACAACCCCTTTGTCGGGGTGGATCGTTACCAACGTCGCATAGACCGAACCGCCGGACCCTGAACGCTCGATGATACCGGTCATGACTGCCACACCCAGTGCGGAGGCTTCGGCGCAGATCGCAGCAATTTCCGGCCCGTCCGTCGCGATGGCTGATTTCAAATAGGCGACATGGCCGATCTTCAACAACTCGTCGTTATGCGCCACGGCTTTTGCCCGCAGCCAGACGGGGTAGCCCGAAATGAAGACCTCGGGGAAGACAACCAACTCTGCCCCATGTGCTGCGGCGTCCCGCAGCAAAGCGATCAGCTTGTCCGTACTGGCCTGGGGATCGAGAAAAACCGGAGCGGCCTGAACAGCGGCTACTTTCATTGGAACGTGTCCTGCAATTGAGCGCGTGTAACCCGGGCCTGATCAGATCAGGCCCGGGTAAGAGTGTCAAACCGGCTGCTTAGCCCGGGTTTGCGGGTGCCGTATCCATATCGTCGGTGACCGGCCCCCACGGCTGTGCAGAATCGCACCAGATCTGGATTGTCGGCTTCACCCATGAGCTGTCATTCAACGTACCAGCCTTGACGGCCGCGAGATTGCCGAAGGCGGGCATTTCCGTCGATAACGGCGATCCGCAATTGCCGCAGAAATTGCGCGTTACCGGTTGCCCAGACGCACCGTTGACGACAAATTGCTTGCGGCTACCGCCCTCAAACGCGATCGAGGCCGTCGGCACCAGAACATTGGTGGAATAGGCCGATCCACTTTGACGCTGGCAGTCGGGGCAATGGCAGACAACCATCATGGCAGGTTCATCGGCGCTTGAACTATAGGTGACCTGTCCGCACAGGCAGCTTCCTTCGATCTTTGGCATTGGGTTCTCCTTGCTGGTGGTTGGTTTTGTTATCGGGATGGCTCTGGGGCGGACATCAGATGGTCAGCCGACTGGTTGAACAGGGTTACGTTCTGTTCGGCAGAGGTCTTGCCAGAGAATTGGGCATCCTTGTGAAGATTGATTGCATCGCGGACAGCGGGACGTGTTTTGATGCGTTGCCGCCAGGCCGTTACGTTCGGGAAAGCCTCCAGCGAAACGCTCAGGGGTTTTGCGATGAACGCCCAGGGAAAGCACATCATATCTACGATCGTGTAGCGCCCGAACATATAGTCGCGCCCGTCCAGCCAGTTCTCCATCACCGCAAGGGTACGTTCAAATTCGCCTTTGTAGCGGTTCAGCGAATAGGGCTGATCTTCCGGCGCGTAGTTCACGAAATGGCTTAGCTGTCCGCCCATGGGACCCTGATTTGCAGCCTGCCAGAATAACCATTCGTTGAACGCGACGCGTTCTCTGGCGGTCTGTGGTCCGAACTGCCCGCTGCGGTCGGCCAAGTATGACAGGATTGCGCCGCTTTCGAACACGGTCAAAGGGCCGCCCTCGGCGTCATGATCCTTGATAGCGGGCATTCTGGCGTTTGGGCTGATGGCGCGGAACTCGGGCGTGAACTGATCGCCGGCGCGCAGGTTCATCGGGATAGTGCGATGATCCAGTCCCGTTTCCGCCAGCATAATCGCCACTTTCCAGCCGTTCGGCGTAGGGGCGTAATAGAAATCAATCATGATGCATCCGCCAAATTGCCCGCCCGCAGGCTGGCACGTATGTCGTCGCTATGCTCGCCCAGTTCCGGGGCAGGGCGCAGATCGGTTGCCGGAGTTCCATGAAAGACTGCCGCCGACCGCGCCTGCCGCAAGCGGCCCGCCGTCGGGTGATCGTATTCGACGCAGGTGCCGTTGGCCTGAAGCTGGGGATGCTGGCGCATCTCGCGGCGGGTCAGAACCGGGGCGCAGGGCACGCCTGCGTCTTCCAATGCTGCAAGCAGCGTATCGCGGTCGACCTCGCGGACAATTTCCTGGGTCAATTCAAGGCGCGCATCGCGGTTGATATCGCGCAGTTCAGTTGTCTTGAATCGCTCATCATCCAGTATGTCGGGACGGCCCGTCGCGTGGGCCAGCGCCTCCCAATGTTTGTTCTGCATGATCGAGATGCTGAGATACCCGCCTTTGACCTCGTAGATCAGATCGTGGAAGGACTGGCTTTCCTCTTTTTCCATCTCGTCGCCGACGAAGGTGTGGCCGTTCATATCCGAGGCCCACAGGAAGGCCGCAACGGTGTCCAGCATCGACAGGGTCACCTTTTGCCCCTTGCCCGTGCGTTCACGCGCGAGCAGGGCGGCGGTCACGGCCTGGCTGGCCTGAACGGCCGTCAGCTTGTCGGGTAGGATCGTGCGCACCAGACGCGGGCGCTCCTCGTCCGAGCCGGCCTGAACCGTGGTCAGTGCCGACAATGCCTGAATCAGCGGGTCATAGACCGGTTTATTGGCAAGCGGCCCGTCGAACCCGAACCCGGAAATCGACATATAGACCAGCCGGGGGTTGAGCGCGCTCAGAACATCGTAGCTCAGACCCAGGCGATCGACGACACCCGGGCGAAAATTCTGGATGAAGACATCGGCCTCTGCCACGAGCGCTTTGATCATCTCGATGTCGTCGGGGTTCTTAAGATCCGCCACAACAGACCGCTTGTTTCTGTTGTTGTTGAGGTATGACGCAGAATGCCCGCCCCGGCGCGTCGCTACATGACGGGTGAAATCGCCATCTGCGCGCTCGATCTTTATGACATCCGCGCCCTGATCGGCCAGTATCATGGTGCACATAGGCCCCGAGACGACGGCGGTCAGGTCAATAACGCGAATGCCCGAAAGCGGACCGTTTCGTTGAATGTCGCTGTGCTGGACCATAGCCAAACTCCTGCAGTTCTTGAGTTGAGCCTAAAATCCAGAGGTCGGGGTGAAAAATGCAAAAACCTCAGCAGGAGATGAAAAAAATTCAACCCTTCTGAGTCAAGAGCCAGTCATGGAACCGTTTGACATCGGACCGCATAGAGGCGCTGGCCCGGGCAACAAAATAGCCAATATTGTCGGCGTCCGGCACATCAAAGGGGGCTACCAGTATACCCGCAGACAGCAGCGGATCGACCAACGGTCTGCGGCCAAGGGCAATGCCCAGCCCGTCTTGTGCAGCCTGAATCGTCAATTCATATGTTTCGAGGCTATAGCGCTGGCTGGTTTCCGGTGGTTCATAACCCCGTGCCTTACACCAGGCGTCCCATTCCGCGTCGACGGTTGAATTGGCAAGAAGCCGTTGTGTCTTTAGAACTTCGGGCAGGGGCGTTTCTTTGAGTTCATCCGCCAGCTTGTGCGACATCACAGGTACAATCTGTTCTCGCAATAACGGTGTGGTAATGGCGTGGTCCCACCCGCCGGCACCTCGTCTGATGGCCAGATCGATGTTCTCGCGTTCCAGATCGACCACCCGGGTTGTGGTCACCAAATTGACCTCGAGGTCAGGATGACTTCGCTCCAGATCCGCCAGTCTTGGCAAAAGCCACCCGGCAGCAAAGGACGGGGTCAGCGTCAGGGATATTCGCTTTCGTCCGGGCATGGAACGGATGGCTTCGGTGGCGCGCAAGATCTCGGACATCGGGCCTTTGATGCGATCGAAAAACTGGCTTCCATCAGCGGTCAGATACAACCGCCCTTTGCGGTTCTCGATCAGTCTTACGCCCAATTCAGCCTCAAGGGATTTAACTTGGTGGCTGATGGACGAGGCCGAAACGTTCAAGCGTTCAGCAGCTTTGACGGCGCTGCCCGTTAGCGCGACCTCATAGAACGATTTCAACCCTCCGAAGGGTGGAAAACGGTCATGCTTGCCGGGGTGTTTTGGTTCTGACATGGCTGAAGGTTAGCGCGAAGACATAAGATTGGAAGCCCAGCAGAGAGCATATGTTCGAGGGGCCGTACCAGCCGATGCGTGGACCAAATCCTGCAAGACGTGGATTGCCCGCTGCGTAAGCCACCGGATTAACACATTGCTGTATAGGAACTTTCAGGCTTCCTTCAGGTCAGCGCGGTGCAATGTCCCAAGTTCGTTCAAGACGGCGGCACCGGTTTTAATACCGTCCAGAAACCTCACCACTTCCAGATTCTCGTTTGGGGCGTGGTTGGCTTCATCTGCGTTTGCATACGGAATGACAAAAGCGTCTTTTCCCAGGATCTTGGTAAAGACATAATCGGGAAGGGACCCGCCAACGGTCGGATAAATTAGCGGCTCCATGCCGCGCGCGGCGATGATCGCATCCCGTAGGGGTTTTGCGTAAGGGCTGTCCAGAGGTGTTTTTGAAGGCAACATGCCATTGTGCCGAACAACTTCAACAGTCGGCGCGTGTTGCGCGACGTGGGCTTCGATCCGTTCGAAGACGTAATCAGGGGTCAGCGGCTCAACCAGCCGCACGTCGCATTTTGCGATGGCTTCGTTCGGCAGCACAGTTTTACTGCCCGGCCCACCATAGCCGCCATGCAACCCGTTGATCGTCAGCGTCGGGTGGAACATCAGCCGATCCCAATAGGGCCGGTCGCTGGGGCCGTCCATCTGGTCGAGCTTCAGGTCCTCCATCACGGCCAGTTCATCATCCGGCAAACGCGCCACCGCATCGCGTTCGAGGTTGGTGGGCGGGATCACCGGTTCGGTCAGGCCTTCGACGGTGATATTGCCCTCGGAGTCTTTCATTGTGGCCAGCAGTTGCACCAGCGTCCAGATCGCGTTGGGCACCACGCCTCCGTAATTGCCTGAATGCACATCGCGGGCGGCCCCTTTGGCAACCAGATCAAAAGAGGCGACACCACGCACGCCGAACGTGATCACCGGCGCGCCGCTTTCATGCAGTGGACCATCCGACGTGACCACAAGATCGGCCTGCAGGCGATCCGCATTTTCACGCACGAAATCGGCGATATGAGGGGAGCCGATCTCTTCCTCGCCTTCCAGCAGAAAGATGATGTTGCAGGGCAGCGTGCCATTGACGGCAAGGTGGGTTTCAATCGCCAGTAGTTGCGCGAAATGCTGGCCTTTATTATCTCCGATCCCGCGGGCCCAGATGCGGCCGTCCCTGAGCGTGGGTTCAAAGGGTGGGCTGATCCATTGGTCCAGCGGATCGGGTGGCTGCACGTCATAATGGCCATACAGCAGGACAGTGGGCTTATCAGGGTCAACCGTGGCATGACCCAGCACAAAAGGGTGGCCCGGTGTTTCAACCAGTCCGGCGTCAAAGCCCAGCTCGGTCAGATGCCCGACCAGCATATTCGCCACCTCGCGTATGCCAATGTCATGGGCCGAGATGGACGGGTGGCGCACATATTCCATGACCCGCGCGACGAAACTATCGGCATGGGCGTCGATGTGATCGAACAGAGCTTGCATCAGGCGGGGTCCTTGGTCAGCAGCACCGCGCCCGAGGCATGGACTGAAGCTGTCCAGCCGGGTGCGATGAGGGTGGTCGTATCCAGTTGTGTCAGGATGGCCGGGCCGTGGATCGTGGTTTCCGCCCCAAGCGCGGCGCGGTCATAGACCGGCGTTTCAGCGATGCCGCCGGGCCAGTGTACCTTTTGCATTTGCAGCGCATCTGGCAGATCGGCTTTTGCCAGTGAAGGGCTGTTGACCGGGTCGGTTCGGCCAACAGCTTCGATCCGCAATGTGACCAGTTCAATCGGTGCGTCCAGAACAAACCCGTACAACGATGTGTGCGCGGCGCGGAAGCGGGCTTCGGTCTCTTCGGGGCTGTCAGCCCAGTCGACCGCGATTTCGCCGCCTTGCCCGTGAAACCGCAACAGCGCGCGGGCGTTCAGGGCGCGCTGATCGGGGGCGATGCCTTCGTGATCCATCCAGGCGGTGGCGTCCTGGGTCAGGTCTGTCACGATACTGTCGCCCTGGGATTGGTTGATCGCGCCGGGTGTGGGCAGGGTGCGGGTGAATTCGGCCTTCATATCGGCTGCCAGCAGCCCGGCGGCACAGAGTAGGCCGGGCGCTGCGGGGATCATCACCTGACTGATGCCGAGCAGTTCCGCCAGCGCGCAGCCATGCAGGGGGCCTGCGCCGCCAAATGGGACCAGAGTGAAATCGCGCGGATCGTGCCCCCGCTCGACCGAGACGGTGCGCACCGCCCCGACCATGTTGTTGTTCATGATGGCCAGAATGCCCTGCGCTGCCGCCTCGGGCGTCAGGTCGAGCGGGCGCGCGACATTGTTGGTCACGGCGGCTTGGGCTGCATTGAGGTCCAGCGACATGGACCCGCCCAGCAGGGCCTGCGGCAGGTTGCCCAGGGCGACATGGGCATCGGTCACGGTCGCCTCGGTCCCGCCATGCCCATATGCGGCGGGTCCGGGTCGCGCGCCCGCCGAATTGGGCCCGACCGACAGCGTGTTGTTCGCCACAGCCGCAATCGACCCGCCGCCCGCGCCGATTGTCACCATGTCCACCATCGGCAGCGACAGGGGCCATTCGCCCACCTTACCTTGCTGCGTCAGGTTGATCTCTCCATCCCGGATCAGGCAGATGTCAGCGGATGTGCCGCCGATATCCACGGTGATGATGTCCTTGATCCCACACGCCGCCGCCGCATCAACCGCGCCCACCACGCCAGCGGCAGGGCCGGACAGCGCGGTCAAAGCTGGCGCGGTGCGGATCGCGCCGGTCCCTGCCACACCGCCATTGGATTGCATCAGCAACAGGGGAGAGATGGCTTCGGCCTCAGTCAGTCGATTTTCCAGTCGTGAGATATAGGTCGACACCCCCGGCATCACATTTGCATTCAGCACCGTCGCCAGCGAGCGTTCGAATTCGCGCACCACGGGTAGGACATCCGTGGAACAGGTGATGGCGACATCCGGAAGCGCCGCGCGCAACAGCTCGGCCACGCGTTTTTCGTGGGCGGGATTGGCATAGGCGTGCAACAGGCAGACGGCGACGGCCTCGACCTGCTGCCTGCGCAGACGGTCCGCCAGTGCGGTCACGCTGGCTTCGTCCAGCTGTTCGATCACATGCCCGCCTGTGCCGATCCGCTCATCGACCTCATGAATGCGGTCTGCCGGAACGGGCCGTGCCGGTTTGACCCAGGTGAACAGGTTGGCGTGGCGCGGTATGTCCTGGCGTCCGATCTCAAGCACATGGCGGAACCCGCGGGTTGTTACAAGGGCAGTGCGTGCGCCCTTGCCTTCGAGGATCATGTTGGTGGCAACCGTCGTGCCGTGCAGAACGCGCGACAGGTCGGCTGCGTCAATACCCGCATCTTTCAACACCATGTTCACGCCGGTCATAAACGCCTGCGACGGATCGCTGGGTACCGAGGCGGTCTTGGCCCGCCACACCGCGCCCGAACTGCGGTCGAGCAGAGAGATATCCGTGAAGGTCCCGCCGATATCGACGGCCACGGCATAGGACGGGTCAAAGGACATATCAGACGAGGGCATCGACATACTCCTGTCGGTAAAAGCGGCGGGTTTCCGGGCGGGTGGCGCGCAGGGCCTGAGTGGCCTGCACGTCCAGCGCGTCGCCTGCGACCGCCACGCCGTATTCCGCGCGGGCGGCTTGCGCGGTAACAAACCCGCTCAGCACATCCTGCAGCACGGTTTCTGCGGGTCGGTCGAACGGGTGACCATAGCCCCCGCCGCCGCCGGTTTCGATCCGCAGGATGTCGCCGCGTTTGAGCATGTTGCCGTCCGACAGCGGATCAAGCCGCACCTCTTGCGGCGTGCCTGGGTTCACGATGGCGATGCCATGGCGACCGGACTTGCCGCCGTGAATGCCCCATGGCGGGTTCTGGACGCTGTCGATACGGATCGCGACCATGGTTTCTTCGGCCAGAATTTCGTATTCACGCACGATGCCGCACCCGCCGCGATACCGACCGGCGCCGCCGGAATCCGCGACAATCCCATAGCTGCGCATGGTCACGGGATAGCCCGCTTCCAGAAACTCGACCGGATAGTTTTCCTGCGCCACGAAATAGACCGCATCAATACCGTCCGCCGTAGAGCGCGCGCCGTAGCCAACGCCGATCCCGTCTGCCAGCAGGTAGGGCTCCAACGTTCCGGCCTCGGTCCGGAATTTGCCGCGCATGATATTGACAACATAGGCCGAATTCGCCGCGGGAGCCTCGCCGCCCCCTGCGTTCAGCAGGCCGCACATGGCCGAAATCATCCGCATCGCGGTCAGGCCGCGCAGGCCCAGCGGGGCAGGGTATTCCGGTTGCAGAAAACTGCCCTTGCGAAACAGCACCTCGTCCAGTGCATTGGGCCCGCCCGCATTGCAGACCTGACTGGGATCGCCCCCCAGATAGAACAGGCCCAGTGCCATGCCGGGCACGCCCTTGTTCATCAGATAATTGATCGGGCCGGGGGCCTGATCGTCGGTATCGCGGGCGTCGAAGGTAAAGTGGTCGTCACCGTCTGGGCCTTTCGCGCGGGTCAGTGAGAAACGCATATGAAACGGGCCGTTGCCGTGCCCATCGGTGTCAATCGCATCGGTGAAGGAATAGGTGCCGTAGTCGAAGGTCTCGGCCATCTTGTCCCGCACCAGATTACGGGTGCGTTCCAGCAACTGCGCCAACGCGTCTTCGGTCACATCCGGCCCGAACCTATCGAGGATTTCGCCCACCCGGCGCACGCCAAGCTCGACACTCGCCATGAGCGCGCGCATGTCGCCTTCGCTTTGCTCGGGATAGCGGGAATTGCGGTGGAAGATGTCCAGCACGGCCTGATTGACCTGACCAGCCTCGATCATCTTGGTGACCGGGATCATCACGCCTTCCTGAAAGATGTCCGTTGCATCCGGGCTGATCGACCCGGGGCGCAAGCCGCCGATATCGGCGAAATGGGCCCAGCTCATCACGAAGGCGCAGACGCGGCCCTCGCGAAACACAGGGGCCAGCAGGACCTGATCGTTGGAATGGGAAATCGCGCCGTATGAGCCGTAGCAGTCATTGTACCAATAGACATCACCGTCCTGCATCGTCTCGATAGGAAACTTTTCCAGCACGGGACGGGTCATGTCGCCAAAGATCGGCACCATCGACCCCACGGCCATCGTGCCGTTGCCGTCGAACAGCGCCGTATAGAAATCTTTCTTTTCGCGGATGAAGGCCGAGATGGCCGTGCGCTCGATCAGCGCCTCCATCTCGGATTGCGCAGCTGCAATGGCCCCGCGGATGATTTCGAGCGAGACCGGATCGCACAGGGCGGATTGGCTGAGCCGTGATGGCTTGTTCATGGTCGTCTCCCTTCTGATAAGCTGAGGGTGAGCACCGTCCGACCGGACGTGCCTGAATATGGGGCGAACCGCGTCATTCTTCGGCGAAATGGCACGCGACGCGGCGTGTTCCTATGAGGCGGGGCATCGGCACTTCTTCGGCGCATCGGGTCTGCGCGCGCGGGCACCGGTCGCGGAACACGCAGCCCGAGGGCGGATTGCGCGGGTCCGGCGCACCGCCGCCAATTGGCAGGGGGTCGTGACTTTGATCGACATGCGGTGTGGGCACCGCGGCGACCAGCGCCTGACTGTAGGGGTGCAGCGGGGCATGCACGATGTCTTCGGTCGGGCCATCCTCCATGATCCGGCCCAGATACATGACGATGGTGCGGTCGCAGACATAGCGCACCAGTGCCAGATCGTGACTGATATAGATCGCCGTCAACCCCAGCCGGTCGCGCACATCGCGGAACACGTTCAGCACGCCCGCGCGCACCGACACATCCAGCATCGAGACGGGTTCGTCCGCGACAACGAATTCCGGTTCCAGGATCAGCGCGCGTGCCATGACGACGCGCTGTAGCTGCCCGCCCGAAAGTTGATGCGGATACCGTTCGAGAAACTGTTCCGGATCGCCCAGCCCGACAAGCTCTAGCGCGTCGATGACGCGGCTGTGCCATTCATCACGCGGAATGCGGGCGTTGGCCAAAGGTTCTTCCAGCGTCTTTCGGATCGAATAGCGGGGGTTCACCGCGTCGAACGGGTTTTGGAAGATCATCTGCGACCGACTGCGAAAGGCGCGCAGCTCATCACCCGACAGATCCTTGATCTCTTGCCCATCAAACCGGGCCGAACCGCCCGTGACCTCCTCCAACCGCACGAGGATGCGACCCATCGAGGTCTTGCCACAGCCGGATTCCCCAAGCAGCCCGACGCTTTCGCCTTTCTTCAGGGTCAGTGTCACGCAATCCACGGCCTTGACGGTCGACGGCAGCCCCATCATCGCCGAGATCGCGTTGCCGATCTTGTAGTGAAGCTGCGCATTCTCCATTTCGATCATCGTCTCGGTCATGCAGCTGTCCCCCAGGTCGAGGGGTTGCGTGCCGTTTCACGCAGGGCGGCGGCCTCATCGGCACGGTGGCAGGCGACATGATGGTCGGGCGCGGCTTCGGTCAGCGGTGGCTCGGTGCTGCGACACAGTTCGGTGGCAAAGGGACAGCGCGGGGCAAAGCGGCAACCTTTGGGCGGATCAATCAGGTCCGGCGGGCTGCCCGCGATGGGGGTCAGAACACCGGTTCCGGTGGATTGCAGATCGGGAAACGCGTTTTTCAGCCCCATCGTGTAGGGGTGCAGCGGTTCATTCAGCAGGGTCGCGGTGTCGCAGTTTTCAACGACCTTGCCCGCATACATCACCACCGTGCGGTCGCAGATGTAAGCAACAACTGAGATATCATGCGTCACCATGATGACGGACAGGCCAAGGTTGCGCTGCAGGCTGCGCAGCTGGTCCAGAATCTGGCGTTGGATGATAACGTCCAGCGCTGTGACCGGCTCATCCGCAACCACCAGTTTCGGGTTCAGCGCCAAAGCCAGCGCAATCGCTGCGCGTTGTCGCATCCCGCCTGAGAATTGATGCGGAAAGTCACGCAGGCGGCCCGGGTCGATGCCCACCATCTCGAACAGCTCAACGGCCCGCGCGCGGGCCTGTGATTTGCTTATGCCGCCCCGGTCGCGCAGCACCTCCATGATCTGATACTCCACGCGATAGACGGGATCGAGTGAGTTCATCGCCGATTGCGGAATGAACGAAATATCGCGCCAGCGCAGGTTGTTCATCTCACGCTCGGACATCGCGGCGAGGTCTTGCCCCTCGAACTGCATCGCACCGCCAGAAATACGCGCATTGTCGGCAATCACACGGGTCAGCGCGCGGGCCATGGTGGTCTTGCCGCAGCCAGATTCCCCGACCAGTCCAACGATGGACCCTTGTGGGACGTCGAAAGACGCCTCGCTGACCGCGACGACATCCAGCGCGCCCACCTGATAGGCAATCGACAGATCTTGGATGGAAAGAAGCGTGTCTGCCATAGTCAGCGCCCCAGCTTCGGAAATAGCAGGTTTTCATACCCGCGCGAGATGAAAAAGCCGGCACTGACCACGAGGATGATCGCCAGACCCGGCGGGATGAACCAGTGATAGGCCTGCCGCGCCAAAGCCTGACTTGCGAAGGCGTCCTGCAGCATGAAACCCCAGCTGATCGCATCCGGGTCGCCGAAGCCCAGAAAGCTGATCGACGCCTCGGTCAGGATGGCCCACCCGATGGCGATGGAGCCATAAAGGAAGCTGAGCGGCAGGATATTGGGGGTGATATGTCGTAGGATGATTTTCAGGTCGGAAGACCCAACGACACGCGCGGCCTCGACATATCCGCGCGAGCGCAGCGACAGGACTTGCGAGCGGATCACCCGGCCCGTGTCGCGCCACAGCACCAGCGCCATGGCGATGACGGTGTTCCAGATTGACGGCTCGGAAAAGGCCGAGATCACGATGACGAAGGGCAGGAATGGAATGCCGAAGGCCACGTCGGCCAGACGCATCAGAAAGGCATCGACGCGGCCTCCGAAATACCCGGCCAGCAAGCCCACGACCGAGCCGATGAACGCCACCATAAACGCCGCCGTGAACCCGACCAGCAATGCCGATCTGGCCCCCCAGACGATCTGGGAAAAGATATCGCGGCCCAATGACGTGGTGCCCAGAATATGTCCCTTTTCACCCGGCAAAAGGTCCGAGGCGAGGTCGAAATCTTCGGTGTAGAGGATCTCGGTAGGGTCATACGGCGCGATGATTGGCGCGGCCAAGGCGGTGATGATAAAAAGCGAGTAGATCAACAGACCGGCCAGGGCAAAAGGATCGCCCACCGGCAGCTTGATCGCCTCGAATATCCGCGCGATGCCCGAGGGGGCCGCCTTGATCGTCGCATCAGGCATGAGAAATCCTCGGGTCCAGGAAGGTATAAAGCAGATCGGCAATCAGGTTCATGATGATGACCACAATCGCGATCATCAGGAACGCCCCCTGCGCCAGCGGATAGTCCGAGGCCGCGACGGCGTTCACCAGCTCTCGCCCCAGACCGGGCCAAGAAAACACGCTTTCGACCACCACGTTGCCCTGCAGCTGATAGCCAACCGCAATGGCGAATGAGGTCATCACCGGCAGCAGTGCGTTTCGCGCGCCGTGCCGGATCACCACGGCGGAAGGCGACAGCCCCTTAATTTTGGCCATGGTGACGAAATCCTCTTTCATCACATCCAGCATGTTCGACCGCATCAGCAACAGCGGCAGGCCTTGCGAATAGATCGCCAGCGTCATCATCGGAAGGAACAGGTGCGACAGGAAATTGGCCGAGGTGTATAGCTGCCACAGGCTGTCATAGTTGGTGCCCGCAGACCGCGTGCCGCCTGCGGGGAACCAGCCCAGCGAGAAGGAAAAGATCGCCAGCAGCACCATGCCCAGCCAGAATTCGGGCATCGCACGGGTGGCCAGAACCGCAGGCAAAGCCGCCGCTTCGAACCGCGAATTGCGTTTCCACGCCAGCCAAGCCCCGGCAAGGATGCCAAAAGTATAGGCCACGATCAGCGAGGAAAACGTCAGGATCAGGGTATTCGGCAAAAGCAGCATGATCCGCTCTGAGACGGGGCTGCGATAGCGGAAGGAATAGCCAAGCTCCCCCTGCAACAGATTGCCCAGATACGTGAAATACTGCTGCCACAAGGGTTTATCCAATCCGAATTGCCGGATCAGCGCCTCTTGCTGTTCTGCAGTAAAGGTCGGATCGATATAGGCCGCCAGCGGATTGCCGGGCATCAGGCGGAACATCAGGAACAGGATCGTCACCACCGCCCAAAGGACCAGCATCAGTTGCAGCGTGCGTATGAGGAAAGGCTTGAGAGTGTTCATCTCTGTCCTGAAAGGACCCCGGAGGGTTGGTTGTGTTGGTGAGAAGTGGGGCGCGGCGATTGCCCGCCGCGCCAGCCCGACGGGCGTTAGTCCGCGAGTGTTTCCTTGACACCATCGGGATAGGTCAGCCGATCCCCGACGCCGCCATAACCGGCCTCTTCCAGGATCGATTTGGCCACATCGCTGCCTGCTTTGAACCCGTTCACCACGTCTTCGGCGTGCCAGTATTCCAGCGCCGGCGAGACGACCGAGTTCGACGGCACGGCGAACTTCTTGAAGGCCGCGTTCACGATCAGGCGGCGGTCAACAGCCGCAGACAGCGCGCGGCGGAAGGCCGGATCGTTGAACGGTGGGCGGCGCAGGTTGAAGGCGACATAGCGGAAACCGATATCGACGGTCGAGACAACCTCAAGATCGCCATCCTGTTCAGCCGCATCCAGCAGGACCTGCGGATCGCCCTGGAAATCGGTCAGGAAGTTCAGCTCACCCGAGCGCAGCATACCCAGCGCGGCCTCGGCATTTGGTACCAGACGCAGGATAAAGCGCTCGGCCTTGGGGGCGTTGAAGTGGTCGGCATTGGCTTCAAGCACGATTTCTTCGTTGGGCAGCCAGCGCACGAACTTATAGGCCCCGGACCCGATCGGAACATCTTCCTGATAGCTTTCCGCGTTTTCGTCCTTGGTGGCCAGATCCGCCAGAATGGGCTCCCACACATGTTTCGGGATGATGTTGATCTTGGCCAAGCTGGAGGTCAGGAACGAGGCTGACGGCGTATTCAGCGAGAAGACAATCGTGTTGTCACCTTCGACCGCTACACCGGCGACATTGCTGCCGAACGGTGCGTACATCGGGGCCTCGCCGCCTGTGGTCGCCTCATAAGAAAATACTACATCATCGACTGTGACCGGCTTGCCATCATGGAAAGTCAGCCCGTCACGCAGCGTGACGGCGATGGTGGTGTCGTCGCGCCATTCAAAGCTTTCCGCCGCCCAGGGTTGCGGCAGACCATCAGGGCCCACGCGGAACAGACGGTCATAGATCAGTTCCGTCAGCCAGTTGTCGGTGACGCCCGAGATATAAAGCGGGTTCACCGCAATCACATTGTCCGAGCTGTTGACGATGATGTCCTTCTGATCGCCCGTCGGTGTCAGGCCCAACCAGGTCCAGTAGCTGCGAATGCCGATGCCTGACTGATCCACCACCGAGGCCGGGTCGAAGACGGTCTTGTCAAAGGCAAAGGCCTGCTGCGGGTGCACCAGCATCATGTTGGGCTGATCCGCGTCCAGAATTTCCTGCGCCTTCAGCACCAGTTTCTGCCGCGCCTCGGGGTCGACGGTCACCCGCTGTTCTTCCACCAGCGCGTCATATTCGGGATTCTTGTAGCCGATGAAATTGTACCCGTTCTCGGCTGTGGAGGAATGGAACAGGTTATAGATGATCTCATCCGGGTCGGACCGTTCCGGCCGTCCCGTCATCTGCCACGCGGTCACGTCCCAATCGTCGCGATTGTACCAGACGGCATCGGCCATTTGCGACCACGGCATTACGTTGACATTCACGTCCAGCCCCAGCTTGCGCCATTCCTGCGCGATCAGCTGGATGGCCTGAAACTCGGCAGGCTGTGCCGCCTGCGGGCGGGTCAACAGTTCGATGGTTCGGATTTGATCCTGTGCGCTGGCACTTGCCGCCCAGAGCGATGCTGAGACAGCAATTCCGGCAGCAGCTGTAACAAGAGTCTTCAAGGTCGTTCTCCCGTTGGTTAGCCCACGGGGCACGCGGGCAGTTTAGATCGCGGCGGTCGTTGCCTGCCGCCAAATGCGCAACACCTTTTCTTATGGACGCCCGATTAAGCCGAGGCTGTGGACGATTATTGTTTTACTCAATGAAACAGGTTTGCTATCGTTCAGTCAGTAAAACACAGATTCGTTTAAAAGCAAGAGAGTCAAAGTCACCAATGTCGCAAGAAACCACCGAAGCGGCCCCCGAGCGAAAATCTTACCGGATCGATGCGGTGGCCCGAGCCTTGCGTGTGATGGAAGCTCTGGCCGAAACGCCGGGGATTGGTGCAACGGCTTTGGCAGAGCAGCTTGGTCTGACCAAGTCAATTGTCTTTCGCCTTTTGCAAACGCTGGAAGAAGATGGTTACGTCCAGCGCGACGAGGAACGGGCAATTTACTCGCTGGGCTATCGCGTCGCCCTGTTAGGAGAGCGCGTCGGGCGGGAGGGCGCGCTGTTGCAGGTCGCCCGCCCGGTGATGGACGCCTTGCGTGACGACACAGGTGAAAACGTCAATCTCGTGATCCGAGAGGCGACCGCGTCGGTCGCCATTGCAACACGCGAAGGGCTCTATAGTATAAGGCTTTTTGCACAGTTGGGGCGGCGCGGGCCGCTGCACGCCGGTGGTGCCTCGATGCTGCTGCTGGCCTATGCCGAACCCAGCATCCGCGACAGTGTTTTGGCCAGCGACCTGGAACGGTTCAGCCCGCATACGATTACCGACCCTGAGCGTCTGCGCGAGGTTTTGCTGCTGATCCGGGCCAACGGATACAACGTTGCGATCAACGATCTGGACGACGGGGCCTTCTCGGTCGCGGCGCCGATACAGAACAGCGCGGGCGAAATTATCGCGGGCATTTCCGTGGCGGGTGCATCTGTTCGGCTCGATGAAGTGCGCCGTGCAAGCTACATTGAAAAGGCTGTGGCAGCGGCCAATGAGATCTCTGAAAAGCTGACATTGGGCTGATCTGCATCACATTAGAAGTTTCAGATTGTTCCCAATTCATCCCGTCCGACGCGCCAGAGCAGGGGTCTTGCGTGGAATCAGTTTGTCTGTCTATGTTTTATTCATTGCTACAACGTTTCACTGAATAAAACATTGGAGAGATCCATGACCCCTGAAGAAACCGCCCTGCTTGATCAGGTCACAATCGACGAACCCTGGGCCCTTGTCGAAAGCTTCTCGACCTTCAAGCGGGAACACCCCGACGACGTCAATCGCGGCATGGATGAGGTTGTGAGCCGGCTAACCAAACACGGGGTCGAGGTAAAGGTGCATGAACCGGACCTGTTCCTGAGCCTGCCCGGCGAAGCCCGGGTTGAGGCCGCGGGCGTCACCTATCGCGCCAAGCCGCCTGCCTTCAGTGCCAACGCTCCAAGCGGATTCAGCGGGCCGCTGGTCTATATCCGCGGCACGACCAATATGGATGAAGAGGACGCCTTTGAAAGCCAGCTTGAGGCCGGGCCGGAAATGGATGCCCGCGTGCGCGGCAAGATCGTTCTGACCGAAGGGTTTGCCAGCCCCGCCATCATCTCGCTGATGGAAGGCTGCGGCGCAGTAGGGGTGATCGCGATCAACCCTGGCGTCGATATTCATTGGGGCATCTGTACCACGATCTGGGGTATTCCCAGCGCAAGCGAATTGCACCGCAAACCGTTGATTCCGGCAGCGGCGGTGAACATGGAAAGCGGCAAAGCCTTGATGGAAGTGGCCAAAGCGGGGGGCGAGGCCACGATCTTCACCGAGATGGAAGAGGGCTGGTTCCGCTCAAAACTGCCCGAAATCACCATTCCGGGCACCGAAGAGCCGGACAAATACGTGTTGCTGCACGGTCACCTGGACAGTTGGGATGTGGGTGTGGGTGACAACGCCACCGGCGATGCCACAATGCTGGAGGTGGCGCGCGTCCTTTGGGCCAATCGCGACAAGCTGCGGCGCACGGTCAAGATCTGCTGGTGGCCGGGGCATTCTACGGGTCGCTATGCGGGATCGACATGGTATTCGGATACCTTCGCGCTCGATCTTGACGAGAACTGCGTCGCGCAGGTGAACTGCGACAGCCCCGGCTGCCGGTGGGCGACCGAGTTCATCAACGTCTCGGTCATGTCCGAGGCGCATGATTTCCTTGCCAAGGTCATCCAGGATGTCGCGGGCAAAACGCTGCATTCCGAGCGCCCGCATCGGGCGGGGGATTATTCCTTCAACAATATCGGTATATCCAGCTATCTGATGCTGTCTTCCGCCATGACAGACGCCCACCGGGAAGAGCTTGGATATTACGCCGTGGGCGGGTGCGGTATGAACATCGCCTGGCACACCGAGAACGATACGTTGGAGATTGCGGATAAAGATATCCTTTTGCGCGACATCAAGGTCTATCTGCTGGCTGTTTTTCGCAATGCAAATGCTGGCATTCTGCCAATGGACTGGCGCGCGACCGCGCGGGAATTTCGGGCGACGATTGCCGACTATCAAACGCAAGCTGGCGATTGCTTTGACCTTTCGGGGCCAGCCGTAGCCGTTGATGGCCTGCTGACGGACCTTGAAGCGTTTTACGAGCGGGCCCATGCCGGAGAGATTCCGGAGACTGCGGCCAATGCGATCATCCAGGATCTTGCCCGCATTCTGGTGCCGCTGAATTTCAATCGCTCTGATCGTTTCAGGCATGACCCGGCCCTGACTATTCCGCCACTTCCTGCTCTGAAAGAGGCGACAAAGATTGCCGCCAGACCCGAAACGCTTCGTGGCTTTTCCCGAACCGAATTGGTGCGTGGTCAGAACCATGTGGTTGCCGGGATAAAACGCTCTCAGGCCAGAATAAAAGCTGGGCTGGGATAGCTTCGGGCACAATCCGACCTCCAAGGTAGCCCAAGCCCCAGATCTCCGAAGCGTGACACAGGAGCTTGCTATTGATTTGTTCTTGGCCCGAGCGCGCCTGCTACGTCAGCAGGGTTCCTTCGTTTTCTGTCAGGAACCGTCTGATCTGAGGTTCAATCCTTGCACTGGAGTTTGGATATACACCTGTCTTGCTTACCGCCTCTCGCGCAGAGGTCGCGTTGCCGATGCGTTTCCAGATGGTGGGCGACGAAAAAGGCGCAAGCCGCGGTCGTGTCGCGACGCCTGTGGTTAGCCCTTTGATATGAACAATCTGCTGACGATGGGCGGGGTAGAGGATCGTTTCGGACAAAAAGCCGTCATCGCTGAAAGCGCGTTCGAAAATGTAGATCCGGTTGCCGCGATATGCGGCCAGACCCGAGTAACGTGTCCGCTGTCGGATGTTGCCATTGGCATCCGTGGCGCGTTCAAAACTGTGAGTGACGACATATCCGTCCTGTTCCCGCAGCCAGATCAGGGTTCGCAGAATGCCGCCCTCCCACGTGGGAGTACGAAAATGCCCGTGATAAAACCCCAGATAGCGGCGCAGGCCCCGGGCCTGATCCCGAAACACGTCACCTATCAGTTGTTCCGGAACACGGCGCGTAACCTTGTTTTGACGGATATGTCTTGCATGAAACGTTTCATGAGGCAGCAAGAGCTCTGCCTCGGCAATGCTGAAAAACCCAGCGATACGGCGCAAGTTAAAGGCCGAAGGCAGCCCGCCACCGTTCAAATATCGGTTAAACTGCTGGCGATTGATTCCAATCTCGCGGCAGACGGCTGATATGCTGGCAAAGCGCGCGCAAAGCGCCCGCAGGTTTTTTGAAAAATCCTCGGCCATTGGTCCTGCTTCTTACACTGGTTGCTGCAGTTGTGCGTAAACATACATACACTAGCATAAACTCGCTTACTTTCAACATGCCCCTCGATCGTGGTTATTTGCCCTAAAGCTACGCATGAGACCGGGTGTCATGCGTATGCAATCAGAAAGCGGCAGAATGGCGGATGCGGGGTTTGGTCCCACGCTGCACACAGCACGGCCCGGAAAGCCAAAGGGAGAACGACATGAAAATGAAATGGATGCAGGCGCCGCTGGATCGGCGCGGATTTCTGAAAACGGCCGCCGCATTGGGTGCAAGCTCGGCGCTTACTGGCGTTTGGCCGGGGCGGACGATCGCGGCAGAAGACGGGGTTCTGCGCATCCGTTCGTATCGTGACATGCAGACGCTGGACCCGGCGCATTCCGAAGGCCAAAGCGACGAACAGATTCAGGCCCCGATTTACAACAAGCTGATCCAGTACAAACCCGGCACAGAATGGGATTGGCAACTGGATGCGGCAGCTATGATCGAACAGGCTGACCCGACCCATATCAAATTCGCGCTGCGCGATGATATCGGATTTACCAACGGGTTCGGCGCGATGACGGCAGAGGACGTGAAGTTCTCGTTCGAGCGGATCATTGACGAGGCCACCGGCAGCCCGAACAAGCCGGATATGGGCCCGCTCAGCCATGTCGAGGTGACGGGCGAACGGGAAGGAACCATTGTTCTGAACGATCCGTTTGCACCACTCTGGTCCATTGCGCTGCCCTATATCACCGGCAATATCGTGTCGAAAGCGGCGGTTGAGGCCGCGGGTGGGCGTATCGGCACCGATCCGGTGGCAGAGTCTGGCCCTTATCTGCGGTCGGCCTGGAATCCGAAGGAAAAGACGGTTCTGACCCGCAATCCGGATTGGAAAGGGGATGCTCCGGCCTGGGATACGATCGAGATTCTGCCGATCGACGATGAAAACACCGCTGAGATCGCCTTTGAAGCCGGTGAACTGGATTTGACGCGTGTGTCGCTGGGTTCGGTCGAGCGTTATCGGGCAGGGGTGCCCGATGGTGGGACGCTGATCGAGAACCCGTCGCTGTACTATGTCTGGCTGGGCATGAACATGGATCACCCCAAGCTGCAAAACAAGAAGCTGCGGCAGGCGATTCAGCATGCCATCGACGTACCGACCATTCTTGAGGCGGCGTATTTCGGGGCGGCTGAGCCATCAACCGGGATCATCGCTCCGGGGCTGACGGGCAACCGCACTAACAGTCTGGTGCCGCCGCAGGCCGATTTTGCCAAAGCGGCTGAATTGCTGGCGGAATCCGGTGAAACCAACGTGACCCTGACGCTGGATATCCTGAACAAGACCACCTACAGCACCATTGCGCAGATCATTCAGGCCACCTTGGGCCAGATCGGCATCACGGTTGAGGTGAATGTGCTGGAATCCGGTGCGTTCTGGGCCAGTGGTGATAACGAGAATCTGCAACTGATCCTGAACCGGTTCTCGATGACCCCCGATCCCTATTACGCGACCGCATGGTTCACCACCGAACAGGCAGGTGTCTGGAACTGGGAACGCTTCCGCAGCGAAGAGTTCGATGCCGTCCACGATGCAGCTTTCCGCGAGACCGATCTGGCCAAGCGCGCCGAGATGTACCAGCGCGCGCAGGATCTGATGGAGGAAAGCGGTGCGTATCGGTTCATCACCCATGAGGCGACGCCGATCATCCATACCTCACGGATTGTGCCTGCATTGCGGCCTGATGGGACGACGTTGCTGCGGTATTTTGGCAAATCCTGATCAGGTGGGGCCGCAATGGCGTTTTATGTCCTCAGACGGTTCGCCCTTGCGGCCCTGATCCTTGTGGTTGCCGTCACCGCGATGTTTTTGATGATCCGCGCGGTGCCCGGCGATCCGGTCCAGATCATGCTGGGCCCGCGCGCCACGCCCGAACTTCAGGCGCGGCTGACAGCCGAATTGGGGCTGGATCAGCCGATCTGGAACCAATTGCTGATTTTCTATGGCAATCTGCTGCAAGGAGATCTGGGCGTCGATGTATTCTCCGGCCGCCCTGTCACCCAGATCGTGTTTCAGCAATTGCCATTCACGCTGGAACTGATCTTTGCCTCGATCCTCTGGTCTGCTGTGCTGGGGATTGCAATGGGGGCCTACGCGGCTGCGCATCCTAATACGCTGATCGACCGGTTCGCAGCGGCGGTCTCGGTCAGCTTCGTGGCGGCCCCGTCCTTTGTGATCGCTTTGTTGTCGTTGCTGGTCTTCGCTGTCCATCTACAGTGGTTTCCGGCCATCGGAGTGGGTGACGGCTTTGTCGACAGGCTTTACCACGTTGCCCTCCCGGCCTTTGCCATCGGGCTTAGCTGGGTCGGCTATATCGCACGGCTGGTGCGCGCCTCGATGCTTGAGGTGCTGGGCGAAAGCCATATCCGCACGGCGCGCGCCTTTGGCCTGCGCGAGCGGCGGATCGTCATGGTCTATGCCCTGCGTATCGCGATCCTGCCGGTTGTCACCGTGATCGGCGTGGGAATGGGCTTCCTGCTGAGTTCGGCCGTGTTTGCTGAGATCGTGTTTGCCCGCCCCGGGTTGGGCAAGCTGGTGATCGATTCCATTACCACGCGGAACTATCCGATTGTCATGGGCTCGGTCCTGGTGTCGACCGCGCTGTTTGTTCTGTCGACCGCATTGGCGGATTTGATCAACGCCTGGCTGGATCCGCGGGCGCGGACGGCAGGCTGAGGGGGCAGGGATGACTAAACCGAGATCGGAACTGTCCACCATTCTGCGCGGGGTCGCCCGCGATCCGCTGGGTCTTGCCGGGCTGATCATCGTCGGCACCATCGTGTTCTGCGCCCTGTTTGCAGCTTGGATCGTACCTTATGACCCGGTTGCACTGAACGTGACCCATCGGTTGCAAGGCCCCTCGGCCGAGCATTTGCTGGGCACCGATCAGCTGGGCCGCGACACGTTCAGCCGGGTGATCATGGGCGGGCAGGTGGCGCTGAAGGTGGCGTTGCCTGCAGTGTTCGGCGCGATGGTGATCGGGCTGACGCTGGGAATGATCGCAGGCTACGGGCCGAAGTGGTTGGACAACCTGCTGATGCTGTTCTTTGATACCATCCGCTCGTTCCCGACGGTCATGTTCGCGCTTGCGGTGGTCGCGCTGGTCGGGCCCAGCCTGCAAACGGTGGTTTTTGTGGTCATGGCGACCTCGATCCCCACCTATGGCCGGGTGGCGCGCACGCAGACGCTGACCTTACGCAACTCGGAGTTCATTTTGGCCGAACGATCCATGGGTGCCAGCATCTTCCGCATCCTCGGGGTGCACATGTTGCCCAATATCATCGGCGTGCTGGCCGTTCTGGCGGCAATGGACATCCCCACGGTGATCGCGCTTGAGGCCGGGTTGTCCTTTCTGGGGCTCGGGGTCAAACCACCGACGCCAAGCTGGGGATCGCTGCTGAAGGATGGGTACGCATTGATCCGGCAGACGCCATGGCTGGTGGTCGCCGGGGGGCTGCCGATCATTCTGGCCACACTGGGCTTTACCTTTCTGGGCGAGTCCCTGCGCGATGTGGTCGATCCCAAACTGAGGAAACAGCGATGAGCACCCCTTTGCTGGAAATTGATGGCCTCAGCGTCGATTACGAGACGGTTCGGGGTGATCTGAAAGCCCTGCGCGACATCACGTTTGATATCAAGCCGGGTGAGATCGTGGGCATCGTCGGCGAATCCGGCTGCGGCAAGTCCACGCTGATTTCCTCGATCCTGCGTCTGACCGCGCCGAACACGCGGTTCCGGCGGGGCGAAATCCGGTTCAAAGGGCAAAACCTGCTGTCGCTATCCGAACGCCAGATGCGGGCTTTGCGGGGCGACGATATCTCGATCGTGTTTCAGGACCCGATGCAGACCCACAACCCGGTTCTGTCGATTGGGCAGCAGATGCTGGACATCCAACACCGCTCAGGCGCGTCGAAATCCGAAAAACGCGCGCGGGCCGCGAAGATGCTGGGGGCAGTTGGTATTCCGGACCCCGAGGCCCGGCTGGCCCAGTTCCCGCATGAGTTCTCTGGCGGGATGCGGCAGCGTATCGCCATTGCCATGGCCCTGATGTCAGAACCTGACCTTCTGATTGCCGATGAACCTACAACAGCACTGGACGCCACGCTTGAGGTGCAGATCATCGAACGGCTGAAAGACCTGCAACAGGATTTCGGCTGCGCGATCCTGTTTATCTCGCACCATCTCGGGGTGATCGCAGAGCTGTGTGATCGGGTGGTGGTGATGTACGCAGGCGCCGTTGTGGAGAGCGGCGAGGTACGTGAAATTTTCCACCACCCGAAACACCCTTATACCCGCCGTCTGATCGACTGCGATCCGGGCCATATCAAGACCCGAGCGCGCGTGTTGCCGACTATTCCGGGCGAGGTGCCCGATCTGGCCAATCTGCCCGGCGGCTGCATTTTCCGTGACCGCTGCGATCAGGCCATGCCGCGCTGCGCCAGCGACGTCCCGCCGCTTGAACAGGTGCAGCAAGGCCATATGGCCGCCTGCTGGCTGAACCATGCGGAGGCCACGACATGAGCCTGCTTGAGGTCGAAAACCTGCAAACCAGCTATGGCCGCGTCAACGTGCTGGCCGGGGTCAGTTTCAAGGTGGATCAGGGAGAAACCTATGCGCTGGTGGGCGAAAGCGGCTCGGGCAAGACCACCGTGATCCGCGCGATTGCAGGGCTGGCCCCGGCGCAGGCTGGCCATGTCCGGTTTGACGGGCAGGAAATACGCGGCCTGCCGGAACGGGCGCTGCGCCCGCTGCGCAAAGACATCGCGATGATGTTTCAAGACCCGGTCGGCAGCTTATCGCCGCGCCTGACCATTGGCAGCCTGATCACCGAGCCTTACCGCATTCAGGGCCTGAAAGACCGCGATCTGCGGGCCGAGGCGCGGCGGCTGCTGGAAATGGTCAACCTGCCTGCGGATTTTGCGGATCGCTACCCTTACCAGCTGTCGGGCGGGCAGGCGCGGCGTGTTGGTGTGGCCCGCGCGCTGGTGTTGGAACCGCGCCTGATCCTGGCAGATGAACCCACCGCAGGACTGGATGTGTCGGTTCAGGGCGAATTGCTGAACCTGCTGAACGACCTGCGCGAGCGGTTGGGGCTGGGAATGGTGATCATCACCCACAACCTGAACGTGGTGCGCCATGTGGCGGACCGCATGGGCATCATGTATCTGGGCCGACTGGTCGAGGAAGGCACGACCGAGGCGATTTTTGACACCCCCCGCCACCCCTATACCCGATGCCTGTTATCGGCCAACCCCGAACCCGACCCCGACGCGCGGCTGGAGCGAATTGCGCTGAAAGGCGAACCGCCCAGCCTGCTCAAGCGCCCCTCGGGCTGCGAGTTTCGCGAGCGTTGCCCGGTGGCCGCCGATATCTGCGTGCAGACCCCCGTCTGGGAACAGAGCGATGGTCACGGTTTGCGCTGCCTGAAACCATTTTGAAATGACGAGACCCCAATGACCAACCCGGACGCCAAACTGTTTTTCAACGGGCCGATCCTGACAATGGACGCACAGAACCCGGAATGCGAGGCTGTGCTGACACGGGGCGGGCAGATCGCTGCGGTCGGGTCCGAGGCGGACTTGCGCAAGCAAATGCCTATCGGCACGCAAGAGGTTGATCTGGAAGGGCAGACTCTGATGCCCGCCTTCATTGATCCGCACGGGCATTTTCCTGATTCCGGGTTTGTCGAACTGTTCCGCGTTGAGCTTTCGGCGCCGCCACGCGGCGATTGCCCGGACATTCCCACCGCGCTGCGCCGCCTCGCGGACCGCGCCAAGGAAACACCTGCCGGGGAATGGGTTATGGGTGTCTTGTTTGACAACACAGCCATTGCCGAGCGGCGTATGCCCACCCGTGCCGAGCTGGACGCGGTATCGCGCGATCATCCGATCTGGGTCATCCATGCCTCGGGTCACAACGGCGTGGCCAACTCGGCAGCATTGGCGTTTCTAGGTGCGGACTGCAATACACCCGACCCGGTCGGGGGCCGATTTGATCGTGATCCGAACACCGGTGAGCTGACGGGCCTGATCGAGGGTTTGTCAGCTATGGGGCCACTCGGCGAGACCAACTTTCTGATCGACAGACAGCGGTTCCTTCAAGGCTGTGCCGCAGCACGCGACGAGTATCTGCAACATGGCGTCACCTTTGCGC
Organism: Ruegeria sp. E1; assembly: GCF_056534225.1. Lineage (NCBI taxonomy): Bacteria > Pseudomonadati > Pseudomonadota > Alphaproteobacteria > Rhodobacterales > Roseobacteraceae > Ruegeria > Ruegeria sp. E1. The sequence goes on along the minus strand of NZ_JBQFPE010000022.1, from coordinate 16,073 downwards.
AAAACGCGTGGGTCAACGCCGAGTTGCTGGAACAGTTCAGCGCGCTGGCGGCGCAGGGTGATCCTGGCGTTGGTCTGATGTTGCTGCCGATCGCGGAGCTGGAACCGGCCCTGTCGGAGGGTCACTCTGAGGTACAGTGGCGCGACACCGCTCATATCCGAACCGGGCCACGCAAACTGTTCTCGGACGGGTCTTTCCAACTGCAAACTGCATTCCTGAGTGAACCCTATCACGAGGTCCGCAAGCCCGATTGCCCCAATGGAATGCCCTATATGGACCCGGATCTGTTCCGGTCTGAGGTTGTTCGACTGCACAATCTAGGATTTCAGGTCCATTGCCACTGCAACGGCGACGCGGGGGCCCAGATGTTCATTGATGCGGTTGACGCGGCCCTGCGGGAAACCCCGCGCGAGGACCATCGCCACACGGTCATTCATGGGCAAGTCTTACGCGACGACCAACTGCAAAGAATGGCCCAGCTAGGAATGACGGTCAGTTTCTTTTCGGCCCATGTGCATTTCTGGGGCGATCGGCATTATGACACGATCATGGGTCCCGAACGCGCCAACCGCCTGACCCCTGCTGGATCAGCCGAACGGTTCGGGGTGCGCTTCACCCTGCACAACGACGCTTCGGTTACGCCAACGCGACCCCTACATCTGGCCCATTGCGCGGTGAACCGGCTGACGGCCTCTGGGCGGTTGCTGGGGCAGGATCAGAGGATTTCCGTGATGTCAGCGCTTAAGGCACAGACGATCGATGCGGCCTGGCAAGTCTTTCTCGAAGACGAACGCGGATCAATTGAGCCTGGTAAAGTGGCCGATTTGACGGTGTTGTCGCAGTATCCGCTATTGGCCCCTGAACGCCTGAAAGAGATATTGGTCACACGGACCTATCGGTGCGGGAAGCTTGTTTTCGAACAAGACCGCGCATGTGAACGTACAGCGAATATACAGCCACTTGAAGTTAAGTGACTCAGATTACGCCTTTGCACCAACTCGATGTAGTACTCTCCTACCTAGCACTCCGAAAAGTATCAGCGAGGCGGCAATCTCTTGAAAAGGAGCCCCGGCCAAATTGCTACGACTTCGACGTCAAAAGCCAGGATAGACACCCATTCGCACAGGCAAAACAACGTGGCCTGGGCTCCGTGGGCCCAATAGAGATTCTCAAGAGAACGGTGTTCCGCCCACGCCTTGGGCAGCAATTTGTCGGCCTTATACATGATGAGGAAATGCCGAACGCGCCTTAGCAAAAGCTCGGCTCATCAAGGCTGTTGGCTATACCGAGGCCTTGCGCAAGGCACCGGCTTCGTTCGGAATGTGCGTGGCCCGGTAGGAACCGATCCTGGTCTATGGTGGGCTGAGGTCAAAAAACTCTATAGTTCTGCGACCCGAAACGCGGGCACACGAAAAACGGTGTGTTGTCGCCCATTGAATTCGGAGAAAGAGAACTGGAATTGAAACAGATAGGTGACTAGGAAACTAAGCGCACCTCATTCCGAGCTAAACAATTGGGGCTCTGGCCGCGACTGATCGCCTATCCATACGTGAGCAATTGGCAGAAGATGAATTACTACAAAGGACAAATCATAGCGCTTTTCATCGGATTAGTTGGTGCAAGCCTGGCTACGAGTGTCGCATTTCCGCTGCCTTGGATGTTGGGGCCAATGATTGTGGTGACGATTGGTGCAATTGCCGGGGCCCCCGTTCAGGCACCGGTGAAGATTCGAAAGATCATCATGCCGATCATCGGCGTGATGCTGGGTTCTGGTTTTCATCCCGAGATTTTCCAACAGATTTCTCAATGGGCCGTCACAATCGCCGTCATTCCGGTTTTTATCGCGTTGGCGTTTTTGATTGCCTTCACCGTGTATCGAGGTATTGGCCGCTTCGACCCGGTCACAGCGTATTTCTCATCGGCACCCGGCGGTTTGAACGACATGATGCTAATCGGCGCGGAGGCCGGAGGCGTCGAACGGCGAATTGCGCTGGCACATGCGAGCCGGGTGTTGATCGTTGTTTCAGTCACCTCGTTCATATTCTGGTTCTTCTTCGATGTGCGCTCAACTGGTCAAGCAACACAAAGAGTCGCGTTTGAAGATCTGAACCTTAGTGACTATGGCATTTTGATTGCGTGTGCAGCGGTCGGTGCCTTTGTTGGTCCGTTTCTGAGGCTCCCTGCAGCCCAAGTTATTGGCCCCATGATCTTGTCTTCGATCGTGCATCTTACCGGGCTGACGCAGAGCGCTCCACCTACGGCTGCCGTCAATTTAGCTCAGCTTGTAATGGGTACTGTTGTCGGCTGTCGTTTCGTTGGTGTGCCTGTTCGTGAGATCGGACGGGATATTGGCTTGGCCGCCATCTCAACAACAGGCATGATGATCGCCGCTGGTTTTTGCGCGTACTATGTTACCTGGCAGACAGGCGTCGACCTGAAACAGACGTTGCTGACATTTGCACCCGGTGGGCTACCGGAAATGAGCCTTTTGACTTTGGCCATGGGAGCCGACGTCGCGTTTGTTGCGACAGCGCATATCATGAGAATTCTACTGGTTATTGCGGCTGCGCCAATTGTCTTTCGGCTTCTTCGAGCGAAGATCAGTTAATAAATCAGTGAGTGATGGTGTGGTTCAGGTTCATCGATCACCGCTCGCCTCAAAGCCGATTGTCCTCACGCCGTCTTGCGAGACGAGAGGGGTTCTGTCGCAAAATTAGTTCCCACCTGTCAGGTCAAACGTAGTTTTGGTACCGCATGCTCGGATTAGACAGGAGCAGACCGTGACAATCTCATTCAAGGGCGCACACTTTCCGAAAGAAGTGATTTTGTACGCTGTTTTCTTCTATCTCCGATACGGTGTGTCATATCGGGATCTGGAAGAAATCATGGCGGAAAGAGGCGTTAAACTGGATCACGCGACGCTGAACCGTTGGGTGAGTCGATATGCCGGTCTTGTAGCTGATGCTTCACGTTACAAAAAGCGCCCTGCTGACCGTTCATGGCGCATGGATGAGACCTATGTGAAGGTGAAGGGTGAGTGGGTTTATCTCTATCGCGCCATCGACAAACACGGAAAGACCCTTGATTTCATGCTATCCAAGCGCCGGAATAAAGCGGCTGCGACCAAGTTCTTCGCTCGTGCGCTTGAGGCGAACGGTTTGCCACGGAAAATTGTCATCGACAAAAGCGGTGCGAACACTGCTGGCATCAAAGCAATAAACAAGATGCTGAAAGGCTTTGGTTGCCCGGTACCGATTGAGATGGTCAGACGGAAATACCTCAACAACATCATTGAACAAGACCATCGCTTCATCAAACGTCGGATCAGGCCCATGCTGGGTTTCAAGTCTTTCGATTCAGCTGCATCTGCCCTGGCTGGCATCGAACTGGTCAACATGATCCGCAAAGGCCAGTTCACGCCCGGACTCCGTCCGTTTCAGCAGTTCGCCCAACTGGCAGGGTAAACCGATCTCCAATTCAACTGATGCTCTGCCATCTAAAGTTTGCGACAGAACCCTTTATCAGTCACGCGAATCCCCAGGACAACGATGTCGCAAGATGGTTAGGAGCCCGATTGGCAGCAGAGGGCTACGAAGTCTGGTCCGATATAACCAAGCTAATTGGAGGCGAGACTTTCTGGGACACCATTGAAAACACTATTCGAGAAAAGTCTGCTTGCGTGATTGTACTTCTTTCGAAGGATGGGCACGAAAAGCCGGGTGTCTTGGATGAGGTCAACATTGCTGTTGCCACAGAACGCAAGCTTGGCATCGATAACTTCGTAATTCCGGTCAGGATCGATGATCTTTCCTTCGGCGAGATCAGAGCCAATATCGCGCGCAAGAACATTGTAGACGCGTCCAGCAACTTGTTTGAAGCATTCAAGGTATTAGTAAGCACACTAGAAGAAATGGGTGTGCCTAAGGACACCAGTGACACAATCGAACGCCTTCGACAGTGGCGCGCAGCATCCAAGGTGGAAGATCCAACAACAACGGGTGAAGAACAAAGTCTGGTCGAGAACGCTGTTGCAATCACAGAATGGCCTGGTCAAATTCGGAAACTGCTCGGCGTCGACCCAAATCCGCGATTCCGGCCAGATGTTGTAAGACCTTTTCTCGCGACGGCGCCGGTGACTGGTGGGCAACTCTGCTTCGGTGCGCGCGATGAACTAGCAAACTCGCTTGAAAACCTTAGCACACAGAGCTTTGGTTCTTCTTCTGTTTTTGAGGGAGCTTTTGACGACGAAACACTCGAGTTGTTGAGCCTACAATGGCGCGATGCGCGCCGTGCGTTGTCCCAGCTTATTAGAAAGTCTTTCGACGAGCTGTGCTCATCCTCAGGTATGAAGCCGTATAGACTCGCCTCCGGGAACTTCTGTTGGTTCGATGCGGTGGCAATGGAAGCTGGGAACGAAATCCAATTCCTTGATTCTGACGGAAAGAAGAAGCGCAGACAACTTGTAGGTAGAAGTGACAAGCGTGGAGTGTATTGGCACTTCGCAATAGAAGGGCAGTTCGATCAAAGCTCACAATGTCTGCGGCTTAAGTCGCACGTTGTCTTTACAGAGAATGGCATCGACCCGTTGCCTTCTTCCGCAAAACAACATTCGTTAAGACGCGGCTTTTGTAGAAGCTGGTGGAACGATCGGTGGCGCACTCTGCTGCAAGCTATGATGTTCAGGCTTTCTCGTGGTAGTGAAATCCTTGAAATACCTGTTTCTCCATTACAGAGCTTAAGCGTTGACCCTCGGTTGATTTCGGCAGGCACCGCAGCATCCACGCGCACAGTCTTGCAGTTTGAAGAGCCGATGCTGGAAGTTGGTTTTCGGCAACAAACAGAGGACCCAAGAGAAGGACTCTTGCTCTTTGGTCCTCAAGAATTCGAGCGAAATCCCAAGTTCCTGAGAATAGGCGTCGTTGGCGCGCCTGAAGGCATTGAACTCTTCACTCGATGGTGCAAACGTTTTCGTGGCCGCGTCGATAGTGGTTCTGACCAACCCAACAACCGTCTAGTGCCATATCCAGGCTTTGACGCCGCATTCGGGGCTGAATGGCCCAATGCTCCGATCGTCACGCGCCCCATCCCAAGGTCAGATCTTCTCAATTCAATTCGCATTCAAGAAAGGCACCAAGCAGTTGCGAAAACGGTCGGCCTATATGTCGATGCCATCAAGTCTCTTAGGTCTAACGATGACGTCTCGGTCGATATTTGGTTTGTAGTGGTGCCCGAAGAAGTGTTCGTACTTGGTCGGCCAAACTCACGAGTTCCAACTGAGATCGCCGTCGCGCCGGAAAGCGTGTTAACAAAAAGGATGGCATCACGTTTCTCTGAGAATGCGCCATCGCTGTTTGCAGAAGATAACGAAATCGCTCGAGTTTTTGATTTCCAAGCAGACTTCCGTCACCAGCTCAAGAATAGGCTTCTTGAGGACAAAGAAGTCACTCAAGTTTTTCGAGAAAGTTCGATTGTCCACTCGCTTGCGGATCCAGAGGAAGCGAAAGGCGAGCATAGTTCGGACGATCCTGATCTATTTGAAGACGAATTGTCAGACGGGTCTAACCGACGGATGCAAGGCGCTCTCGACGTACACTGGAACCTTGCAACAACTTCCTTCTTCAAGGCTGGAGGAAGGCCATGGAAGGTTTCAACAGCTAGGCCCGGTGTCTGCTATGTCGGTCTGATCTTCAAAAAGGACCGCAAACACGGGGGCAAGAACCACTGCTGTGGAGCACAGCTATTTTTTGGAGAGCGGTGAGGGCGTTGTTTTCAAAGGGACGCCAGGGAACTGGTATTCCGAGGACACTCATCAATTTCATCTTTCAAAGGCGGAAGCAAAGAGGCTTATTGGGCTTGCTGTTGAAGCCTACAAAGAGGAACACGGGATTGACCCTGCAGAGATGTTTGTTCACGGGCGAACCCGCTTCAATCGTGATGAGCTAGACGGTTTTCGAGAAGCGGTCTCTGATCAGACAGAGATCACGGGTGTTCGGATAACACGCACCAACGATGTTAAGATATTCACGACGGGTGACCGACCAGTAAAGCGCGGTACAGCATTGAGAGTGGATGGTCGATTTGGCTACCTTTGGACCTCAGGCTTTGTTGATTATCTGGACACGTACCAAGGAAGGGAAACTCCAAATCCGCTGCGTATTGAAATATGCGGTCATTCTTCATCAACGATTGAAACCGTCATGGCGGACATCATGACACTTACGAAGATGAACTTTAACTCTTCAATTTTCGCAGATGGCTTTCCAGTTTCAATGAGATTTGCTGAAGCGATAGGTGATGTCTTGATGGCTACTGAGGACCGGACAATTCCGCCTCTTCCGTTCAGACACTACATATAACTGTAAAAACTTGGCGTCTGCTTGTTCATGACCAGCTTACGACCTAGTGCAAGTGAGCGGTTCCTGATAGATGAAGCGCTCACTTGTTGCTCATTATCGTCGATCTTCCTAGAGTGTGACTTCACTTGTTTGAACGAAGCCATTTCATAAACTCACGCAGGCCTTTGGGTTGTCGATCAGGCAAAGTAACCATGTAATAACCAAGGTTTTTTTGGGTTAGTGCACAAATTCTAACCAACTCACCCGAAGCAATTTCACGCTCAACAATGGATTTGGGCTGAACTGACACACCCAGCTTTGCTGCAACCGCAGACAGTACCAGGACATTGGTATTCAAGAGTGTCAGCTTTACTTTCTCAAAATCGACACCTTCACGTTCAACCAGTGCTTTGCGCTCCATCATGTGACGTTCCATTACCCATGGCAGATCGATCACATCCGGCAGGCAGTTCACCTTTCTGCCTTTGACCAGATCGGGATGCGCAACAACAAGAAAATCGCCATCGGTGAGCAATTGTGAATTGAGATTGGGCCACTTGCCGTCGCCATACCTGATGGCCAAATCCGTGCCACTCTTCTTGAAGTCAACCAGATCAACACCGGGATTGATGTTCAGAGAAATTTCCGGGTGTTGTGTCCAAAACTCTCCAATGCGTGGCATTAGCCAGTTTGCGGCAAACACAGGCGTCACTGCAATATTGAGCGGTCTGCGTTCTCTCAATGACCGAATATTCTCCACTCCCTCGGCGATGGCAGTGAAGCCCGATTGTAGGTCTTCAGCCAGCCGTGCACCGGTCGAAGTGACCGTAACTCCGCGTCCATCGCGAACCATCAGACTTTCGGAAAATTCTGCCTCTAGACTGCGGACATGATGAGCAATTGCTGCATGCGTGACGTTCAGCTCCGCTGCGGCTTTGCTAAAGCTCTGCTGGCGGGCAGCGGCTTCGAACGCCCGTAACGCTGCTAGAGAGGGTATGCGTGACCAGTCCATATAATATAATACCTGAGCTAACAATTGAGAAAGCATATTGATTGGCCGACATGCTGTCTATCAGCATATATATTTTTCAGAATTTCTCAAACATGCAAGGAGAACTGACATGTTAAAACTATTGAGTACATTCATCGTTGGTCCGCGCCCCCATCACGAAGCCGAACCAACCCACGATTCAATGTTGTTGGAGCATGAACGCCGTAAAGGAGAAGAGCTTCGGCGGCGACTTAAGCACGAGGTTGGCCCCGTCAGATTTTGGTAAAACGCACTCCTTAAAATTTTGCCTCCGGCCATCAGAACTGGAGGCAAAATAGAATGAAGGACCGGAGAAAATGACCGCATACGTGATCTTTCAAGAAGATGTGTACGATCAAGAGGCTTTCGAGCGATACAAAACCATGTCACCGAGCTCGATCAAGAAGTTTGGTGGTCGGTTTGTGGTTCGAGGAGGTCCTATCGATGTTCTCGAAGGCGATTTTGCCTCAGAGCGGGTCGTCATCATTGCCTTTCCGGACAGAGCCGCGGCGAAAGATTGGTACCACTCAGTCGACTACGCCGATGCAAAGTCACTTCGGAGAAGTATCTCGTCTGGAACGGCGATTATCATAGACGGGCTCAAGTAAAAGCCCAAAACAGCTCAAATTGAGGCACCTTGTGAAATCAAGTTCGAGCCATTTCCGTGCCTCCGCGAAACTCCAAGGAAATTCAATGACGCAGACCACCCACGCATACCGCTACAAAGATTATGGCCCACCCAATGTTCTGTCATGGGACAAAGTACCTTTGGCTTCGCCAAGCGCTGAAGAAGTTCAGGTGCAGCACACCGCGATTGGTGTCAATTTTCTGGACATCTATCAACGAACTGGTGTCGACCGTTCACAGGCGCTACCCGCACAAATCGGTGTTGAAGCAGTTGGACGAATTGAAGCGATTGGCGAAGGACAGACCCGTTTCGCCGTGGGAGATCGCGTCGCTTATGTCGGTGGAGCGCCAGGCAGTTATTCTCTGCGCCGAAACATCTCGGCCGGCCGGGTGATCAAACTACCCGATTGGATTGAGGATGATGTTGCGGCGGCCTTGATGTTCAAGGGAATTACGGCCGAGTATTTGATCAACCGATGTGTGGCAGCGAACCAAAACCAAACCGTTCTTTTTCACGCCGCCGCAGGAGGTGTTGGTTCGCTTGCGTGTCAATGGCTTCATGCCAAAGGGGTTACTGTAATTGGTACCGTCGGCACAGAAGAGAAGGTCGAGCAAGCCCGCCAGAATGGCTGCGAGCATGTTTTGCTATCCGGCGACCCAGAATTTGTGACCAAACTGCGTGACCTTACTGGTGGTGTCGACGTTGTCTTCGATTCCATCGGCCAGGCGACTTTCATAGATTCACTCGATAGCCTGCGGCCCCGTGGAACCATGGTCAGCTTCGGAGCTGCCTCAGGTGTACCACGCGACTTGAATATATCCGACCTGGTAAGCCGGGGGTCGTTGTTCCTGACCCGCCCCTCTATCGCGCATTACACGTCAGACCCGGAAGAATTTCAAACGGCAGCGGATACATTGTTCCAAGCGATTGCGGATGGGGCAATCAGAAACCCTCAGATCACCCGAATTCCAATCAAGGACGCTGGGCAAGCACACACTCTAATGGAGGCCAGAAAAACAACGGGGTCATTGATATTGATGCCCTAAATCAGGGGCCTCACTGCAGGCCCCTCCCTTATTTGCTCCGTAAGAGCATCAATCCGGCACCGACAATCAGCACCATCCCCGTGATTGTGGTAAATCCCGGAACGCTATCAAAGATGACCATGTCCCAGAACGCCGCATAAACCAGATAACAATACTCAAATGTTGCCACTATTGCTGGAGGAGCGGTCTGGTATGCCCCGGCGAGGCCGAGGCTTATGACGACAGTGAAAACCGCCAAAAGAACCAATATCAAACATTCTGTGGTACCCAGCGGCGACCAGGTACCAAAAACATAAGGATTAGCCTCGGCTAGACCGTTCTCAGGTGGCCAAAGGTAAAGCACTATGCTGATCATGAACGTGACCACCGTCATCACTAGCATTAGGGACAACACCATCGCCGCCAGTGGAACACCCTGACACTTGGTCCGGGTAATGATGTGTGACATTGCGTAGAAACCTGCGCCGACAACCGGCAATATCGCCCAGGGTGAGAATGTATCTGCGCCTGGTTGAAGGAGAATAACAACACCCGCAAACCCAACCAGCACAGCGACCCAGCCAATCGGACCCACCCGTTCCCCAATGAAATAGGCGGATAGCAATGTCACAATGATGGGAGCGATATAGTTGGCTGCCCCGACGGTGGACAGGCTGATGAACGGTAATGCGCCATAAAACGCCAAGAACGTCACCGTCACAAAGAACGCCCGAAGTAGCAGCCATTTCTGTAGAGCGATCTTGAGAATTGTCCCGCGAAAGCCCTGCATTTTTGCCAGAGCAAAAAGAATAGGAAGCGCAAGTAACCCGCGCAGGGCAAAGATTTGCCAAAGCGTCAGATTTGCAGCGTACAATTTGAATACGACATCCTGTACAGATGTTATAAACATGGTGGCCAGTATGAGTACGATGCCCCGCACAACATGTTGCGGGCGGGCTTTTCCCGAAACTACCGTCATTTCCAGATCTTTCAACGTGCCGAGTGTGAAGGATGTGGCTCTGGCCCGTCTTTCAAAAAGGACACCAGAACACCGGCAAAAACGGCAAGCCACAGAGAAGAATACCAGACCCAGTAGTATTGGGCATAAAGATCGAAGAGCACGCCGCCAAAATAAGCTCCAAGGGCTGCGCCAACCTGATGCCCGGCTGAAATCAGACCAAAAGCCAGCCCCATGACACGAATGCCAATGTGTGACGCCACAAGGCTGGCTGTCACCGGTACGGTGGAATAATCAACCAATCCAAACAGAATTGAAAAGAAGATCAGCGCCTCAAAACTCGCTCCGACATTGATCAGAATGACGAATGTAAGGCCCCGTAAAAGGTATATACCACCCAGTAAGAGTGGTCTGTTCACACGGTCGGTTAACCAACCGGCAAGGATCATGCCGGCCAGGTTGATGGCTGACAGAAGACCGTATGCCGTAGCTGAAGGGATGGGACCAAATCCGCAAAAGGCGGCGTAGGGCAAGAAGTGTGTTTCGATCACTCCAGAGGTCGTGTAACCGCAAATAAAGTAGCTCCAGAAGAGTATTTGAAACGCGGGTTGCTTTAAGATTCTAACCAGATCGTACCGAAGCGTGGTTTCAGATTCTACTGGGGGGCCTTTGGCTGAAATTGGCGATGTTTGGCGTGGAAACCACCTGTGAATACAAGCCATAATGACCAATGTTCCAAACCCAAGGGCGACAAAGGCCATGCGCCAGTCGTAGGTTCCAATCAATACAGCCAGCAAAGGTACAAATAAAAATTGGCCGCCTGTCGAGCCAGAGGTTGCAATACCTGTGGCCAGTCCCTTGTTGCGTGCAACCTCTTGTTCGACGGCCGTTGAAACGACATGTGTCGCCACTAAGCCAAAGCCAACTGCTGCGATCCCGCTGAACGCTATGAAGAATGCCAGCGGGTTCGTTGTTGCGGCAACAAGAAAGCACCCGATGGCAAGAGCTGCCAATCCGATTTGAAGGATGGCGCGCGCTCCATTCTTATCAACAAGCCGTCCTCCAAAAGGGGCGATCAGTGCCATAACCAGCAATGCGGAGGCGGCGGCTGCGGACGTAAAACTACGGCTCCAACCCATATCCTGCTCCAGCAACGGCATGACCAATCCAAGGGCGGCACGCGCTGAAAAAGTCAGCGCTAGCGCTACAAACGACAGCCCAATAATCAGAGAAGATCGATGATGCTGAAGTGAGTTAGTCATGTGATGGTCTTTCAATTCGAGTGCAGCTAGATGGATTTACAAGCTCAACTGTTTGGCTTAAATGACAATATGCGATCAAAAACGGACAACATGAGTGGAGGTGCCAACCCAGGCATCAAGCGCGTCGTATTTGTGATCTATCCCGGCGTCACACTTCTGGATGTCACCGGGCCGATCCAAGCCTTTTCCAGCGCTAACAACACTGAGGCTGCGCGGGGTCAGCGCGTTTTTGATGTGGTTGTAGCTTCCCCTGATGGTGGGATAGTGCCCACGGACTGCATGGTGGACCTTGGCAGCGTTTCTTTGAAGCAAGCAGCGATGCTTCCAATCGATACAGTCATCGTGGCGGGTGGGGACGGAGTATTTGATGCTGTAGAACACGAGGATTTTGTGGCCTGGATCAGACAGCGCAAATCTGACAGCAGACGTGTTGCCTCGACCTGCATGGGAACTTTTCTGATCGCCGCTGCCGGTCTGTTGGATGGGTTGAGCGCCACAACCCATTGGCGGCACGTTGAAGAATTGCAAAACCGATTTCCAAATATTCAGGTAAAGCGTGACCCGCTCTTTATCCGGCACGGAAATGTCTGGTCCTCGGCCGGGGTGACGGCAGGTATCGATCTGGCCCTTGCCATGATCGAAGAAGATATGGGACACGAGGCCGCTATGCAGGTGGCACAGACGCTGGTGGTGTTCTTCAAGCGCCCCGGCGGGCAATCGCAATTTAGTGACATCCTGACGATTCAGTCCGCTGAGGAAGGTGGTCACTTCGCTGATCTTCATGCCTGGATCGCCGGGCACCTTCAAAGTGAGCTCAGCGTGACGACACTTGCGGAACGAGTGGGCATGAGTCCGCGCAATTTTTCGCGAAGGTACAAGAACAGCATTGGTTTCACTCCCGCAAAAACAGTCGAGATGATGCGGGTCAATGCAGCGAAACAAATGCTGGTAAAAGGGCACCGATCTTTGGCGGAAATTGCGCGGGACACCGGGTTCGTCGAAGAACAACGTCTCAGGCGTGCCTTTCATCGTCACGTTGGCACTTCGCCAATGGCGTATCGCGAAACATTCGGCGAAGCTTTCGCGAAATAGCGAACCATTCATACCGATAAACGTCAGGATTTCGATATCTTGGCTTCTCTTGCGAGCAGGAACGCACTGGACACGATAACTAGGGATCCGATGACAGTCGTTAGCGTGGGAACCTCCGAAAAAAAGACAAAACCGAGCACTGCGGAATAGACCAAAGAGGCGTAGAAGAATGGTGCCAAAAAGCTTGCATCGGCCAATCGAGTTCCTCGCAAGACGCAAAATTGACCTATCACAGCGACCGTCCCGAGTAGTGCCAACAATCCCAGTTGATGCAAATTCGGTCCCACCCAAACAGGGAATGCCCCAATCAAGGCCAACAACGCCCCAGCCAGATTGCTGTAAAATACAATGGTGATGGCATGATCTGGCGACTGGCTGAGCCATTTGATTGAAGTAACTTCGGCACCCATGAATATGGCCGCGGCAAAGGGGATTAGTCCCGCCCAAGATACTCCTGAACCATCTGGCCCCGCGATGACTATGGCTCCTGCGAGCCCTAAGTAAGTTATTGCCCAGCGGCGTCTGTTCATGTGTTCTGACAAAAACCATGTTGCGAACAACATTGCGAAGATGGGGCTGGTAAACCCGATAGCTGTCGCCGCCGCCAAAGGAACAAAATTCACCGCTAAGAACATCAGGACGATCCCGCCGAACCCGGCGATGGTTCTGACCAAATACCGTTCCGGATAGGTTGGTTTCCAACGTGATTTGCTGCTTAGAACAAGCGGCAACAAAACCAAAGCGGCCACGGCATACCGCGCGAAAGTCAATTGAAGCACCGGTATGACGCATCCACCTGTCTGCGGAATTTCTTTGGCAAGCGCATTCATCAGGGCAAAACACAATGCGGCGATCAAAATCCATTTGGCCCCATTGATCTTGCCACTGGCTGTCTGCACGTTGTGTCCTTCGCCGATGATTGTTTGAAAGGTTCAGCCCAGTGTTTGCTGGCCCACTTTGGGCACAAGTCTCAGAAAAATGCACCGAACACCCAACCTGAGATCATTGAACCTACAGACGCCAGCCCAAGGTAAAGTAGGAATGGTTTCAGTTTCAGTACCGGGAAGATCGCCATCGCCCCCCATATGCTGACAACGCCGCCAGAGACGAGAAAAGCCATAGCGGCACCGGACGACATCCCATGTTCCAATAAGGCTCGTGTAAGCGGCAATGCGGCATAGCCATCGATGTAGGCCGGGCCGCCGACAATGACCGCAAGTGGTACGGCAAAGGCGCTGTCATGACCCACGTAGGCAGCCACAGTATCGGGCTCCAGCCAATCATTCAGAAGATGTTCAGCAGCAAATGCTGGGGCTAGTACCACGAGGATCAAACGGGTGATCGACCAGCATTCTTGCGAGAACTGCTGTCGTCGGGACGGATCACGCCAAAAACGTAGGTCAAAGGTAGGATCGTTGGTTTCGGTACCGCAGCACTGCCCACCCAGCGAGCCGACTATCCTGTTGGTGCGCAGCGGCGACTTGGCCCATGTGTTGCGAGCAAATAGGACCGTCATACCACCCCCAAAAAGGCCCAACCCTATCGCGGCAAGGGCCTTACCAACAGCAAACTCCCATCCCAAGGTTGCTGCGGTTACGGTTAATAACGCAGGGCCGGTGATTGGCGAGGCAAGCCAAAACGCCATGACAGGTGCTAATGGGACGCCGGCGGCAAGTAACCCGGCCATTAATGGCAAGACCGTAACGCCACAGACTGGTAGTAACGCCCCAACAACGGTAGCTCCCAACACGGTGTAGACGGGGCGACCGTGGAAAACTCTTGTCACATGTCGACTGGCTCCACTTGCCGTAATCCAGGCAGCTAACAGGATGCCTGGAATGACCAGTGGGGCGACATGGATTAAACCGAGCGCAACAAACTTCACCACTTCCAGAGCATATGCAGGGTTCCTGGCGACCAATATGGCAAGCGCCAGTCCCATAGAGCCATAAAAATGTGCCATCTTAGGTCGTGCGCTTTGAACGATTTCCATAACAGACATTCCGATCTCCTAACTCTTCAACTCAGAGTATGGGGACTGGACAGGTATTTGAGAAACGCGTTATTCGTAATTCAACCATAGGAAATTTATATATCTTGGCAAACCTGAGCAGCGATCACCTTCGAACTTTCCTCGCCATCAATGAGGCCGGGAGCATGACTGGCGGGGCAGACCGAATTGGACGGTCACAATCCGCGACAAGCCTACAGATCAGACAATTGGAAGAGGTCATTGGACAACCGGTTTTTCGCCGACATGGGCGTGGTGTCACTCTGACGGTGGTCGGAGAAAAATTGCTTCCGATTGCCCGAAACGTTGTGCAATCACTCGACGCCACCCTGAATGAGCTGCGTGGTGGCGGATTGAAGGGCAAACTTCGTATTGGAATGACCGATGATCACAGTCGCCACGAGTTGACTGGTATCATCTCTGAATTCGCCGCCCTTCACCCAGATGTTGAGCTTGAGGTGCAATGCGCATTTGGTTCCAAATTCGAGGCCGCGTTGAAGAAAGGTGATCTCGACATAGCAATCCACGAAGTGCAGCGTCCCAATGACCGCGACGAAGTTTTGCGTGAGGATCACTTGGTCTGGATGTGTGCTCAAGATAGTGATCTTTCAGAAGTTGATCCCTTGCCAATCGCCCTATTTGACCGCGACTGCTGGTGGCGTGATCTGGCGTTATCCGGATTAGAAGAACTCGGGCAGAATTATCAGGTGATATTTTCTAGCGAGAGTGCGGTCGGTGTGCGATCTGCAGTTCAGGCAGGCATCGCGGCGGGCTTGCTAAGGTCGTCGGATGATATCGACGGAGTGCGACCGCTTCCGCAGTTCCCAGCCAGCAGTTCGACTTTCCTTGTATTGCAACGGGCAGATCAGGCTAACGGACCGATCTGCGATGCAATGTGTCAGACAATCCGTAGGGCTTTTGAGCTCAGATGATCAAAGTTTCACAATCGTACTATCTGCCGAAGCCTGTTGAAGTTTGGGGTTCCGGCGCTGAGGCGAATGTCCGGTAAGTGGGTTGCGACCGCAGCAATTGTAACTAGCGCTAAATGTCTCTTATGGGCCGTCCAATTCTAAGACGGGTTGGGTCTTGCCTTGACCTTCTTGAAGCGCGCCGATGTGTAGGTTTCAACCGCAAAAACCAGAAGGTTGGTAGCCGAGAAGACCATCGCTTTCGACCAACCTTGACTAGTGAAGCGGACCTTGGCGTAGCTGCTCGGTGACCTCCAGCAGCTGATTGACGCTTTTGTCGAGCATTACAATCACCGTCGCTACCATGAAAGCCTGCAAAACCTCACGCCCGCTGACGTCTACTTCGGACGAGGTCAGACCATTCTAATATATCGAGAAAGGATCAATCAAAAGACCATCGAAACCCGGCGCTTGCTTCACTGCAAATCCGCCACATAATCACGCGAACCGGATGAGCCAGATCCTCTCATAGGTCAAACTGCCAACTGGCCCAAAATCCCTGACGACGGACAACTTAGTCCCGCAATGCGGTCCTTCGTCAGCAGGTGTTTCCCGCGCGTTCTAGTAAGGATCGGGAGGCAAGGATTCATGCCTCCCGAGAATTGATTTTCTACTGGGACATCCCACCTTCGGTCGAGATCTGTTCTTCGACATGGCCTTGGTTGGTGACGTTCGAACCCCGTGGAGGATAGTCCTTGAACGTAGAAAGGTGGTTTTGAACGATTTTGGCCGCCGGCCCAAATGCCCACATCTTGTTGCCCATC
>NZ_JBQFPE010000021.1:0-48897 GCF_056534225.1 Ruegeria sp. E1 | reverse complement strand
CCGAACGCGACGCGGTGGTCAAGGCCGTCCATGTTCAGCCCAGCGGACAGATTGACGCCAAGGACCTGTTGATCGAACTGGAATAAGGCGGAAAAGACACAAGTGGCGGTGTCTGATTTTTGAGTTTGGATTGGGGTTCAAACAAATTCGGCTATTTGTCCGCATCTGGATTCCAGGCCATCTGGAGCGTAGATCAGTTCGCTTACTGCGCGCACGCTGCAGCAACCGAGAGATCATAAAATCACACGAATGGAACCGCATGGAGATTTGACCTTTGGGGAACCTGCTGCGTCTGCAATGCGCGATCACGCTCACCGGATAGCGGGAATGCTAGATTGCGCCCAGTAGGCCTCACCCCCAATATTACCGCTCAGCGATCTGGTTCTCTTGGAATTTCAAACTGTTACCCCCTGCATAACCTGCTTGCGCGACAATTCATCCCGCGTGCCTTGCATCAGGACGGCGCCGCGCCGCAGGACGATGAACTTGTCGGCAAGATCATAGGCGAAATCGAAATACTGCTCGACCAGAATGATCGCCATCTCTCCTTTAGTTCGGAGGTGGCGAATTACCTCGCCGATCTGCTGGATGATGTTGGGCTGGATGCCTTCCGTCGGTTCGTCCAATAGCAAAAGCTCAGGCTTGGTGATAAGCGCCCGGGCGATGGCGAGTTGCTGTTGCTGACCGCCCGATAGGTCGCCCCCGCGCCGGTTCTGCATTTTCTTCAGTACCGGGAACAGATCGAAGATCTCATCGGGAACGAAGTGTTCATTCGCTGGCAGGCAGGCAAAGCCTGTTTCCAGATTTTCCCGCACGGTCAGCAGCGGGAAAATCTCACGCCCCTGCGGCACGTAGACCACGCCTTTCCACGCCATGCGATGGGCTGGCAGAGGTGGCACGGCCTCACCATTCAGTATCAGATCACCGCCCGAACGCGGATGCGTGCCCGAGATCGCCTTGATCAGGCTTGTTTTCCCCACGCCATTGGTGCCCATCACGCAGGTCACCTCTCCTCGCGCGGCCTCCAGCGAGATACCGTTGAGGATTTGCGAATGCCCATAATGCAGGGTCAGATCGGTCAGTTTCAGCATCGCCTAGCGTCCCAGATAAACGTCGATGACGTCCTGATTTGATGTCACATGGTCCAAAGACCCCTCGGCCAGAACCGAGCCCTCGTGCAGCACTGTGACCTTGCAGTTCAGGCGGCGGACGAACTCCATATCGTGTTCCACAACCACCACGGCGCGGGTCTTGGCCGCCTGCACCAGCAAGTCAGTCGTATGTTCCCGTTCCTGCGGCGTCATCCCGGCGGCGGGCTCATCGACCAGCAACAAGCGCGGTTCCTGCGCCAGCAACATCCCGATCTCGAGCCATTGCTTCTGTCCGTGGCTGAGTTCGCCGGACTTGCGGGTCAATTCGCCCTTCAACCCTATTTCGGCGGCCAGCTCCTCGACCTCCTTCAGATCGCCTTCGGAGGGGCGATAGAACAGTACCCCCAGCCAACCGCGTTTGTTCTTGAGCGCCATCAGCAGGTTTTCCTGCACGGTCTGATCCTCGAAGACGGTGGGTTTCTGGAACTTCCGCCCGATGCCGGCCTGCGCGATCTTGGCCTCGCTCATGCGCAGCAGAGACACGGATTTCTCACCCCAGATCACGCGGCCTTCGTCAGGTCGGGTCTTACCGGTGACGATATCCATAAAGGTCGTTTTGCCCGCCCCGTTTGGCCCGATCACGGCGCGCAGTTCCGCGTTGCCGATCTGGAAGGACAGGTTGTTGATGGCGCGGAAGCCGTCGAAGGTGACCGAAACGCCGCTGACCTCTAACAGAGTGCTCATTCCGTGGCCTCCTTTTCACGCAATGCGCTTTCATCAGGCCCCAGGGCCGCGCCGTGGCGCTGTGGCGCGCGGTGGTTGGTCCAGAGGTCGAACAGCCCTCCGATCCCTTGCGGGGCGAACAGTGTGACCAACACAAAGGACACGCCCAGCAGCACCTGCCACCAGTCGACCCACTTGATCGTGTAAAAGCCCAGAGGGATATCTGGAGCCTGTCCGCCGGTGAACCATGTGCTGAGCAAGCTGACGAAGGCTGCGCCGATGACCGCCCCGTACAGACGTCCACGCCCGCCGATGGCAACCCAGACGGCCAGATAGATCGAGGCGATGGGGGCCATCTCCTCGGGGTTGATGATGCCCGCCTGTGGAAAATAGAGCGCCCCCGCGATGGCCGCGATGCAGGCAGTCAGGGTAAAGACGGCCAGCTTATAGACCTCGACCGAGTATCCAAGAAACCGCACCCGCGCCTCGTTATCGCGGATGCCGCGGATGACCGAACCGAACTTGCCCGAGACCACCCAAGCCGCCAGCATATATCCCAGCCCCAAGGCCAAAGCCGAGGCCCAGAGGAACCAGATCGAGACCACGTCCTGCGATGCGGTAACACCCGGCAGGTTCTGCAAACCCGACAGGCCATTGTTGCCGCGCAAGCCACTGTCGTTCTGGAACAGGTACAGCGCCAGTGCCAATGTCATGGCTTGGGTCAGGATCGACAGGTACACGCCCGTGACCCGGCTGCGGAAGGCGAGCCAGCCGAAGATCAGCGCCAGAAGGCCCGGCACAAGCATGACCAGTACCAATTGCAGGAACAGGCTGTCCGAAAAGGCCCAGATCAGCGGGAACTCGGACGATCCGACGACGCCGAAGATTTGCGTGCCGATGGCGTCTACCACCTCGGATGGCGTTGGCGGGATATCGGCTTGGGACAGTGACTCGACCACGATCAGGCGCGTGCGTTCGTACATCAGCCACATACCGATCATGTAGCCTCCGAGCCCGAAAAAGGCGAAATGGCCCAGAGAGAGGATGCCGGTGAAACCCCAGACCAGATCCATCGCCACGGCGATCAGGCACAGGCACAGGGTCTTGCCGAGCGTCTTGACGAAACTGGTCGAGATCACGCCGATCCCGAACCCTTCGGACAGGACAGTGACGCCCAAGGTGAACAGGGACAGGATGGTCAGAAAGACCAGTACCGAGGGGTTCTTGGCGACAAAGCTGCGTTCCATGGCTCAATCCCCCGCCGCGCGGCCTTTGAGGGCGATGATGCCCCTTGGCCGGAACTGGATGAAAATAATGATGAAGATGATCATGTAGGTTTGCGCGGCGAGGGTATTCGACGGGTTCATCCACTCGATCCCCTTTTGCAGAAAGCCGATCATGCCAGCCCCCGCCAGCGCGCCCCAGATGTTACCGACACCGCCGACAACCACAGTCATGAAGCTTTGAACGATATAGTCGCTGCCCAGATCGGACGTCACTTTGGCAAACAGGCCAATCGCGACGCCCGCAATCCCGGCGATGCCCGAGCCCAGCCCGAAGGTCAGCATATTCACCCGCCCCGGATTGATGCCCATCGACCCCGCCATGCGCGGATTCTGTGTCACCGCGCGCATCTCGAGCCCCAGCCGGGTGCGCTTCATGATGTAGAGAAACAGCCCCAAAAAGATCATCGCCAGCACGAAGATCGCGATGCGGATGTAACTGATCGAGACCACATCGTTCAGCACCCATGCCCCGTCCAGCCAGCCCGGAGCGGTCAGTGGCCGGGCCTGCGTGCCAAAGATGTTCTTGGCCAATTGTTGCAGCGCAATTGAGATGCCGAAAGTCGCCAGCAGCGTTTCCAACGGGCGTGAATACAGCCAGCGGATCACCAGCCGCTCCATCGCGACGCCCATGGCGAAGGTGACGGCAAAGGCCATCGGGATGGCGACGATAATCGACAGCGTGTGGTCGGGGATGAACTGCTGCACCACGTAGCCGGTATAGGCGCCCATCATGATGAACTCTCCATGGGCCATGTTGATGACGCCCATCACGCCGAAGGTGATCGCCAGACCGATAGCGGCAAGGAAATAGATCGACGCCAGAGAAATTGCGTCCAGTGTCAGGTCGAGCGTCTGGTTCAGGCCGACCTTTAACTCGATCTGTTCCAGCGCCTGCGCGGCGGCGGTAGTCACTTCCGGCGAGGGTTCCGTGTAGGTATCAAAGAACACATGTTCAGCCAGCGCCGCGTCTATGTCGGCCTGCGTGACCAAGACAGGAACGACCCCGGCTTCGGCCAAGGCCGCATAGGCCTGCGCGCGGGCTGTATCGGTGTTCAACTGCGCAACCGGAACGCCACCCGCGCGGCCCCCATCGATATTGGCTGCCAGTGCCGCGCGGATATCATCCGGTGACACGCGCGGTTCGGCCAGATTGCTGGCAATCAACAGGTCATAGGCCTCGTCCCGCGACAGCGCGTCCGAGCCGGGCTGAAGCAGGGTGGCAATATTCACATCCGAGGGCAGTTCGGCAGCGGCCTGTCGTTTGGTCACGACCAGAGGGTTCAGTGCAGCGCGGACATCGACGCCCAGATCGCCGGACATGTCTTCAATCGCGGCCACGCGTGCTGCGGTATCCTCGTCATATCCAATCGTCAGCAACCGTTCGAGCCGCTGTTTCTGGGCCTTCAGATCAGCGTCAGGTTCATCATCTATCGACGCACGCAAGGGCTCCAGCAAAGCCCTCTCGGGATCGCGCTGGATAGATTTCAAAGCGGCCAATCGCCGAGCGCGGTCCGGGTCAGTCAGTTGGAACTGCACAAGCGCCGTTCCGATCATCGCACGGATGCCGCTGTTGGGTTTCAGTTGTTTCAGGTCGGATTTCTCAAACGTGCCGATAACCGCGCCGGTGTCGAAATCGGTCAGCTCATAAGACCGCCCCTCGGCCTTTTTACCGGCAAAAAACAGACCATCCGACTTGCGCATCCACATGTCCTTGGCGGCCCATGTCTCTAACATCACCTGCGCTTGCGGCAACCCGCTGGAGGCAATCGCTTCAATCGCAGGCCCGATCGTCTTGCGCGAGCTTTTGGCGATGATCTCCTGATGCTCTTGCAGGATCGGTTGCAGACCACCCTCTTGCGCGTTGGCGGTCAGGCAGGCGCACAGGATTGCGAGGCCCGCAAGGTATAGTCGTAACATGTGGTGAAACCCGAGATGTCTTGGGGCAAGGCGGGCGTGATCGCCCACCTTGCGTGTCGTTTAGTAATTCGACAGGGTCTGAACGCAGGTCTTGGTCTCGGTGT
Source organism: Ruegeria sp. E1 (assembly GCF_056534225.1). Lineage (NCBI taxonomy): Bacteria > Pseudomonadati > Pseudomonadota > Alphaproteobacteria > Rhodobacterales > Roseobacteraceae > Ruegeria > Ruegeria sp. E1. The sequence goes on along the minus strand of NZ_JBQFPE010000021.1, from coordinate 43,776 downwards.
TGTACATACCGCAGCCCAGTTCTTTCCAATCCGATACCAGAACCGCTGATTCCGGCAGGAAGTCGGTCCAGGCATCGCCCGGCACAACGTCGGTTTCGCTGATGATATCGAACTGGCCGTCTTCTTGAATCTCACCGATCAGAACCGGCTTGGCCAAATGGTGGTTCGGCAGCATAACCGCGGTGCCGCCGGTCAGGTTCGGGAATTCCTGCCCGTACATCGCGGCGCGCACGGCGTCGACTTCGGTCGAACCGGCCTCGGTCGCGGCGTTCACCCACATATTGAAGCCGATGTAATGCGCCTCCATCGGGTCATTGGTCACGCGGTCTTCGCCCATGGTGGCTTTCCACGTTTCGACGAATTCAGCGTTCGCATCAGTGTCCGCCGACTGGAAGTAGTTCCACGCTGCCAGATGGCCCACGAGGTTGGTGGTATCCAGACCCGACAGCTCTTCTTCGCCGACCGAGAAGGCCACGACCGGGATGTCATCGGCCGAGACGCCCGCAGCGGCCAGTTCCTTATAGAAACCAATGTTGGCGTCACCATTGATAGTCGAGATCACGCCGACCTTCTTGCCATCCGCGCCCAGTGCGACCACATCGGCCACGATCTTGGACCAGTCAGAGTGCCCAAACGGGGTGTAATTGACGAAGATATCGTCATCCGCGATGCCCTTACCCTTCAGGTAACTTTCCAGAATGTTGTTCGTGGTCCGCGGGTACACATAGTCAGTGCCCAACAGCGCAAATTTCTCGACACCCAACTCGTCCAGGAAATAGTCAGTCGCAGGGATCGCCTGCTGGTTCGGCGCGGCACCGGTGTAGAAGACGTTTTTCGACGACTCTTCGCCCTCGTACTGAACCGGATAGAACAGCAGGCCATTCAGTTCTTCGATCACCGGCAGAACCGATTTGCGGCTGACCGAGGTCCAGTTGCCAAAGATCACATCCACCTCGTGCACGGTCAGCAGCTCACGGGCTTTTTCTGCGAACAGCGGCCAGTCGGATGCGGGGTCGACCACAACCGCCTCAAGCTGTTTGCCCAGCAGACCGCCCTTGGCGTTTTGCTGGTCGATCAGCATCAGCATCGTGTCCTTCAGCGTGGTTTCCGAAATCGCCATGGTGCCTGACAGCGAATGCAGCACGCCGACCTTGATCGTGTCTTCTTCTGCCAGTGCAGCAGTGGCCATAGCAGCAAAGACAACCGATCCGGCGAGCGTGGATTTGAGAGATGTCATGTAATCCTCCTGGGCGGGGCCGGGACAGAGGGCTTGCGCACAGGCGCATTTCTCTTCTACCTGATCCCCGCAACTGTTGTTGCGTTCCGTGTGGCGGTTGTGTCCGAGGTCCAATTCGCGCAGCCGTCACACACCCTGGGGCGTTTTCCCCGTGGTGGGCATCCATACGGTTTCTGCATCGCAGCAAACTTGGCAAATTTCTGACCCGGCATTTCTGGAAATTGACCCGTTTTGCCTATTTTTCAGTCAGTCTTGCGGCTTGCCGCCTGAAAAATAGCCAAACAGGTCGGAAATCAAACCGAATTCAACCGGGATCAATAGAGTTCCGACGACCCAACAGGGAAACAAACTGCGGAACTTTTTGATCTGCAGGTGCCCCATCACACATCTTGCCCCGATACGAGCAGACCGGATCGCGATACCTCCACCTCCGCGCGCGCGAGGCGTGGTGCAGCTAACGACCAAAAAGCTGGGCAACAGGTCGGTACTGAATGAGTTTCGCCAATCAGGCTCAATGAAGTGTCTGTTTCCGCGTCCCGAAGGCGCGGCGCTGGACGCCGTGCTGCTGAATACGGCGGGCGGTGTCACTGGCGGGGATAGCTTTCGCTGCCACGCACATGCAGGCGCAGGCACGACCCTGACCCTGACCACTCAGGCATGTGAAAGGGGTTATAAGGCTAAACCCGGTCCGCACGGGCAGATTTTGAACCACCTGAGCGTCGCTCAGGGTGCGCGGCTGAACTGGCTGCCGCAGGAGACTATTTTGTTTGACGGCAGCGCGCTGGAGCGTCGGCTACAAATCGACCTCGCCCCGGATGCAACCGCGCTGATGGTTGAACCGCTGATCTTTGGCCGTATGGCGATGGGCGAGACCCTGACCGATATCCGCCTGCGCGACCGGATCGAAATCTTACGTGATGGCACACCGCTGTTTCTGGACGCGATGCAGTTCAACGGTGATCTGCACGCCCATCTGGCCAAACCGCATATCGCAGGCGGTGCGGGGGCGATGGCGCTGCTGGCCTTTGTCTCACCCACCGCCGAGGGCCAGTTGGACCTGATCCGCGACATGCTGCCCGACACCGCCGGAGCCTCGCTGATCCAAGACGATCTGCTGGTGATCCGGGTGCTGGCCGAGAACAGCTTTACCCTGCGCCGCGCGCTGCTGCCGATCCTGCGGCGGCTGAACAACGACACTCTTCCCCGATGCTGGATGCTCTGACATGAACCTGACGCCCCGAGAAAAAGACAAATTGCTGGTCGCAATGGCCGCAGAGGTCGCCCGCAAGCGGCTGGCCCGTGGCGTCAAGCTGAACCATCCCGAGGCAATCGCCCTGATCACCGACGCCGTGGTCGAAGGCGCGCGCGATGGCCGATCCGTGGCCGACATGATGCAGGCCGGAGCCGAGGTGATCACCCGCGCGCAATGTATGGAGGGCGTGCCCGAGATGATCCACGAGGTTCAGGTCGAAGCCACCTTTCCCGACGGCACCAAGCTGGTGACCGTCCACAATCCTATTCGCTGACAAAGGAACTCTGATATGACCCGTATGCTCTTCCCTGCACTGATCCTTGCTGGCCCGGCCGCGGCCCATAACGGCACGCATATTCATGCGCATGGCTCTGACTACGCGACCTTGGGCGTTGGCTTGGCGGTTGTCGCACTGGCCGCCGTTGCGCTGATCACAAAGCTGAACAAATGATCCCCGGAGAGCTGTTCCCCGCCGAGGGTGAGATCACCCTGAACGCGAATGCCGAGGCGATCACCCTGATGGTCGCCAATACCGGCGACCGCCCGGTTCAGGTCGGCTCGCATTATCATTTCGCCGAAACCAACCCTGCGCTCGATTTCGACCGCGCCGCCGCGCACGGGCTACGCCTGGATATCGCCCCCGGCACCGCCGTGCGGTTCGAGCCTGGTCAGGCGCGCGAGGTTTCGCTGATCCCGATCGGCGGCGCGCGCAAAGTTTACGGGTTCAACCAAAAGGTCATGGGGTCGCTCTGATGCCAGCAACAATCAAACGCTCTGACTATGCCGCCATGTTCGGCCCCACCACCGGTGACAAGCTGCGGTTGGCCGACACCGATCTGGTGATCGAGGTGGAACGCGACCTGACCGCCGAACGCGCTGGGGCCGCCGCGACCGGGGGAACCGGTAACAACGCATTGCTCTATGGTGAAGAGGTCAAGTTCGGCGGCGGCAAGGTGATCCGTGACGGGATGGGGCAGTCTCAGGCCACGCGGGCCGAAGGGGGCGTGGATACCGTCATCACCAATGCGCTGATCGTGGACCATTCGGGCATCTACAAGGCGGATGTGGGCCTGAAAGACGGGCGCATTGCCAAGATCGGCAAGGCCGGAAACCCCGACACGCAGCCTGGCGTCGACATCATCATCAGCCCCGGAACCGAGGCCATCGCAGGCGAAGGGCGTATCCTGACCGCAGGCGGGTTCGACAGCCATATCCACTTTATCTGCCCGCAGCAGATCGAGGATGCGCTACATTCCGGCCTGACCACCATGCTGGGCGGCGGCACTGGCCCGGCCCAAGGCACTCTAGCCACCACCTGCACGCCCGGCCCCTGGCATATCGGGCGGATGCTGCAGGCCGCCGATGCCTTTCCAATGAACCTGGCCTTTGCGGGCAAAGGCAACGCCTCGCTGCCCGCCGCGTTGGAGGAACAGGTCAACGCGGGCGCCTGCGCCCTGAAACTGCACGAGGATTGGGGCACCACCCCCGCCGCCATCGACTGCTGTCTGACTGTGGCCGATGCGATGGACGTACAAGTGATGATCCACACCGATACGCTAAACGAGTCTGGTTTCGTGGAAAACACCGTGGGGGCCATGAAGGGCCGGACCATTCATGCGTTTCACACCGAGGGCGCAGGCGGCGGCCACGCCCCGGACATCATCAAGATTTGTGGCGAGAACCACGTTCTGCCCTCATCCACCAACCCGACGCGCCCCTTCACCGTGAACACGGTCGAAGAGCATCTGGACATGCTGATGGTCTGCCATCACCTCGACAAATCCATCCCCGAGGATGTGGCTTTTGCCGAAAGCCGTATCCGGCGCGAGACGATCGCAGCCGAGGATATCCTGCACGACATGGGCGCGTTCAGCATCATCGCGTCCGACAGTCAGGCCATGGGTCGCGTGGGTGAAGTGCTGATCCGCACATGGCAGACCGCCGACAAGATGAAGAAACAACGCGGCCGTCTGCCCGAGGAAACCGGCGAGAACGACAATATGCGCGTGCGCCGCTATATCGCCAAATACACCATCAACCCGGCAATCGCCCACGGGCTGAGCCATCAGATCGGCAGTATCGAAGAAGGCAAACGAGCCGATCTGGTGCTGTGGAACCCCGCGTTCTTCGGGGTCAAGCCCGAGATGGTTCTGCTGGGCGGCACCATAGCCTGCGCGCAGATGGGCGATCCCAATGCCTCGATCCCTACACCGCAGCCGGTCTATAGTCGGCCGATGTTCGGGGCCTATGGGCGCTCAGTCGAACACTCGGCAATCACCTTTGTTTCGGGCGCGGCGCAGGCCGCAGGGATTGGTGATACGCTGGGTTTGGCGAAACAGACCGCCGCGGTGCGCAACACCCGCGATATCGGCAAGCAGGATTTGCTGCTGAACAACGCGACCCCACAGGTCGAGGTCGACCCCGAAACTTATGAGGTGCGCGCCGATGGAGAATTACTGACCTGCCAACCGGCGGAAATTCTGCCGATGACACAGCGTTATTTCATGTTCTGAGATTAACAGGAGGCCCAAATGACCACCGCGATCAAAACCGCCCGTATCTATCACGATCATGCGCATGGGCCGACCTATGGTCAGGTCTCGCTGGACTATGATGGACGGTTCCTGCGCCGCAAGATGTTGGCCACAGATGCCGGAGAAGCCTTTCTGGTCGATCTGCCAAACACCAAATCGCTGGATCACGGCGGCGTTCTGGTATTGGAGGATGGGCGCGAAATTGAAATCATCGCCGCGCCGGAAGAGCTGTTGGAGGTCAGCGGCGACAACCTGCTGCGGTTGGCCTGGCATATCGGCAACCGTCACACCCCCTGTCAGATCGAAACCAGCCGCCTTTTGATCCAGCATGATCATGTCATTCGCGACATGCTGGTGAAACTTGGGGCGGACGTCCGTGACACTGTCGAACCATTTACCCCCGAGGGTGGCGCCTATGGCCACGGCAGGACTCATGGCCACGCCCACTGACGCCGATATCCTGACCCTGACGCAATGGTTGTCACCGGCTTATCCGGTGGGCGGGTTCGCCTATTCGCACGGCTTGGAATGGGCCATCGACAGCGGTGCGGTCACATGTGCTGAAACCGCCAAAGAATGGATCCGTGACGTGATTGAGCACGGCTCGGGCTACAATGACTGTGTTCTGTTGGCGGCAGCCTACAAGGCCGACACACCCGAAACCCTGTCAGACATCGGTCAAACGGCGCGGGCCCTCAGCGCCTCGGCCGAACGGCATATGGAAACATCTTTGCTGGGCCAGGCGTTCTGCGGTGTCACGGCTGATGTCTGGAACATCGACCTGAAGGCGCTGACCTATCCGGTGGCCGTTGGGGGCGCCGCGCGGGCACAGTCCCTGCCCCTTTCGCTGACTGTGCAGATGTTCTTGCAGGCGTTCATGGCCAATCTGGTCGCTTGCGCAACGCGGCTTTTCCCCTTGGGTCAGACCGACGCCCAACGCCTGATCCGCGTCCTTACACCTGTCTGCCAGCGGGTTGCGGCACACGCGGCCAATGCAGGTCTTGATGATCTTGGATCGACCGCTTTCCTGACCGACATCGCCTCGATGAAGCACGAAACTCAATATTCAAGGATGTTCAGAACATGACCAGCATGAATGGCCCCCTGCGTGTGGGCATCGGTGGCCCTGTGGGCGCCGGCAAAACCACTCTGACTGCCGCGCTGGCCGAGGCCCTGCGCGACCAGGTCTCGGTCGGGGTGATCACCAACGACATCTATACGCAAGAGGACGCCGAAGCCTTGATGCGGATGCAAATCCTGCCGCAGGATCGGATCATCGGCGTAGAAACAGGCGGCTGCCCGCATACTGCGATACGCGAGGACGCATCGATCAACCTGGCCGCCGTGGCTGAAATGCAAGCCCGCCACCCCGATCTGGATGTCGTGCTGATAGAAAGCGGAGGCGATAACCTTTCGGCGACGTTCAGCCCTGAACTGGCGGACCTGACACTTTATGTGATTGATGTCGCAGCGGGCGAGGAAATCCCCCGCAAGGGCGGCCCGGCGATCACGAAGTCGGATATTCTGATCATCAACAAAACCGACCTTGCCCCGCATGTTGGCGCATCGCTTGACGTCATGGATCGCGACGCGACACGCATGCGGAAAGGCCGGCCTTTCGTGTTCTCTGCACTGCGCCACCGTACGGGCGTTGATGCGATCGTCAGTTTGTTGGCGCAGATGGGAGGTCTGAAAACTGCAGATAGAACTGTAGCAGAGACTTTTGGCCATTGACGCGCGCCTCTGTCGATTGAATGCCGACCGAACAATGTAGCTCGTAGTCCGCTCACAATTTCGTTCTTGGGCGCGGCGAACCGGCCCGATCGCCGATACAGTGCTTCGCCGCAAGGTGTCGTGCCGACACACCCCGAAGATGAACACAAGCGTCATCAATGGGTTTCCTACTGATAGCGGACATTTGTGCACAATGCAGCATTCATGAGGTATGGGCTCTTTGTGGCCATTCTCCGCAGGTTGCTTGAACATCGGCTAAGCCTTACCAGCGGTCTGCACGACCGAAAAACCTGCTTCGGCCATTTCCGCAACGGACATTCACAAACCTATACTGCTTTCTCCCTGAGCACTCTGACGGCAACCGGCCGCCTCTGATCCCCGGTTTTCCGAAACTGCACAATCACGTCAATCATCGAGCGGCAATATTCGAGGATTTCGGAATAGGTCAGCCCGGTATCCGCCTGCAGGACCATCAGTGCCAGACGCGACAGGGCGGCTTCTGGTGAGGCCGCGTGCAACGTGGAAATCCCGCCTGGATGGCCCGAATTGATGGCGGACAGAAAATCATAGGCTTCGGCACCGCGCAGCTCCCCCATGATGATCCGTTCCGGCCGGAATCGCAGACAGGCTTTCAAAAGATCGCGGCTAGTCGCATGCTTGTGCACCACCAGAGACACCGCATTGGGCTGGCTGGGCCGAATCTCCAGCACGTCCTCAATGGTCATGATCCGCTCTGAGTGGTCGACTTCGCCAAGACAAGCGCGCAACCAGGTCGTTTTGCCGGATGATGTCCCCCCGGACAAAAGGATGTTCCACTTGGCATTGACGGCCGCGCGCAGGAAATCGCCAAAACCCTTGTTCTCGTAGGCGTCGAACACAGCCTCATCGGCGGGATCAACGCCGGATTTCAGATCGTCCATATTGGCGTCCAGGTCCGGCAAGCCCTGCATCAGATCATCGAGTGAGAGTTGCTTTGCCACGGCTCGACGCAAGGCAAAGGCAACACCATCTTCCACGGCGGGTTTGACTGCAACCTGCGCCCGCCACAATGACCCGTCGATTTCGAATTGCGACCCGGCCAGCGGTGTCTTTTCTGAAATGGGATTACCCCCAGCAAGGTCATGTGCAAGCGCCTCGGCATCATCCTCACCTATCGGCTGGTCCAGCAGACGCATGGCCGGTTCGCCACTGCGTTCGATCCAGATTCTGCCGTCCGGATTCAGGACGATTTCAGACAGGAGAGGTTCGGAGAGCAATTGCTCTCCGAACACCCGATTCAATGTACTTTGCAGATGGCGACTCATCGGCTCATGCTCCGGTCGCCCTTGGTGCGTTCTTCACGTTCCCGACGCCGTTGCTCTTGCACCGCCGGGTCACGGTCAATCTGCCGATCAAGGTTTTTCACATCCCAGGCTGTGCGAGTGACATTGACGCGCTCCGGCTCGTCAGTCTCGGGGTTCCGGCGTGACCGAGTGACTTCCTCTTTGCCCGCTTTGACAAACGTGGCCGTGTCACCGACTGAGATATTGTTCCGTGCCATCTGGTCCTGCAGGGCGGTGCCCCAGATCCGTTCCGGCTCGTCTTTGCCTTCGACCTTCATATCGACATAGAACGACTTGCTGTTTGGATCATCGGGGCGCAGCAGAGCCTCTTTGGCATCGATGATGACACCAGTAACACCGGTTTCAACGGAGACCTCCTGCCGAACAGCACCAACTTGCTGGCCCTTCTCGCCTGCCTTTGCAGTCGTAGCATCGGGCAACATGGGCTGTTCCCGTGACCGATCGTTGTCGCGTGGTGTGCGCTCGATGTCGGTTGCTTTCCAGGCGCGGCGGTTTGCCTCGATGGTCTTCTTTTCGCCGGTCTTTGGATCAACCTTGCTTACGGTCACCCTCTTATAACCGTCATGAGCAAGCGTGGCCGTGTCACCAATATTGAGGTTTTCACGCTGCATCAGGTCGGGCAGATCGACACCCCAGACGCGGAAAGGTGTGTCGCGGCCGTCCACTTTCAGATCGACATAAGGCGACAGGCTGTCTTTCTCGTCTTCTTTGTAGAGCGCAGATCCAACCTCGACGATCTGCCCGCGCACGCCTGTGTCCAGATCAGGGCGATACGGGGCTGAGCTGACGGCTTTTGCATTTGGTGCCTGCCCTTGCTGTTCCGGGCCTGGGCGTGTGTCGCCCTCAAAACGATCCGGTGTTCGACCTGTCACAAGCTCTAGTACGCGATCCTCGATTTCAAGCAGACGGCCTCCAATGGCAGCCCGGTCAAAGCCCTGCCCTTTCATCCTCTGCATTTCGTCCTGAACGCCGGTCTTGATCTTCTCGTACAGGAACTCGTCACCCCTGCCCTCTGCAAAGGCGCGGTTAATGTCACGGATCTCGCCACGGGCATCGCGGTAGATCTCAGAAGCGTCTTTGTACGCGGTCTTCATGTCGATCCGCGCCTGGTTCTCGCTGAGCGAATGCGCGTTGGCCAAGGTTCTAACATCGCGTTCGAACCAGTTCTCGCGCGTCTGCTTGTCCACGTCAGCGCCATTGCGGATACGCGACAAGACCAGATCGCCATTGATGCCCATCGCTTCGAACCGCTCGGCCACTTGCCTATCCGCATCCTTGAGTACAGCCTTGGTTGCCGCGCCACGCGGATCGTTTGCATCGGCGCGCTCCCGACCATCTGAGCCTCCCCGCTTCAGTCCGATGGGCAGAGTGCGCGTTGGATCTGCTGCGTCTTGTTCTGCAGCCCGGCGCTGGCGTGTCGGGTCCACGTCGTCGCGGCCAACTTCGACCTCATCGTCCCGCTCCAGACGCTTGCCAAAGAACGTCCTGGTCTCTTCATCCATAAGCGGCTCATAGTCCCGCAGAACACGCGAAATCGCGGCCTCAGTCTGGCTGCGCTTGTCTTCGTCCTCCATGGCCTCGGCCTTTGCGTCCATGCCCGTGATAAACTCACGGACATCGGTTCCAATGGCCTTCATTTCCCCATCAATGGCCGGGGCGTGTGTCGGGTCCATCTGGTTGGCGACTTGTTGATTCATGTCGATTTCCTCTGATCTGAGAACCCCGTCCGTCACCAGGATTGATGCTGCGCCGAGTACAGCGTGGCTTATGGCCCCCAGGGTCTCGGCACGTCCTGGGTATTGGGTTGTGAAAATGCCCTGCTCAAAACCGGCGTGATGCGACCGGAGTGTTTCGCCAAGGGCGGCATAGTCTGCATTACGTTGATCGCTCATGACCTGCAGTTGATCCGGCGCGGCGACTTGCTGTCGACCGATTCCAAAGAAAGGAAAACCACTGCGCTGCTCTGGGGTTGGCCGCTCGCGCAGAGTCCGGCCGTCGCGCCGTGCATGAACCCGCGCGCTGCTTTCGCGCTCCGGGCGCAGGTTGCGGCTGAACCGGCTGGTGGCGGTCAGGACAATGCCAACGTCCCATGCGGTCTCAACCTGCAGCTCTCGCAGATCTTGCGTTTTGATCCCGTACCGGCTCAGCTGAAGGGTCTTGCCAGACGCTCCTGCCCGGCTGATCACCAGATGCGTATGGGGGTGACCGGTGTCGTCGTGATGGGCCATCACATATTTGTAGCGGTCGCCATATTCGCCATTCGCCAAACGCGCGCCGAAACTGCGCGCGGCCTGCTTGGCGGCCTCCCGATCTGTGTCCTTGGGGTAAGACAGGATGACGTGATAGCTGTAGTTCGTGACCCGCGCGTCCATCCGAGCCCAATCCTTCGCCCAGTCGTCTTGCACATTCCGCAGCCCCTCCGTCCCATGCGACAGCTCACCGGTATCGCCACGCTCCATTTCGACGGTGCCCTTGCGTGTGATGTAGGACAGCTGGCCGCCCAGACGGCCGGACGCCGTGACGCCGCCACCTCGGACAACCTTGACCACCGCCTGATTGGTCAGAAGTGCATTGGCAATCATTCCGGCAGCACCACCTGACGGGTTCTGCCGCTGAGGTGATCGACGCCGCGATCGCGCGGGGTTTTGACCAGGGCGCGGCTTCAGGTTCGGGATAAGTTGAAACTCTCCAAACAGCGCGTCCCAGGCCGGATCATATGCGGAGGCCAGGCTGGTCATACCTTAGCCTTCGCCCTGGGTGACACACGTGACGCACGCTGTTTCTCAGCCAGCCGCTCGATCTCTAATGCACGGGTAAAAGACCTCTCATGGGCGGCGTCGGAGTAATCTTCGATCAGCCGGCGCAACTCCCGAACCTCAACTTTCATGGCCTCGATCTGTTCTTCCGTCCGCTTGTTGAGCCGGAACTTCCCGGCATTTGCGGCGCGGGTTATCTGGTTGAGGTTGTTCGCCATGCCCACCAGCTGCACCAGATGCTCCCTAAACTGCAGCGTTCGGAATTCTTCTTTCGTCGGAATACCAAAGGCTATGCGGATACAGACACGCACCAGTCCGGTCACGCTGCGCAGCTGCATGGCCTTGCTGCGTTGCTTGAGGAACGCCAATTCGTCCTCATCAAAGCGCATGGTTGTCGTGACTGATTTAGGTACGCCAGGTGGCATCGGGGCTTGCTCCACGATCAGAAATCGTGCGTGGCCCCGTCAAACCGCGCGTATTGTGTTTCAAGTGTAAGTTGAATTGGTAGCCGACTGCAAGTCTAACAGATTGTCGATAGCACAATATGTATTATCCCGCAAAGTAAGCGTAGGATGTAGACGGTCTGTAGCACGAGGCACGTTCATTTGTGGTGTACCAATGCCGTTGGTCAGCCACCTGATCCCGAGCCGCAAACCGCATGCGGCAATCAATGGCTACCCGATGTTGCAGGTTGCAGATTGCCACCCATGGGCCACCGCTTGCCTGCCGGCATACGCGGCGCAGAGCCTGCAATCTGCAACCTGCGCAACGCCCATTTCTTGACGGCACACAGGCCGCAAGCGTTGCAAATTGCTTAGAAAAGCAATAGCTTTGATTTCAGCGCGGGTGACGGGTCGCGCGATAAATTGCAATCGCGAGCCCGGTTGTGGCACGCCGCTGCGCGGCGTGGCTTTCGGGCGCAGACCCGGGGACCAAATTGAAAATCTATGCAGCCGTAAACTCCAAAGGCGGAGCTGGGAAATCTTCCATGCTCGTTGCCTTCGCTTCCGCTTTGCACCATCAGGGTAAACGTGTCCGTATCCTCGATCTGGATTCCCAAGGAACACTCTCGGAATGGTTGAATCCGAACAACGGGTTGGACCCGATCCCAGCCGATGAACTTCTGATCGAGGCCGGGCAGTTTGCCAAGGAAGACGCAGAAAATGCCAAACTGGCTTATACCCATATTCTTGAAGCAGAAAAGGCGGGGGGCTTTGACTACCTGCTGATCGACACCAAAGGTGAGCCCAGCATAACCGCCGCAATGGCGATGGCAGTGGCCGACATGGTGTTGTGCCCGTCTGACGGATCATCGGCGGAATACAAGCCAATCCTGGTCACATACCGATCCTGCGAAGCGGCCTTGCAGCAAATCGGCAGCACCGCAGACCCGAAAGAGAAATTCCGCATCATGTTCACCCGGCAGTCCGTTGCGCAGTCAGCCGGTATCCGGAAGGGCAAACAGGCTTTGGAAAAGCAGTTCACCTGCATTGGTGGCATTGCCGGCTCCGCCGCGATGGACGACGCGCTTCGGGCGGGGACAACGATTGGCCGGTTGATGGGTTTTGCGCATGAAGCCATGGGACACGCGGATACGCAGTCAGCCAGGTCGAACGCCCGCCGCACGGCGGATCGGTGCCAAAAGGCGCTGAGCAATGCTGATTTTGTTCTGAACGCATTGAAAGAAAGCGAGGTGCAGCATGTCGCGGCCTAAGGACATCGATAGCCTGCTTGCCGGATCGACATCAGACATCGCGCCGACCGTGACGGAGCTCAAAAAGCAAAAGCAGGATGCGCCTGCAGCTGAACCAAAGCCCAATCCTGTCGAAGTGGGCAAGGCACCTGAACGGAAAGAACGAAAGCCAAGCGCCCGACAGCCGGATGAGCCGCGTCGTGCCGCGATCAGGTTTCAGGTTTCGGCACCTGAAGGCGGCGAAGTGGAAAGCGCCTTAGAGGAAATTCTGGCCGCAGTTCCGAAAACCCTGCGATCAGGCATCAGCATTGGCACCTTGTTCAGACAAGTCTTGATCGAAAATGACGCGGAGATTGCTGCCATGATCCGCAAAAGTGTTGAGGGATAAGACCCATGGACAAGAGATTGTCCGACATCGCGGTGGTGTTCACGGCACCGCTGGCCGAGGGTTAATCACAGACTGGCGCTGAGATATTTGGTGTCTCTGCTTACAGCCTGCTTCGGTCAGGCCAATTTCGCCCAAGGTTGAAATTGCTCAGACTGGATAACCCTCAGCCCCCCAGCGGAGAGGACATTCCAAAACTCTTGGGCCAATAGATGTGGCAACAACGGAATGAGCCAAGGAAAGGCCAGACAGTGCGCGCGTTGGATTACCCTTTGGCTATTGTCCGGTTCATTCGTCCAGAATTGCCCCTTTTTAACGAGCTGGCTGTCCCTGCCCGGCCGTTAGGCCGCACGCCACACGTGGCGCATCTGTGGTCCGGGTTTTGGCCGGAGCAGAAGAAAGGGCGGCTTGTGCCGCCCTGCCCTTGTGTCATTCGGTGACAGGATCGTCATCGGTGCGCTTCGGGAAGGCCACCATCTCGACGCCGGGGAACATGCTGTGCTTGACCTGGATCGAGGTGATGTTACCGGCCTCATCGGTGTTGACGAAGAGAACCCCGCAACGATCCCAGAAAGTCTTGCCTTCTTTTTCGCCGGTCTTGACGTTCAGTTTCAGAGTTTGAGTTGCCATTGTTTGATCCTCGCTATGGCGTGTTTCGATGAACATGGAAAAGGCGGGCACAAAAGGGGGCGTCAGCAGGGAATTTGGTCCGCGCGGAATGCGCCACAGGCGCAGGGGAAATTCCCTGTTGAAGCGCGGCGACCGTTCCGGGCACCGCGCGTCTTCCCCGACTGCCCGACTATGTTCATCTCTCCAGAAACACGGCAGCCGAGGATCATCGCCGGCAACGAGGTTGAAACTGTCGGGCCAAGTGAATAGGCAAGAATTTCTGGGATCGTTGCGCACGGGTCATCTGAACAAAGCGATACAATTTGTGGCAGCAACATCGCCTCGATCCATCACAGGCGCAGTGTTCAGTTCCGGTCGCGGGTGGCCTTTCTGGGCCTGTATGATCTTGCGGCAAAGAATGGAGGATCACCGGCGTTGCAAGCCGCGCGTTCCAATTGGCGGAGGCCAAAGACCGGACGGTCCGGCCCTGGTCCGCGCATGTGCGGAGCAGGTGATCAGCCGGACTCAATTTAGAATGGCGGAGTCTGACCAAAAAACCGGCGCTAAATCTCTAAGTTGAACTTTGCTGCCCGAGCCATACCAAAGGTCGGCTAATTGGACGCAATGGTTGTTCACGCACCCAAACACAAGATCATTCCGTATTTCGAACCCCCGCTCCAATCAGAACAGGCATGACCTGCTCATCAGATTTGAACTCGAATACCCGTTCGACCCGAATTGAACCAAGCCTTGCCGCCTCCAGCGCGACCTGTATTTGATCAAGCGTCAATCCAAAGCCGTCATTGCCTGACGCTTGCCAATCCCACTGCACGAAATGCCCACTCTTGTTGAGCAAACCCGCCAGCACTGCCACGGCGCCACTGTAGTCTGGAAGAAAAGCGCAAACGGAAGAGGCGCAGATCAAATCGAAACCTGGAAACCCGTTCCCTACTTCCGGAACATCTCCAGCCAGAATATCTCCATGAACTGCTCTAACATTGTGCAGTTGCTTTTCCTGCAGGACGGCAATCATATTCTCCGAGGTATCAACCGCGACAACTTCCTCCACATGCGGCGCAATTTTCTCCGCCAGCAATCCGGTGCCACATCCAAAGTCGAGCACGCGCTTTGATCGCCAATCCGTCCCACAAATATCCAGGTGCTCGTCCAGCGTGGTGAAAGCATGACTCGCATAGCGTCTGACGTCGTCATTGTCGTCCCAACCATCGGCATAGTCGTTCCAGTCATCGGTCATGTTGCTTGTGTTTCCTTGTGGATTTGCATCGGCCCCAACACATCTGCGCTGAGGCAGACGCATCAATACGAACGCGCGACATTGGCTAGGTTGGCGACAACAGTCAACATGGGTTTGGAACGGCATGTGGAGGGAATAGAGGCGGCCTCGGCAAGCCTCTGCCGACGATCTTTCCCACAAGAAAGAGGCCCACCGAAGCGGGCCACAAGTTTAATCGAAGGAAAGTCTCGAGGTATTGATTGCAGGCTAACGCTTGCGCGCGCGATCGACAACACCATCGGCCGTGATCGTGGCAATCCGATCCTCGGTGCGCCGGGTCATTTCCACCCCGTCACCCGTCATATGCGCTTCGGCAAACTCGGTGAACTTGAAGATGCTGCCATCGGCCTCAACATGGGTTTCATCTTCCGCCGAGCGACGTTTCACCGACCCGTCATGGCGGATTTCAATGATCGTGTTGTCGGCCATGCGGACCGTCACGGAATGCGCATCCACGGCCACACCCTGCCACCACATGTCTGCGTCGCGGCGCACAACGATACGGTTTGGATGCAGCTTGATCTGCACGTCCCGCGTTGCTTCCGGATCAGCGGCTTTGACCACAACAATCGCCTCCTGTGCGCTGGGGTCGTTGTGGATCGACGCGCTCCCGTTCTTCGGTGGCCAAAGCTTTGGCTGTTCGCGCGGTTTGCCCTTCTGATCTGTATGAAACCCGACAAACATCTGCGCGGATTTCCAAACGCGGCGGGCGGCTTTTTCGAGCTTGCTTGAAGGGGTGTCCATGGGTCTTTCCAAATCCGTTCTGATCAAGTGATCGCTTTAGAAAATGAGCCGGTGTCCGGCCTCTGATAGCTATGCGCGACGGGGTGTTCACGCAATGCCACTTTGAGTTTTCATCATTGAGGCTGATACTGCCAGAGATTGATGGGCAGGGCGCTATGCGCCCTGCCCCGTTGGGTTCAAAAGCACTCAGGAACCCAAGCATCGATCCGGGTTTTCTGAGCCTCGGTCACACCCAACACCGCCTGATGTTCTAGATCATTGAACAGCTTATGCATGGCCTCGTTCTTCGCGCCTTTCTTGGATTTTGCGAAGGCTTTGAACATGTCCGTGTCGACATTCAGCTCCAGCACGTCTTTGTAGAGATCATCCAGTTGCCAGCCTTTCAGGCGCTTGAAGCAGTTCTCTGCCGACGGGGTCCAGATCGCGCGCATGTCAGCACCAATCTCAGCCTCGATCTCCGCCATGAACTCCGGGCGTTGGGTCAGGAACCGCCGGGCCAGAAAACCTGTGATCTCTCCGTTGCGGGTCTTCTTGCCCAGATCGCGAAACGCTTTGAACGCCTCCACGCCGCCTTGCGCGGCGATCTCCTGGAACTGGTCATAGGCGGCCTCTGCCGCTTCGTCCCGCTCCCCGCCAAGACGTGGGTCGAGGATGAACTGGTCATCAATCTCAGGCGTGTTCCGCTCAGCGCCGCCATAGCCAAACCCGAACAGGTTGCCGGTCAGCCCGGAGGCCGGGGTAGTCGAGAAGGCAAACAGGCTCAACACATAGTCAGGCTTGTCCAGCAAAGCCGTTTGAACCGCCGCCAGCCGGATCGCCACCATGTCGTCGATGAACTTTTGTGAGTAGGCCGGTTTTGGTGTCTCGACGATCTCTGGCTCTTTGACAGGGGCCAGAACACTGGCCTCGATCGCGGCCTGCACATGTTCCGCCGCGACATAGGCCGAGGATGATTTGATCTCGCCATTGTTGCCGACATAGATAAACACTCCGGACAGCTTGCGCTGCGCGTCGGAATAGAACGGCGCGGCATAGTCCTCGAGCGCGGCCAGCTCCTTTTCGCCATCCGCGTCCAGAACCTCAGCCTCATAGAGTTCGGCAAGTTCGTCATACCGTTCGGCCTGCTCTTCGGTGAAGTCCCGGCTCACCATGTCCAAACGGTGCATGCCTTCACTACCCGAAAACTCATAGGGAGTGTAGCTTTCGTCGTGGGTGTCCACCCAGTCCCAGCCTTGCGCTTCGCGCAGCTTTGCTGCTTCTGTAGCCAGTTTCTCGGCAAACAGACGATCCAGTAGCGCGCCTTCATTGAAGAGGGTTTCATCAGCAAAGAGATCAGCGGTGACGGTGCCACCCGCCTCAACATAGGCCTCTTGGCCGACAAACACGGCCTTGCGGTTGGTGCTGCAGACAGCCTCAGATGTCAGGGCCTGTTTCACATCATGCTCACTGAACCACCGGCACGCCTTGGCCTGTTCCAGAACCTCCAGAATTTTCTCATCCTCGGTGCTGACGGTCATGGCTTTGGCCAGACCCAGGCTGATCTCACCCGCCTTGAGCGCGTCCAGAACGGCGGCGGGCAAACCTGCCAGTGCGAGGCGGCGGCGCACATGGGCTTCGGTCACGCCAAAGGCATTGCTGATCTTGGCAACAGACAGGGATTTCTTCGCCATCTTGTCATAGGCGCGGACTTCGTCCACCGGGTCCAGTTCCTCACGCGCGGTGTTTTCCGCATTGGCCCATTGCTCGGCCACAAACGGATTGTCCGTGATTTTTACGGGGACCTGCGCCAGATCAGCACGCTCGGTCACGGCGATGTTCAGAGCCCGCAGGCGGCGACCACCGGCTACAATGGCGACTTTACCATCCGCATCGCGTAGGCCACTGAGGTTCTGGATAAGGCCGCACATGACCAGACTATCAGCCAGCAGAGCAATGCCTTCCTCAGCAACCTCTTGTCGTGGGTTCAGGTCAGACAGATAGAGATCGGAGAGCGAGATGGTTTCGATGGTTTCCGGTGCGGTGAATGTTTCGACTTTGCTCATTGGGCAAATCCTTGTTTGAGTGTTTCGCTTCGTGTTAAGGGTGCCCTACCC
The DNA here is from genome assembly GCF_056534225.1 of Ruegeria sp. E1. Classification (NCBI taxonomy): domain Bacteria; kingdom Pseudomonadati; phylum Pseudomonadota; class Alphaproteobacteria; order Rhodobacterales; family Roseobacteraceae; genus Ruegeria; species Ruegeria sp. E1. Next base: position 26,102 of record NZ_JBQFPE010000021.1, on the reverse strand, counting down.
CTCTCGGGGTAGAGCGGGGCCGCTTACGCGGCTGCGTTTTGGATCAGGAAGCGGCGTCCGATGTCGAAGTCATCGCCCTTCCTGATTAGCGCCCACGCTTCCGCGATACGCTGCTGCAAGATTTCATTGCTCAAGGTGTTCACCTCCTTTCTGATTTGGGATTGGGATCAATATTCGCTGGGGCACATGATGGTCAGGACGCGGCACGTCACTGCAGGATCAAACGGGCGGTCGGACCCGTACGTGTAGTCCGAGTCATAGAGATCGATTTTCCAGAACAGATTCTGGCCGCTGACCGTCACCGTCCCGAATGTGTGATCACCATAAGGATCGTTGCCTTCGTCGAACTGGTCATCCGACGCCACTGCAGCCAAAGCCGCGGTCTGAAACTCCACCCCTTCGCCCGACACACCGGGCGTGACAAACACCTGCCCCTGAATGCCTTTGGAGTGCATCTCAATCGCCGCATTCGGATCGATCAGGGCTTTCCGAAACAGATCATTCTGCGCCGCAATCTCTGCCGCCTGCAGGCTGGTGTCAGTCTCGATGTCTGTTGTTACTTCACTGTTCAAAACCGTCTCTCCTTTGTGATGCGACCTCCGGGGCTGATCCCCTTTGGTGCTGGTTTTGAGCCGAGCCCTGAAAGGGCGTCGTCTCTAAAACCTGCCCCGTGGCGAACGCGGAGAGGGGCGAGACAGGACAAATCGATAAGAGTGGTGCGGCCCGCAGCGCAACGCGCGAGGACACGGTCTTGTCTATTTGTCTTGTCCGAGGGGGGAGGCCGCGCCTTCCCCCTGACGTCGGGCGGCGTTTGGCTTGTCCAAGTCCCGCCTGACCCACCAAAAATGGCCAAAGGATCTTCGATCCTGCGGGAGCGCAAAAGGGATCGTCACCCGAACGGGCAGATCATCACGGCATGGGCCGACCATGAGCCAATAGCCCCTGCCCCGGCTCGCAAGAGACGGTTCAGGGGCTATTGGCTCAGGGAGATCATGCTGGGGTGTTCTGGGTGGAAGCCGGCATGCCGGCTGTAACCTAGAGCCCGGTCACGAGACGACAGGCTCGGGATTTGCTATGGAACAGATTGCAATCCGAAATCACTCACCGACCGGGACATACCCTCGACGGTGCTTTTGCTTTTCGAGTTTTTGGAGTGCATCAGTGGCCTGGCCTTCGCCTTCGTAAGTCACCATCATGGCTTGCCCATTTGTGCCTATACGCCCCCAGGTGCGAAGGACGGACACTTCGCCAAACAGCGTCGGCTGCAGTTCAATCCCATAGAACCGCGCCATGTTGGCGTCTGGATCCACATGGATCAGGTGGACAGGTGTGGTTGCCGTCAGCTCCATGATCCGATTGTCGGTCAATTCAGAACGTCTGTCCAATGGCTTTGCAAGATCCATTTGTCGGAATGGATTCTGATCCTCAATGGAACGGACCTACATTTACTGAGCGGACATCCGCACAGTTTTCTCTCTTTAATGACCGTACTCACGCAGAAGAGAATTTTTCACGGCCGGAAACTGCCGCATTTAGTCAGATGATGAAATTCCGCGTGAGATAGCCAGAAGCAATGTGGAAATGTTGCCGCCTCAGATTAGGGCGCATACGATGTTCACTACTCTTCCCAGTGGACATAGAGGGATGAACGAACATGGCACAATCATTGGAAGGTGGGTGCTTCTGTGGTGAAGTGCGCTACCGGATCACCGGTGAAGCGGTACTGCAACTCATGTGTTTTTGCAGAGATTGCCTATCGATGACCGGTACAGATGGCTACGCCGGGTACATGATAAAGTCAGAAAATCTACAGCTACTGAAGGGCAAACCACGGACCTTTGAGAAGACCTCAAAGGAAGGCCGACCTGTTATCAAGCATTTCTGCGGTACCTGCGGGTCAGGCTTGTGGGGTGTGACAGCCTTCGGATTGACGAGCATTGCAGCTGGGACACTGGATGAACCAAACAACTTCAGCCCATCGAAAAAGATTTTTGCGAAAGATGCCCCCAACTGGGCCAGAGTTCCCCACCACTTGGAAGATATGTAGGGGTTTAGGCTTTGGTATCACGTACATTTCTTTCTGGGAGTTGTTCCTTCTGGTGACCCGAATTGCTACGATTGTAGTTGAGGCAACAAGCAGGACATCAAGATGCGCAATGCAATCTTCTCACCCTTAGCGGCTTTGTTCCTAGGGGTCGTCATGGGCGTTGAGCCGGCTGCGGCGGCGTCACTGGGACCTTATGAGGTTTTTGGAGTCGAAGACGGTGACATGCTAAAAATGCGCAGCGGACCTGGAACAGGGTTCAATGTGATCGTTGGTCTTCCAAATGGAACCGCACTACGAGTTCACAGTTGCGAGCAGACCGGTGGCACACGTTGGTGCCGCGTTTCATTGGAGCGTGCTCGTAGACTAAAGGGGTATGTCTCTTGGGCATACTTGCGGAAAATCTAATACGACGATGATCAGCGATGCCATCTTACTGTAATAATAGAATGCTGGCAGAAAAGGCCGCAGTGAAGCTTTCTTGTTGCCGGTGATGGGATCAAGCGGGAAACCACGATCGTGTTCGGCCCATAAAAGACATTCGCCACCCACACGCGATGCTGCGTTCGCAGCCCGCGTTGCCGACATTCGCTGCGGGCGCAAAACTTGGACACCTTTGAACTCACCGAATGCGGGACAAAGCTGCCATTTGCTCAACGTCCGCTTTGATAAAATGGAGCCTTATTACGGGCTCTTGGCACCGCAGAAACAAAGTTAATTAACCAGCAGAATATTGCACGATTGGCTAAGTGAAGTCGGATAGTATTCTTGAGTTGCAATGGAAGTTTACCGTACGCATCGCCAAGAAATTGCAGGGATGCAAGTCATTAGGTAGTTTGACACGACGACCAGTTTTGATGTAAGATCAAAACGTACCACAAGAAATGTGGCTGATCAATCAATAGCTTATTATTATTGTCGCCAAATAATTGGAATTTGTTTGTAATGAAATACTGGAGAATTCTTCGCTAAACGATTTTCGGGTGTGATAACATGCGTCTCTTACTGATCTGTTTTTTCTTAACACTTGCGGCTCCAGTTGTCGTGGAAGCACAGGCTTGCCCACCTTCTCAATGCCGCTGACTAACCTGCTTTGAGCTTTTCAAAAAGCTGAGATTGAAAAATGACCGGAGTACCTGATTGGGTAGGCCTGCTTTTCGGCGCCTTGGTTGTAGTATTTTACTCATTTGAGCGGTTTAACAGAGCGAATTATGAGGATCGTTACAATCTTGACGATTTGATATTGTTGGTAACGCCCGACCAATTGCGAGCACGTGCTGTCGTTATGCGCGCGTATCTTGGGTATACGCTCATGTTGTTGAGCGTGTACTTCCTCGTTTGCGGATTCTCCAACGTTTTTGCACTTTTGGGTTTTGGTGGTTTGTCCGGTGGACAGGTGGGGGCTGGCGCTGACGCAGTCGGTAGCAATGCCGACGGGACGACCACGCAAACACAACTGGGCATAAACCCGAAAGTATCGCTTGCGGTGGCGCTTGTTATGGTGGGCTTGGCGCCTTCGGTGCCAATTCTAAAGCGCTTGGAGGAACAGGCACGTAATTGGGCTCACAGGTTGGCGGGTATACCGACACGCGTTCTAGATATCCGGGATTCGCTTCTGCATAGGGGAGTTTCGCTACCAAAAGGGCATAACTTTGAGGTAGATGGCCTTCTCATCGATAAAAATGACTGGCAGCGAATCGAATGTTGCAATCGCAATCTGGGAAGACTGGGAATGGATTCACCCAGTGCTTATCGAGATTTACTGGTCATTTTTTCGGCATCCAATTGGATTTTAGACAAAAAACTCAAACTCCATCGTGCTTCAGACAGGCAACGCTTTCTTCACTTGGAAGACAAATTACGTGACCAAAGGAAAAAGTTCTTTGCTGAGTTAGACGAACTGAACAGCTTTGATCGCCAGGCAGAGCAGACTGCGGCCGATCCAAAAACAGAAATGGAAACGGACGGCCGGACTGATAGAGAGCTCGGCGAAACCGAAGCTGAAAGATCGAACAAATGGGAAGTCCTTATCGAAAGTGCACATGACTTGGCAAATGGGTTTTGCATATTGATCGCATTGTATGCTGAACGTGGAATAATTCGACAAAACTCCAAAGAGCTGGTTACGAATGAAAACCCCAAGCGATCACATTGGGAACGGCAATACGTAAAAGCTAAAACCCTTCTTGATGATTTCATCGCCAACCCGATAGACGCTTCCCAAATCCAGAGCGCAAACACTCAAAAAATCATTCGCGTTTTTGTCTGGATTTCAATATCGGCTGTTTTGGCGACTATCGCATGGAGCTTGACTTTTGGAAAATTTTCCTACGAGCTAAGTGTTAATAAAGAAGTCGAAAACTGGTTAGACCCTGTTTGGTATCAATTTTTAGACGCCTTGTTCAGTTTATGTTTGCCACTGGGTATCGCATTGACGGTCTATGGGTTTCTCAATAATCGTTCTCGATGGAAGGATACTTGGTCGACTAGCTTGATCAGTTTGCTGCCCCAATACCTTTTGGTTGTGGTCGTTTCCTGGCTGCTGACTATGTTAATTGTTTTGGGCATCTTTATTTGGCTTACCGCTGCGAACTATGGCTGGAAACTGGCCGTAGAGGATCTCCCCAATGTTTTCGAGTACGAGGCAGTATCGAAATTGCGCGGTGTCAATTTGGCGGTTTTTGTGATCATATTGCTTGATGCTTTCAAAGTGCAAGACACTTCCAAAAATGGTAGTGATCAAGCATCAGAAACCAATCGGCAGTTACCAGTTGAAGCGCAATCAAATGCTGAGTCAAACAAACAGCAAAACTTACAAGAGAAGCAAACCAATGAGAGCTTTCGCATAGCTTCGTGGTTATTCTTCTCGGCCATAACGACGGGTACTCTGGGCTTCTCAGGCCAATATCTGAAGTCGTTGGTTTTCGCCCGTGAAAACAGCCGGATTGGGCTCGACGCGATAGATGGGGGATTGATTTTTTACACTACACTCTATTCAGCACTCATAGGTCTGATTGTTATCTATGTCTTTGTTCGTGCCTTGCAAGACTGGCGTGACGATGATGACGAACACCTAAAAACGGCGCTAGGTGAGGGGGTTTGATGCGAACTACTATCGTTGCCTTTCTTACACTTCTGACATTCGCCTGCCCCACACTGGCGCAAATCAATGATTTGTCTGATAAAGTAGTTGTTGGGGTCCGCGCCGATGCCAGACCATTTGTTTGGTGGGACGAAGGCACAAAAGGATTTAATGGCTTTATTTACAATCTGTGCCTGAAAGCCGTAGCGCACACTGGGTACATGCCCAAGATTGTCAAGGTTGACTCAAAAAAGCGCGCCGATTTCCTTAAAACTGGAGCCGGTGGTTATGACCTACTATGTGATCCAACCACACTGACTCTAAGCCGGGCTATGCACTTCGCGGATAGTGCCAAAAGTGGTAACGAAGACCTGGGTGCGCTTCATTTCTCCCCGATCTATTTTGTTGCTAACGGCGGCCACGTAGAACTGAAAACTAAGAGCAAGATCGCAGGCAAAGGAGTCTTCCAGATTGAGACAGAGAAGTTTCCGAACTCAAAATCTTGCGATGAAGTAATTGCCGATGTTTGGGCTCCGCAGAAAACAGAGCACGCAATCCACTCAACACAGGCGACAGAAGACAGTACAAGCCAAGGTCGTATCAAAAAATGGTTTAGTGCCAATGTTCAGCTTAGATATCATGGGCCTGATGAGAAGATTGAAACTCCTGACACAAATGTGTCTGTCTGGGGTTATGTCAGAGGAACGTCGGTCGAAAAGAGGGTTTTGTCCGACCAACAGGAAAGTCCTGGGGACAGAACCGCTATCTGCGTTCTCGTTTTCGAGACACACGATGAAGCCGCGGCTCGGTTTTGCGACGGTTACCTTGCCCGATACTACGGGGATTTAGATATTATCCGCGCCACCATATCGGAAGCGTCAGAAACGAAGTCCCCATGCGAATACGAAGAGTCTTCTGAACAGCAGAGGACTTACGAACCGTATGCTTTTGTTGTTTCCTCACGTCGTCACCCAGATTTTCCGAGCAAATTTGCGGCGGCTATTTATGCACTTTTTCATAGCAACAGCGTGCAGGATGATCACGCCGCTAGCTTCCCTGGCGTCAGCAAAACCACCTATCTCAACACTTTGTTTCTAATTAACAAAGTGCCGTCAGGCGAAAGCGGTGGGGTTGCAGCAGATTTGGAGGATGAGTGATTTTGAGACACAACCGAAGTCTTAGGATTGTGTTTTGCGTGCATCCACAAAGATGAATTCAAACACCTTGGTTCGCAACTTGCTCTGAATAGTCTTCGGCGGCCCTCGAAAGCTCAAAACAATATCTAGGGATTGGCATCACAACTCGGTCTTATTGCGACATGATTTGGCAAAAGGGTGAAAGCAGCCTTCCGTACCATTGTGGCCAACGACCTCTTCGGGCTCTAAGCCGACTTCGGTGCCGTCGCAGCAATGCCCTCTGCCTGATAGTGCCTGATCACGCGGACGGCCCAAAGCTGACATTGAGCACTCGCTCTGAATGCCGCATTCGCAACCCGCTTTGCGGTCATTCGCTGCGCTAGCTAAATCCAACGACCGTCAGACTCACTGTCTGCGGACGAAGCTGCATTTGAATTTCATTTGATCAATGTCGGTTTCGATAGAATACAAATCAAATGTTGCCCATCTGTCAAAGAGCGGGCAGGCATGTCCTTAACAGTTTTTCTGGCGATGTTTGTACTGGCCTTTTACCCAATCAAACGGGACGATTTCTAACACAGCTCAATTTAATTCCTTCACGCTACACTGTTCTATACCTTCTATATGCAGACTTCTTCAAACGCGTTGGCGATGTGCGGCTAAGCTGGTGGGATACCATGAGGGCAATATTTCGAAAAACAGGACGTGCAGCGTCGCTCGTCGTTCTTGTTATCATGTTCTTTTGGTCCGCTTTAGCCTTGCCTGTGTTCTCCGGCTTTCGAACCCCGATTTTGGAAAAGATGCTCTCAGAACAAATCGGTCAGACAGTGCACATAAAGGGGGACGTCAGCATCATTCTGGGGACGACAAGTCACATCCGCGCAACCAAGGTGGAAGTGCCAAGCGAGGCCATTGAGAATGTAAATCTGGCGGCCTTAAACGTCCTGGAGCTGGACTTGAACCTGTCGGCGTTGATTTCAGGTCAGATCGATATCGACAACCTGGTTATCGATGACCTGAAAGTTCGAATGCTAACCGACAAAGAGGGAAACCAAAGCTGGGTCGCGAATAATCGACCTGAGGTCAGTATGACACCTTTTGGGGCGCAGAAGGACTACGGGGGCATTCTGGATTTCCTGAGTGACAAAACAGCAGCATTCTCTTCGGTCGCGCTGATCGTGGATAACGAAACAACGGGCTTCGAGTTCGATTTCGAGCTGAAAGACCTGCGCTTGGATCAGATGGACGATGATGCGGGTGCTACAGTGACAAGCCAGGGAACGGTGAACGGGCAGAGCTTTCAGATCAAAGGTGACTATCCACGAGGACACGCCTTCACAACAACCGCAGATTTCGGAGCGATGAAACTTGAGTTCAACGGCAACCCGATCACGGCGGAAAACGGTGGTGGCTTCGAAGGCAAACTGACGCTGGATACCGGCGAAATCGGCGATCTGCTCGAACTTCTCCGCCTTGACCGCGATATTGAAGGTCAGGCAAATTTGGCGGCCGACATACAAAGCCAGAACCCAACGCTGAAAATCACGAATTTCAGCACGGCTTTGAACCTTTCGACCGGTCAGTTGCTGACAGTGAAAGGCTCCGTCGATGATCTGATCGGTTTCGAAGGCATCGATATTGTTATTGATGGGCGCTTTTATCCGCAGGGCGACCCGCCTGAAACGGCCACGGATCTAAAGGATCTAAAGCTCACCGACCTTTCGACCCATGTCGTCGGCACAGAAAACGCGCTGGAATTCCAGGATCTGACCCTCACGACAAATGCGTTTGACAACGAGTTAAAACAGATCGGTCCGGTTCGTTTTGGTCGCTTGTTTCGTGCTGACAACGGTAACCTGACGCTGGAAAATATCGCGTTACAGGCAGGACCGCAGGACCGACCCTATTTCATTGCCAAAGGCAACATCAAAGACTTGTTGCGCCTGAAAGAGATCGACTTTAGCGGCACGATGTCGATACCGTCATCGCTGTTTTTCCGGGACCTTAGCGCAAAGTCGCTAGGCAGCGTCGAAGGCAGCTTTTCTGTGGATGATCTACAGGGGTTCCTCAGTCTCAACGAATTCGATGCCCAGACAGTTGATACCGATATCTGGGAACTGAGGACCAAGGCCAAACTCGGCAATGTAAATGACTTTGAAAACCTGTCTTTCGATTTCAATCTGGCTGTCAAAGACATCGCCCAGTTTCTGGCGGCCATCGGCCAGAAATCAGTCAACGCCGGACCGTTAAAGATCAGCCTGACCGCGAACGGAAAACAAGACGATTTCTCAAGTGTCATTGCTCTGACATCCGGCAAGTCTGAACTGAGCGCCAAACTTGAGACATCCACGGCTGGCGCGCGTCCTCTGACGCAAGGCAAGATTTCCAGTCAGAGCATCGCAACTCAGGACGTCAAAAACGCTGTAGCCGTTGTTTCACGCATCGCAACAAGCTTTCGCCAACCCGGCACCAGGGGCGCGATTGGCAACAGGTCGAAAGGGAAACCTACCGACCTCATTGAGGCAGAAGATTTTCTGCTCGATCAGGACGTCGATGTGTCCATTGACGTCAAGAAAATCGAGGGCGAACAGGCAATAACCAGTTTATCCAGCCACCTGAAGGCAAAGAACGGCCTTGCCCAGCTTGGGCCTGTCGCAGTCGCTTATGATGGTGGTCATTTCTCTGCCAATGCAAGAATGAATATGGTGAAGAGTCCGCAATTGCTTTCACTTCAGGGCATAATAAAGGATTGGAATCTGGCAACCCTGTTCAGCGAGTTTGATACCAAATACTCGGCAGTTGGACGGCTGCATGGGAGTTTTGAGCTTTCCGGAAACCGGCGTTCGGCAGAGGCCTATATTAACTCGATGAAAGGCTCCGCTTCTATCGCGATGTCAAATGGTGGAATATCAACCAGTCTTCTCGAACTGTCCGGTCTTGGCATCTTTCCCTGGTTGATTTCCGAAGAGTTGAGAAAAGGGTACAGTAAGATCACCTGCCTCGCCACGCCCATCAAAATCGATGCCGGTGACGTTTCATTCAACTCGTTTGTTGCAGAGACCCAAAAGGTACAGCTTGTTGCCCACGGTGATCTGGATTGGATAAAAAATACGATTTCAATTCAGGCCGAGGCCCGAAAGCTCGGCAGGCCCTTGTCGCGGAGCGCCTGGCCATTCGAAGTCGTAGGTACGTTGACCCAACCAAAAATCAAACTTCTTCATCACAACATTTTCCAAAGGCGCACAGATGGAGCCACGGAGCTACCCGAACACCGAAAATCCTGCATTCCTGATATAAATCAGCTGAGAAAGTAGACTATGGCTGCCAGTTCAACTTCGCTTGGATCCGGGCGGCCGGTTGTTCTAAACTGAGTTCCTTTTGATCCGCTTGTGTCAGCAGGATTTGAGATTCACTGGACTTACGGGGCCTCATACCTAAGCTTGCAGCATTTTTCGAAAGAGGGGTCGGCATGTTGACCAAAACTGCTTCACTCGTTTTCGCGGCATGGGTTTGGCTGTGTTTCACGGTTTTGTCTTCCAAAGCTGACTTGCTGCATAGTTGGGTCCAACTCGGACCCGATGATCAGATCATTGTAAGAGCAATCTCTGCCTCAGTTGACTGCCCTTTGTTGCAAATCGATGGTCGGGCTGTTGCAATGAAAAAGCGAGCATTGCCAGAGGACCAGTTTCCTAATCTGGTTTGCGAATACCGCGCGCCAAAACTGGCTCAGAAGATACTGCTTGGGGGAAATCCGCTGCAAACGCTCAATCCAAGCATGCAACGGATTGCCGTGATCGGGGATACAGGGTGCCGAATTCGCGGCACCAGAGTACAGAACTGCAATGATCCAACCACCTGGCCGTTGAAAGCCATCCTTGAGGAGATCGCATCCAGATCGCCAGATCTGGTTATCCATGTGGGTGACTACGTGTATCGGGCATCGGAATGCCCGGACGCAGAAAAATGCGGTGGATCTCCTTTTGGTGACACTTTCAAATCCTGGTCGGCAGACTGGCTGGATCCGGCGGACAGTCTGCTCGGGCGCGTCCCCTTTCTCTTCCTGAGGGGCAATCACGAAAACTGTGGACGCGGCGACAAAGGGTGGTTCCGGTATTTCGAAACCGGGTCCGTTCCATTGAGTTGTCCCACAGTAACCCTGCCGTGGATCGCTTCCGTTGATGGTCTTGATCTGATTTCGTTTGATTCCTCGGCCGGTCCGGCACCGCAAAGTAGCCCCGATCTGTCAAACGTCTACCGGCGAATGGCCACAGACTTGTTTGGGAAAACCAGCGGCGAAGCCTGGATTCTCACGCACCGACCGCTTTGGGTGAACATGCACGCATTTGGAGAGCTGATTGATGGTGACGACACACAGCGGGCGGCGTTCAACGGGATCATTCCGGAAACAGTCAACCTAGTTTTGTCAGGCCATATCCACGCCTTTCAGGCGATCGATTTACTGGACGGGCCGGTGCAGGGAATAAGCGGTAATGGCGGAACCCAACTTGATCCTATGCCCACCGATACTGCTACCAACATTGAAGTTGCTGGCAGCCTGGCAAGTATCGTAGTCAGCAACAGCGATTTTGGTTTCTTGATGTTGACCCTGGAAACAGATGGTAGCTGGTCGATGGACGCAATAGAAGAAGAGGGAAATACCCGGAATCGATGCCGTCTTGTGGAGCGTACGCTTTCTTGCGAATGACGCAAATCTGAGTGTGGCTTGAAAGGTTTCGTTGCCGTCACTTGCGGCCCTTAGCCGACATCCAGCAGGCGTTCTTGATGCTGCAGTCGCAGCCCGCTTTGCGGTCATTCGTTGCACACGCAAAATCTGAACGTAAATGTTTCAGCAAAATCCAGATTTACACGCCTTTTCTACGAGAAGCCCCCGTTAACATTTTGAAGGTCAATCGGAACCCAAAGGCAAACAATTGTACCCCGGTCTGAAAAATCAACTTCAAGCTTCCCACCGAGATTGTCGGCCCTATCGAACATGTTTTTCAGGCCCTGTCCTTTGCCCATGACCTTACCATGGCTCGTACCGTTATCCGCTATCTCGATTTGAAGAATTTCTGGCGAGTGATTAATAATTTCAAAGAGAATAGTTACCTTGTCTGCACCCGAATGTTTCGAGGCGTTGGTTACGGCCTCTTGCATGATCCGAACAATGTGCAGGGCATAGGACGGCGTGAGGCCATTGATCGGGGGTATTTCGATCATTTTCCAATCCAGTTCGATCCCCTGCAATGCCAGTTGCTGTTCGGCCCGTTCGCGAAAGGCACCGAGAATTCCAGTGATATCATCCTCGACCGCCAGCGAATTTATCATCGTGCGCAGATCGTCCAGGGCAGCGCGTGCGAAACTTTCGATTGTCTCGGGGGAGGCGTCCCGGTTGTTGGACATCGCGATGATCGACATCAGCTGACCACCCAGACCGTCATGCATATCGCGCATGATCCGCTGGCGTTCTTCGTCAAGCACTTGTTGTCCTTCGCGAAGATTTTGCCGTTCGAACGCTTCGCGAAGCTGATATGCTTTTTTGTGTATCCGGTCCTCCATCGTCTCGACAAGCGTATCCATCTGGTTCGCGGATTCGATCAGACGCAGGGCGAAAACAACGCTCAGCGCCGGGAGGATCAGGATAAATACGATACGAAAATGCAGAAAATTCCTGTCCGGTGTCACATTCAGGATCACAAGTGTATCATGCACCATCAGAGTACAGGCGCCGAGAATGGCGATTGCAATGATTTGCGATTCCCAGCGTTTTTCTATGATGGCTGAACGCACAAGGACAAAGATAATCCATAGGGTCATGGCGATACTGAACGGAACCACGGCAAATACGTCGATGTAGTGGAAAATACTGGGCGGCAATAAAAGGTAGGCAACTGTCGCAAAACCCGGCAGAACAAAAAGATATTTAAGCGGTATTGGCAGCTTGCGTTCGGAAAGTTCGTAGACAAATATCAATCCAAGGACTGATTGCCAGAAATTCGTAACATATCCAAACAAGGCAACCAAATCGGCCAGCAAATTGAAGCTGGGCAAGAGAACGGGCAGACCGTGTAGGCTACTGAATAAAAGCAGCAAGCCGCAAATCAGCGCGGCGCGTTCGTTCTTTCGGCTATACCACAGCAACAGGAGCAACGCGGCAAGCAGAAACTGCCAAAGCTGCACGAGGATCGGCACTATTACAGCCCGGCTATAGTGCCAGTCATAACTACCCTTTAACGCTTTGGCGGGACCGACATAAATCGGGCTTAGAAATCCAATCAACTTGCCGCCCGGGCGTAATGTAATTTCCAGTGTCATCTCGTCCGATGAAACAGAACCAGCTGGAATTGGCGCAAAAAATGGCAGTCCCTGATCGGCAATCAGATCTCCACTGATAAACCCCCCTTGGACAAGCTCCTGCCCATTCAGTGAAACGCTAGCTTGTCCCGAATAGTTTGGAATATAGACAGCCCATTGATCCACGTTAGGTGGAGGGTCGAACGTAAAACGATACGTTCCTTCGCCAAGAAGCCGGTCAGGATGAGAACGCCAGTTGTCAGGCAGCGAAACTATCTGACTATCTGAAGATAACTGTGAAAAGCTGACGTCCGTGACTGCAAGATCCTGTTGCGGCAGTGGCAGCAATTCAAAGGCCAGAAACAGCGAAACTATGGCAGTCAATCCGCCCCAGAAAACAAGCGAAAGCGGACCACTGACAATCTTCTGGGTTTGGTTCGCACTTCTCAAGAGATGTTAATCAATCCGCGTTGTATCGCCTCAAACACAGCTTCTCCTCGTGAATTCACCTCCAGCTTGCGGTATATATTCTTGATGTGTGTCGGCACCGTGTTGCTGGATATGCCAAGCTTCCCTGCAACATCGTTATAAGTAAACCCTTTTGCGATCCCCCAGAGAATATCCATTTCGCGTTCGGTCAGCAGGTTGTTTTTTTTGTCGAGAGTTTCGGACTGCTGGACAATTCGGATAATGAACCGCGCCACCGAGGTCGAAATTGGCGATCGTCCAGCCAGCAACTCGCGCACTGACTTCACGATATCTAGCGCGCGGGTGTCTTTCAGAAGAAACCCTGAAGCCCCCGCAGAAATGGCCGTTACGACGCTTTGTTCATCACCAAGCACCGAAATAACCATGATTTCCATATCAGGAAGTTGCTTGCGTGCCAGTCGGATCAGATCAAAGCCATGACCGTCAGGAAGCTTCAGATCGGTGATCAACACGGTCGCCTTAAGGGAGGCAATTGCTGTCGCGCCTTCTGCAAAAGTCGCACATTGCGCAGTGATTTCGAAATCCGCCTGCGTTTCAAGGCCGCAAACCAGCGACCGGAGCATTGCCGGATCATCTTCTACAACGATAATACTGACCGCTGGTTCGGTCACATTTCACCCGTTCGTTAAGCAATACAATCAACAACGTACCTCTGTGATCGAAAGCCTTCTATCCCAAACTTATGGGATGGTCAGTAAAACGCATTGTCTTCAGTTTACGATACGTAAGAAACAATCGAAACACCAACTTTGGCGGTTGCTGTGGGTGAGAGCCTTAGTGCCTGCTGAACAACACTTGTTTTGCACGATGTGTGCATGACTCGGTTGGGAATACGATTAGAGTGCTAGGGGGCGCGAAATTGTTGGGAACTGGTCGTGCCGTGCGGAGTGGAGAATTTTCTAGCGGCGTAAAAAAGCACGGCTATTCATGTCATTGCAGTTGTTCGACCAAAACACGCATTAACGTGAAACGACACCGGATAACGCAATCCAGATACTTGGCGCTGTGCCTGTCCGAAGTCGTACTTTGAATAATGCAAGTTACCATTTCCACGATTGCTGAGATTCTGGGTGGGCTTGGAATATTTTTCTTTGCGCTCCAGTTTCTCAGCCAGAATCTGAAGCAACTGGCAAGCCAACGCCTGCGCCAGGGTATCGCCAAGCTTACCGACCACACCGGTGGTGGATTATTGGTTGGCGCTGTCATGATCACCATAACGCAAAGCGGCCCGGCGTCGGTTTTCCTTTTGGTCGGGCTGGTCCGGGCGGGGATGGTCTCTTTGAAACAGGCGCAGCCGGTATTGCTGGGCGTCAATATGGCGGCAGGATTAACCGTCTTGTTTCTGGCGCTTGAAATCCATGTGGCTGTGATGATTTTGATCGCCATATCCGGTGTTTCATATGTCTACGGGAATACACGCGTCAAAAGAATTGCAAGCGCTGCCATCGGCGTTGGTTTCCTGTTTCTCGGTCTTGAGATCATGCGAGATGGCGCATCCGCTGTCGAAGGCCAGCCCTGGTTCACCGCAACCATCGCGTTTGCGCAGGGTAAACCGGTTCTGAGTTTCTTCGTCGGAGCGATTCTGACAATTGTCACCCAGTCTTCCATGGCGGTCGTTGTCGTGATGACCACGCTTTTTGGTGCAAGTTCTATCGGACAATCCGAGGCGTTGATGTTCATCTATGGCGCAAATGTCGGGGCGTCTGTACTGACTTATTTCCTGTCATCAGGTGTAACCGGGATCGCCCGGCAGGTGGCCATGTACCAGGTTGGCTACAACTTTGTAGCCGCAGCAATAATGGTGCCTTTGTTTTTTGCCGAAACGATACTTCACATCCCACTCGCCGCAGATCTGGTTTCCCGTATCACCAGCGATCCAAGTAAAGCGGCAGCGCTGCACTACATTTTCTTCAACCTGGCACCTGTTCCCCTGCTACTTCTGTTTCTGAAGAAAACGGCACAGATTCTCAGGTTGCTGAACCCAGAGACAACTGCCGAGATTGGTTCGAAGCCAGCGTATCTGGAAGGACGCCTGCCAGACGATTCTGGCATTGCATTCCGACTGATCGCGCTTGAGCAGAAACGGATGATCGACCTGCTGATCGGTGCACTAGAGAATTTCCGTTCAAGGTCTTCTGAAAAAGAACTGAACGAAACGCTGCAAGGGTTCGACACACTGGCCAACACGGTTCGGGCCGCAATCGAAGATTCAACCGAACGGGCTGACCTGGACACAGATATTTATAATCATCTGGACAATGTCATGCGCATTCAGAACAGCCTGGAAGCCGCGCGACAGACAATCGAGAAACTGATCGCAGAACTGAAGGCGTTGCGAAACTCAGAACGGGGCCTTTCCTTTCCCGTCACCGCGACGGAAGGTCTTGATACCATTTTTCACCTTCTCGCAGATGTTGCGCAGGAGCGTGACCCCGAAGATGTCGAAATCCTGTCGCAGATGACTTCCGAAAAAGGGAACGGCATCAGATCAGTGCGGGCTGCGTATCTGACAAACGAAGGCGCGCTGCACACGTCTGACAGAGTGCACCTTCTAGCTGCAGCAAATCACTGCGAGAGATTGATCTGGTTCACCGGGGAGGCATGCGAAGCGTATGGCGATCTCAAACTGTGATAGAAAAAGATACCGTCGCACAGGTGGCGATTGGAGCAACGTATGAGGTCGATAGCTTCAGGTCAGAGCTCTGTCCGGCAGCGGTTCTTGCGGATCACTGCTCCTCTCATTTTTCTAAGCGTCATGGGAGTTTTCAGCATTATCGAAACGCTGGCCCACCGAAATGCCGTGTTCCAGCTTGATGTGTCGACCGACCAACTGATCCGGACCGAGGCGGCGTCGATGGTCAACCCCCTTTGGAACCTTGATACCAGACAAATCCAGCTTCGCCTTGAAGCGATTGCGGCAAACCGCGAAGTCGTCATCGCCCGGGCATATGATGAGGAAGATCATTTCATTACCCAAGCGGGCAACCCATCACAACAAGATACAGTAAGTGCGGTACTGGAACGTGACGTGTTCCGGACAAGCGACGCCAGCCCGCCGCGAAAAATCGGCAGACTCGAAATTGAAGTGTCTGACAGCGAAATTTGGCAACAGACCCGCAATCGCTTGATACTAGCGGGTTGCGTCGCGTTATTGGCTGTGTCGATGGAAGTCGGGGCTGCTCTTTTCGCGTTGCGCCAGATCGTGGGTCGACCCCTTGCCCAGCTTCTTGATGCAATTAACTCGGAGAAAGCCGGTGAACACCGCCAGCGTGTGGATGTTCAGGCAATGGACGAAATGGGTCAGGTGATCGAATCCTTCAACGAGATGCTGGATCAGCAAGACATCTACGAAAATGAACTCGAAGAACGCACCCGCATGGAAAGCGAATTAGGCATCGGGCGCGATCTTCAACTTGCCATGGTTCCTAGGGATTTCTCGGATATCGTTGGCGACCATCCAATATCAATCTGGGGTGAACTTGAACCCGCCCGCGAAGTCGGTGGCGACTTTTATGATGCGTTTTTTCTGGACGACAATCTGTTTTGCTTTTGTATCGGTGACGTTGCCGACAAGGGCGTCCCGGCCGCCCTTTATATGGCTGTCACGAAGACATTGACCCGTGCCTTTGCAGTGGGGCAGGCTTCACCCGCTGTCACGGTTATGAATGTGAACGAGGAGCTTTGCCGGGCGAAAAATCGCGGTATGTTCGTAACTCTTTTTGTGGCAGTTCTAGACATTCGCAGCGGCCTTCTACGTTACACAAATGCAGGGCATAACCCACCGTTCCTACGGTGCCAGAGTGGACAAGTCACTAAGCTGTCGGACCGGAATGGACCCGTGGTTGGTGCTAAGTCACGATTGAACTTTACGGAATCGACAGTTCTGCTGGCTCCTGGCGATATGCTGTTACTCTATACGGACGGCGTCACAGAGGCGAAGGCACCTGATGACACATTTTTTGGCGAAGATAAGCTGAAGCATCTGTTTCATGAAGTCACTGAGCGAAACGCAAGACAGCTTGCCAAAGATATATTGCGCGCGGTTGAACAGCATGAGGGCGCAGGCGATCGGACAGACGATGTTACCTTGTTTACTTTGCTCTTTGAAGGGCAACTAAAAGAGCGCTGGGTCGGCGAGTATCCCGCACTGCCCGACGCATTCACCGGGTTAAACGCCGCCATTATTGATGCATTGAATGACCAGCAAAAAGGGGTCGTCGCAAAGACGCAACTTGTTCTGGACGAGGTCTGTTCCAACATCGCAAACCATGGGAATCCTGGCAGGGACCTTTCCTTTTTTATGAACATATCGCTTGGCGTGATCGACAATCAGATCTTGATCAGAGTGTCCGACAACACGCCAGCCTTTGACCCCGAACGAGCTCCAAGGCCCGATATCACGGCACGACTGGATGAACGCCCGATCGGGGGCCTTGGGCTGCATCTGGTTAGGCGAATGACAGCCGGATTCCGCTATGCGCGAGAAAACAATAAGAACGTCTACCGCATTCTGATCTGCGATCACGAAACACAGCTCAAAAGCCCTCGGATGCAGAGAGTTTCATGACAAGTGCGAAATTGAAAGGCCAGAACATGGAAGTGACATCGGACAACAGCGTTTCATTGATCCGCCCAGAAGGGAATCTCGATTCCAATACAGCACAAGCCTTCGAGGCCAGTCTGTTGGACGTTACGAAATCCCATTCGACCAATGTTCTGATTGACCTTGAGAAGGTCAATTTCATCGCCAGCGCGGGACTGCGGGTGTTGCTGAACATCACAAAGTGTCTTGCAAAACATGACCGCACGCTGCGGGTTTTTGGAGTCAACGGGCTGGTGCGCGAAGTGTTCGAAGTTTCAGGATTTATTTCAATCATCGACGTGCGCGAAGACGAAGCGGATGCGCGCACCGGTCTCTAGCCAACCCCGTCCCTGAAGCCTCAGGTCGCAGAATTGAAACCGAACCTCAACAACTGACAAGGAGAAGGACATGACTGTTTTTTCTATACTCCAAATTTGGATGGGGGTATTGCTTGGTGGCTTTGTGACAGCGCATTTCGCCCAGGCGGACCCAGTTCGCATCACCTATTCATCCTGGTGCCCGCATATCTGCACCGATGAAAATGAAGTGCTGCTGGAAGACAAGCCGGGATTTGCGATCGAACTGGCGCGTGAGGCCTTTGCGGATCAGGGATATGATACCGATCTCATTTCACTACCTTTCTCAAGACAGCTGAAAGACGTAAGCACCGGGTTGCAAGATGCCGTCATTCACATCAAGCAAACCCCAGACAGGGATTATGTTTGGCCATCGGTATCGACAGGCATCGACCAGCAATGCTTTGTTGTCCAGAAATCGAGCGACTGGAGCTACAACGGGGTCGACTCATTGAAAGATATTACTATTGGCGGAATAACAGGTTACCGATACGGCGCTCTGACCGATTACATGGCGGATCCCGCAAACAAGGTCGAGTATCTGAGTGGTGAAAAGACAGATCTGCGCAATCTGGAAAAAGTCGCTATGGGCCGGATCGACGCATTTCTGGATGACAGCACGACCAATGCGTATGTGATTCAGGAGAACGGGCTGTCCGATGAACTCAAATTCGCCGGGTGTCTGGAGCCAATAGAACTATTTCTGGCGTTTTCTCCGGTCCTTGAAACCTCAACTGAATATGCTGCAGCTTTGGATCGCGGCCTAACCGCGATGCGTGAAGATGGCCGGTTCGACGCCATTTTGAGCAAATACGGATTGTCTGACTGGGGCACCGGCAGTTGATAGACGGGCCGGATAGACGACAACCTGAACGTCACCAAATCGCTCGGTTGGTATGATGGTGTGGATTATGAGCGTCAAGTTGCGGGAACATGATCATATCCGGCGCCAATTCGTGCCCTTTACGCGCAGTCGAATACGGTATGTCAGACCCAATTTGACTGTGGTCGGTGCTCTTTACTGCTTACAGCAAGTGAGAGGGTGTCCATCGGAAAAGGCTTCTCTCATGTTCAGTTATGGACTTTGAAAGCCACTGCATGAACAGCTTTGCAGCTTGCCGAACCGGGCCCGGCAAAGTGACGAGGTAATATCCGATCTGCGGTATTGGATCGTCGAACAGCGCCACGAGTTGTCCCGACTTCAAATCGTCAGAAACAAAAGCCGGTACCGTCGCCCCGATGCCGTCGCCTCGGCGGATGCCATCCAGCAGCATGTTGCCCGGCACGCGGACGACCCTCCGGTCCGTTTCGGGGGGGATTCCGACCTTTTCCATCCAAAGATCAAACTCGACCGATGCCTGTTCCTGAAGAAGAGTGAATTCAAGCAATTCCGCAGGTTTTGTGAGCACCCGGTTTCCAATCAGTTCGCGGGAAGCGACGACCGTCAGACAGCCGGGTAGCAGCATCTGCGAGACAAGCCCAGGCCAGCTACCTGTTCCGTATCGGATGGCCATATCAATTCCGCCCGGCTTGAGGTCGACAGCCTGGATCGTTGAATCGATCCTCAATTCGATATTGGGGAATTCGTCAATAAACGTCGACAGACGCGGCATGAGGAACGCGCTTGAAAACATTGGAGTCGCGCTGACCACTAACGGTCGAACCGCCTCTGCACTCGACACGCTCTCGGTCACGGAGGCCATTTCAGCGAAGGCTTCAAGCAGGCCAGCCGACAGGAATTCGCCTTGCGATGTCAGAGAAATACCGTGCCGGGTACGGGTGACAAGCCGAGTGCCGAGATGTTGTTCGAGCCCGCGGATTTGCTGGCTGACTGCGGAATGGGTCACGTTCAGTGCCTCTGCCGCCCGGGTCAGATTTCGAAACTCGGCAGCGGCGGCGAAGGCTCTGAGAGATGTCAAAGAGGGAAGCGTGCGCCAATCCATAAGTAAGATCATCTGACAATATAGAAGAATTTACAACTATGTGATCCTCCGATGCCGGCGCATGCTGGTGCAGTAATTCATTGGCGACCACAGGAGGCAAACATCATGAAAATTGCTGTTTTGGGACTGGGCAATATGGGTTCAGCGCTGGCGCATTGCTTGCTCAAGACAGGCCACGATGTCAGCGTTTGGAACCGTACGTCGGAAAAGCCAGAGGTTTTTGCTGAGGCTGGAGCCACGATCTGCTCTTCACCGAACGATGCTATTGCGGCGTCTGATTTTGTCATCATCTGTATCAAGAGCCACAAGGAAACTGTTGAACTGGTCAACGGGCTGAGCGTCTCGCTAAAGGGTAAGACCATCTGTGACATGAGCACGGGCGATACCTCGGATGCCGATAGACTGGTCGGCATCCTAGAGAGACAGGGAGCTGACTACATGCTGGGCATGATCAATGCCTACCCTTCCGGCATTGGCGGTGACGAAACCACAATCCTTACGGTGGGCAGTGCCGGAACCTGGGACCGCTATGGCAGTATCATCAGAGAATTGGGTGGAAAGTCCGCCCATGTTGGAGAGAAACCAACGGCACTTGCCGCGCTCTTTGCCAGCCTCTTCACGGTTCGGCAGGGGTTCATGTTCGGAATGATCTACGGTGCACTTGTCTGCCAAAAAGCAGGCATCCCGATGCAGATTTATGCCGACCAACTCCCTGCCACGATCAAACTGGTCAATGACTACCATGATCTCTTTGCCAGAACTGTTCCGTTTGAGGATTACGACAGTGCGGAAGCCTCCCTGAAGGTTTATGCGATGGCGCAAGAGGATGCGTTGAACACCTATCTCTCACTTAATGCGCCCGCTGATTTCATCCAGTTGATGCATGACCGCACCAAAACGGCTTGGGACGATGGCTACGGCGACAGACAGCTGACCTCACTGGTCCAGCATATGACGGATGCCTGAAGCAAAAAGGCTCCGGCCAAAAGCGTTGCTGTGTTTAAGCTTTATCCCAGCAGCCCTATTGGACAGTTTCGGAAACGCGATCCTGTCTCGGGGAGCGTCCGAATTTTCGGGCATATTCTCTTGAGAATTGGGCCGGGCTTTCATATCCGACCCCGTAGGCAATTTCTGATATCTTCGAGCCGGTGGTTTGCAGTTCATTGCGGGCTTGAAGCAAGCGCAGATCTTTCTGGTATTGCAGTGGCGAGGTTCCTGTGACGGCCTTGAACTGCTCAAAAAAGGCCGAATTGCTCATACCCACTCGCCGGGCAAGCTCTCCGACGACAAGAGGATTAGCCAGATTTGACCGAATTTCGTGCGTTGCCGCGAAAATCCGGCTGGCCGTGTTTTCGTGCCACACCAGTTTTTGAAGTGTGCCGCCATGCTGCCCGATTAGCAGGCGGGCATGGATTTCGCGCGCCGTGATCGGCGCCAGCATGTGACGCGTCTCTTCGGTTTCGCATTGCTGAAGATACCGCAACAGGGCGCTTTTTATTTCGTCTCCGGTTTCCGCGAGGCAGATCGAAAATGGATCAGTCGCTCGATGGGTGGATGACTGCGGCAGTGACGCGGCCAGGGCGCGCAAGAGATCCAGATCAAGGGGGAACACGAGCGCGACGTAGGGGAGTTCGGGCGTTGCCTCGGTAATACTTGAGACAACCGGCAGCGCGTTGCTGACGATCAGCGACTGCCCGGCCTGCACGGTGAGCGTTCTGGTACTGGTCCCGACCTCTTTGGCACCTTGCAGCACCGCGCAAAGTAGCGGGCGGTAGACATTTGATTCATGTTGGGTGGTCGCCGGATGGGTGAGAAAAACTGCCCCGCTTTCCTTATGCGTCACGACACCCTGCGCGACGCCTGCGTGGTCAAGCAGCGCAAGAACATAGTCCAATAGGGTGCGAGGTTCCATGACTGCCTCCTGTCGTTGCCCCCATCGTTAGCACAAAAGCAAAATGAGTTATTGCTGAAAACACGGTTTTCCGGAGGATTTGGCAAGAAAAACGGAGATTCCTGAAAGATACATCCCCATTTGATGATTATTGTGTGCTTAGAGTCTTGCGGAGTAATAACATGAAAACCATTCTGATCACCGGGGCTTCATCCGGTATTGGCGCGGCAACCGCCCGACATTTCCAGGCGAACGGTTGGAATGTCGTCGCCACGATGCGCAACCTAGCGGGCAGCACAGATCTTGGGGCTTTGGACAACGTGCATCTGACTCAACTGGATGTGACGGATACGGGCTCAATTGCATCGGCCGTGGGCGCTGGCATCGAACGGTTTGGGCAGATTGATGTTTTGTTGAACAATGCAGGTTATGGCGCCTACGGTGCGTTAGAGGCCTTTTCGATGGATCGCATCCGACGTCAGTTTGACACCAACGTGCTTGGGTTGATGGAAGTGACCAAAGCGGTTCTGCCCCATTTTCGTCAGAGCCGGTCAGGCACGGTCATCAATATCTCGTCCATCGGAGGACAGATTACATTTCCACTTGGGGCGCTCTACCATGGCACCAAGTTCGCAGTTGAGGGGTTATCTGAAGCGTTGCACTACGAATTGGAACCTCTTGGCATTCGGGTCCGAATTGTCCAACCTGGTATGATACGGACCAACTTCGGCGGCAGCTCTTTCGATTTTGCGATGGATGAGAGCCTGCCGGATTACGCACCAATGGCCGAAGCCATGGGGCGCCTGTTTGGCAAGCTGGCCGCAAACCCGTCTGAACCAGAAACGGTCGCACAGGTCATTTGGGATGCGGCCAACGAGACCGGAAGCCGCCTGCGTTTTCACGCAGGGCCTGATGCTGAAGAATTGCTGAACGCGCGCAAACAACAGGATGACGAGACGTTCATTGGTAGCCTTAAGCAAAAGATGGCACCCTGAAGAACCGTTGAGTCATTCATAGAAAAAAGGGATGCTCCATGTACCGCAAAGTAATTGATAAAGGTGGCCTGGCCGTTGTAACCGGGGCTGCAAGCGGTGTCGGCAAGGCCGCGGCCCAACGATTCATTCAAGACGGATTGGGGGTTGTGCTGGTCGATCTGGCGGGTGAGGCCTTGGACAGAGCCGAGGTGGAGCTGCGTGATCAGGCTGGAGCCTCCGCAACTGTTCAGGCGTTTCCGACTGATGTTACCGACGCCACTGCTGTGAATGCTTTGGCGGATCAGGTCTTTGCGCTCGGCGAGGTGGCTGTCCTGATGAACAATGCCGGTATCGCGGTGCCGTCCGGCAGCTGGGAAAACGCGAAAAACTGGCGCAAACTGTTAGAGGTCAATCTTTTTGGCGTCATGAATGGCGTGCATTCTTTCCTGCCGCGTATGATTGAGGCGGGGCGCCCCGCTGTGGTGATCAACACCGGGTCAAAACAGGGCATCACCACACCACCGGGAAACCCCGCTTATAATACCAGCAAAGCCGCCGTGAAGGTCATGACAGAGATGTTGGCGCACGATTTGCGGCAAGCCGAGGTGGATGTCACCGCCCATCTGTTTGTGCCGGGATTTACATATACTGGTATGATCGCGAAGTTCATGCCGGAAAAACCTGCTGTCGCTTGGACAAGCGAAGAAGCAATTGACTATATGCTGAAGCGCATGTCGGACGGGGACTTCTATATTCTTTGCCCCGACAATGATGTGTCCGAAGAGCGCGACCGCAAACGGATTGAATGGGCCGTGGGCGATATCATCAACAATCGCCCGGCTCTTTCGCGCTGGCATCCTGACTATGTGGATGCCTTTGCGGCGCATGAGGCTTCGGAATAGCCGGTCCCAAGAGCGGTCAAGCATAGAGCCATTGAATCAGTGGACCAAACAACGAGGCTTACACCACTTCTAAATTCCTAACGGACGTTTATGCCAAGCGCAGCATTGGTCGAAATGGGCTCGATGCGGCCGTTCTCCGCGGCGTCAACAAATGGTCGAAAGGATTCCTGAGCCGCCATTGCTGATCCAACAGGGCGCTGCGTACGTATTCGGCAGGTCGCAACCCTAACCGGACTTTCCAAACTAGACTTTGCTATTCTAGAGATGCGGACGAAAGCTGCAGTTTGGTCTTGAACGAATACGTGTAAGTTCACGGATACTGGACGCAACTTGCTCCACAACTCGAAAGCAAAGGCACATCGACAATCGCTCACCTTGAGAAATTGACTGAGCGGTCCCGGAGGATACCATGACAATGATGACCAAACTGGCCCTAGCTGCCTTATCCTTTGTGGCTATGAATAGCCCGAGCCTTGCGCAGGATGTCACAATCGCCCTGCAATCGGCTTTCCCGACCAGCCTTCCGGTCGTCAACACGATCCGGCAGTTCGAAGCAGACGTCGAGGCAGCCTCCGGCGGGACGATCCAGATCGAGCTGGTGGAACCTGGCACGATTGTCTCGCCGTTCGACATTCAACAGGCGGTCTCTGACGGCAAGATCGAAGCGGGCTATACCGCTGCAGCCTACCTTCATGGGTCCTTGCCCGTTGCGTCGTTTTTCACGTCGATGCCGTTCGGGCCGCAGGCGCTCGATTTTATGGCTTGGTTCTACGAAGGCGGCGGGCTCGAGCTCAATCAGCGCATGTATGACGATGCAGGCTTTGACCTCGTGACTATGCCAGTAACATTCACCGGCATGGAATCGGGCGGTTGGTTCAACACACCCATCGAAGGGGCCGAAGATTTTGCAGGGCTCAAGTTGCGTTGGACGGGGCTGGCCTCGGAAGTGCTGGCAAGCCTCGGTGCGGATACCGTGCTGGTAGCAGGCGGAGAGATCTTTCCATCGCTTGAAAGTGGCACCATCGACGGGACCGAATTCAGCTTTCCCCAGGTGGATCTTGCGCTGAATTTTCCGGACGTGGCTTCTTTCTACTACTTCCCCGGATGGCACCAACCTTCGACGATGATTGAGCTGATCATCAACCGCGACGTTTGGGACGGCCTGACAGACAGCCAGCGCACAATTATCGACATGGCGGCCAGAACCAATGCGATGCGTTCGGTCTTGCGGATGGAATACTCACAAGCCGCCGCCGTCGCGCAAATGGCAGAACAGGGCGTGGAGGTCCGCCTCTACAGCCCCGAGACTCTGGACAGCCTCCGCGTAGCCTGGGACGCGCTTGTCTCCGAAATGGCTTCGGCTGACCCCTTTGTGGCAGAGGTTTGGGACAGTCTACTGGCCGCGCGAACACAAGAAGACGGCTGGGATGCGTTAACCGAAAAACCAATGCTGCGTCCATGATGGGCCGTCTCGACGCGATCCCCGGGCTTCTGCGCCCGGGGGTTTGAGATGAGCTTCTGCGCTATGTGAGCTGGGCCAAAAAGGGCTCATCGCAGACCTCGAAGGCGGTGCGGCAATCGCATGATATGGTACCTCGTCAACGTCGGGTTGTAGCTTGTGAGGGCATGGCGGATCGGAGGATCAGTCATGGAAACACCAAACTTACCGGCCATTCGCGCGCTGCGTCCAGCCTGGAACAAAGGTCGTATCGTTGGCCAAAAACGACCGCTGAAGCCAAAGCATGTCTGGGCAATCCGTGTTCGACTTGAATTGGCAGAAAATCATCGCGACCTCGCACTGTTCAATATGGCGATCGACAGCAAGCTGAGAGGATGCGACCTGGTAAAGATGAAAGTCGTTGACATCATGGCCTCTAGTCAGATCAAGGAGCGGGCTTCGGTGCTGCAAAGTAAAACTCAGAAACCGGTCCGCTTCGAAATTTCTGAAGGTACTCGGACCTCCGTCGAGAAGTGGATGGAAGATGAACTCATGGTTGGGTCTGAATACCTTTGGCCGGGTCGCTTCCATGAGCGTCTTCATATCTCGACACGCCAATATGCACGGATCGTCCGTGATTGGGTCACGTCGATCGGTCTAGAAGCGAGCGCATATGGCACGCATTCGATGCGGCGCACAAAGGTTACTCAGATTTACAAAAAAGACGGGCAATCTGCGCGCGGTGCAACTCTTACTTGGGCATACAAAAATGGACAGTACCGTTCGCTATCTCGGTGTTGAGCTTGAGGATGCACTTGCCATAGCGGAGGCCATCGAAATCTGAATACTACGGGCCGCTTTCATTGGCGGCCCAAAGCCGACCTCCACCACCCGGTCGAGATGTCGCGGTGCGGCCCGTTGAACCGGCCATTCACTGCAAATACAAAATCTCGAATTCTCCGAAATCACAG
>NZ_JBQFPE010000020.1:0-49695 GCF_056534225.1 Ruegeria sp. E1 | reverse complement strand
AGTCTGTCCGTTTCGGCAATTTGCAGAGCTGGCCGCTTAACCCCCGGCACAATGCTATCGCTGTCGCCAGTCAAAATTTCGCAACAGATCCCTCTTTGAGGACAGGTAGCTTCGGGGGCAAATAACCGCTCCGGGCTCATTCCGGACCTCGATGCTGTTGCAGCACAGGCTTCTGCTCCGCTGTTAGCTGATCGCGCGGACGGCCCTAAACCTGTGCCACCAATTCCGGACAGTATCGTGGCTCAGGTCGATACCTCGCTCATGCAACAGATCTTCGACATTCCGAAGAGAGAGGGAAACGGATGTACAGCATCACGGCCATGCGGATGATCTCGGGACTGGTTTTAAAGTACTTGCAAGAGGCAGGTCTGGTCATGTGTAAAGGTTACGCAACTGCCCTACCCCGCTCAAGCAAAGGCCTTCTGACAAGACCCTTCCGACAACTTTAGAACAAGGCGCTTCTCAACAATGGCCTGTATTCCCTTTGGCTATTTTATGCCTTTCGTGGTTTGTCTCAAAACCAAGCGCGTGGAAGTGCGCACTTGCTGTGCCGGCGTAACTCCATCCTGCAGCCATAGCAAAACAGTGTCTGCCACTTGTTCGCCAAACTCAGAGACGCCACAGTGTACCGTAGACAGTGCAGGCCAGCATTCCGAGGCTTCCTTGATATCGTCGAAACCGACGATCTGAAACTCTGTGCCAATCCTAACTTGCGTTTCATGGCAGGCATTAATCATTCCAAAGGCAATAAGGTCATTAAAGCAAACTGCGGCGTCGCACTCCGGATGCTCCTTGAACAAGCTGATCGTTGCTTCGTGCCCAAATGACCGACTGGATTTCCCTGTCTTCACAATAGGCCGCATACCGTTGCACTTTGTTGCACCAATGTAGCCAGACAGTCTTTCGCGAGTGACTTCGGCGCCATCCAGACCACCGATGAAAGCGATGTTCCGCGCGCCCGTGTCGATCAGGAACTGCGTTGCCGCTCGACCACCCTCTGCATAGTCGGGGGCGACAAAGGGAAACCTCGCCATTTTGCTTTCAACTTGCCGCAAGACCTGCATCAAAGGGATGCCGGCTCGCTCGACCGCGGACAGGGTGTTTGCGACATCGCCGTAAGCAGGTGATAGGATCAAGGCGGAAACGCCGTGCTCCAGCATCGCGCCCACCACCTGATCCTGAAGCGCGGGGTCTTCGTTTGTGTTGGCCACGACGACCGCATAGCCTCGAGACCCCAGCGCCATCTGCAAGGAAGTCGCAAACTCAGTGAAAAACGGGTTGGTCAGGTCGTTGATTACCAAACCTATCAGCGCCGTTCCCGTGGATCGCAGATTTGCTGCCGACCGATTGTACACATACCCAATCTCTTTCATTGCGGCATGAACCAGCTTGCGTGTCTCTGGCTTCACCTGCGGGCTGCCCTGCAACACAAGGCTTACAGTCGATTTGGAAACGCCCGCCGAATTGGCAACATCTATGATCGTGGGTCTGCGCATTCAGGCTATTGCTCAACTCCATGCACGCTAAGAAGCGCGGTCAACCGTGCTTTAGCCAGTTCCGGGTCCGAGAGTAAACCGGCCTGATCCGCAAGCCTAAAGACCTGCGCGTAGTGGCAGATGTCACGGCTGGATTGAAACCCACCCGGCATGATGAAATGAGACTGCGACCCGTTCAGCCACGCCAGATAGGCAATGCCGGCTTTGTAGAACCGGGTTGGAGCCTTGAATATCTCTCGGCTGAGGGGAACAGTTGGCGCGAACAACGCGGTGTAGCGGTTCATATCACCCATCGCCAACGCCTCAAGCGCCTGGCTGGCCGCAGGAGCAATGGCGGCGAAAATGCCAAGTAGAGCATGGGAAAAATGCGTGCCGTCCCCGGCAATAAGATCGGCATAATTGAAATCGTCGCCGGTGTAGAGGCGCACGCCCTCCGGTAACCGCGCGCGGAAGGCCTCTTCGTGGGCTTGATCCAACAGGGAGATCTTGATGCCATCCACTTTGGCCGAGTTCTCATCGATCAAAGACAGAACGAAATCACTGGCGGCATCGACATCCGCACTGCCCCAATAACCGGTCAAAGCGGGATCAAACATGTCGCCCAGCCAATGCAGGATCACCGGCTCAGCCGCGCCATCGATCAACACACGATAGACGTCATGATAGGTGTCCGGACCCGCGTTGATGGCCGGTAACGCGCGCGAGGCCATCAGGATCAACTGGCCACCCGCCGCCTCAATCGCTTCGGCCTGATGTTCGTAAGCCGACAGGATTTCACCAGCGGTATTTAGCGCGCTCAGCGGCAGGTGGTCTGTCCCTGCCCCACAGGCGACGCGGGGTGACATTGGATGGGCCTTTGCAGCCGTCATTGTCCGCTGGATCAGCTCCAACGCAGTCGCCCAATCCACACCCATCCCGCGCTGAGCAGTATCCATTGCCTCGGCCAGACCCAAACCCTGATCCCACAGCCCTTGACGAAAGCGCAGCGTCGCATCCCAATCCACCGCTGGACGCCCATCCCAAGGGTCGCGTTCCGTCAGCGGGTCCGAGACCACATGCGCCGCGGCAAACGCCGTGCGAGTCAGAGGCACTTTTGGCGCTCGTGGCACCAACGGCGTGCCGGTCAGAGTATATGGTTCTAGCTGCCCCTCGGGATTTGGTAGAATCAGTTTCATTTTCTCAAACCTCCAAATCCAAAACCAGAATACCGTCGATACCGCCCACAGCGTTCTTGACCAATTGTGCGCCCAGCACTTTGTGTGTTTCGTTGTTTTGATAGTTCTCCAGCGCTGCCCAATCGTCGAAATCGATCACAAACCCGTGCATAAAGCCACGTTCGATCTGCTCGGGGCTTTGGCTGCGACCTCCGATGAAACCGCTGGCCCCTGGAAGGGCTTCGGCCACCCCTGCGAGGCCGTGATAGATGCCCGCGATGATCTGTTCGCTCACCTCGGGGCGGAATTTGGTCAGTACGATATGGCGGATCATTGTCAGATACCCTGATCTTGTTTGATCATGTCGGCGGCTTTTTCACCAATCATGATGGTGGGGGCGTTGGTGTTCGAGGAATTGACCCTCGGCATGATCGACGCATCGGCAACGCGCAGCCCTTCGATCCCATTGAACCGTAGGCGCGGATCCAGAACGGCTTCGTCATCGCTACCCATCCGGCAGGTGCCTGCGCAGTGATGAGACGTTTTTGAGTGCACGCAGATGAAGTCGAAATAGTCCTGCTCGGTCCGCACGTCAGGCCCCGGCAGGCGTTCGGCGAGGACATAAGATTTCAGCGCCTCCTGTGCGAGGATGTTCTGCACCAGTTTCAACCCGCGAATAGACATCTCGCGATC
Organism: Ruegeria sp. E1; assembly: GCF_056534225.1. NCBI lineage: Bacteria > Pseudomonadati > Pseudomonadota > Alphaproteobacteria > Rhodobacterales > Roseobacteraceae > Ruegeria > Ruegeria sp. E1. The sequence goes on along the minus strand of NZ_JBQFPE010000020.1, from coordinate 46,352 downwards.
ATAAGGATCTGCCAGATAGTTGGGATCGATCAGTGGCATGACTGCAGGGTCTGAACTTTGCAGCCTTACCGTTCCGCGCGACCTTGGTCGCAGGAAGCAGGCGTTCAAGGTGACCCCGCCGTTTGGCATTGCCTCGACGCCCGCCTCGATGCCCGTGCCCAACCCCAGATGCATCTGAATGTCGGGTGATCGCGCATCCGGGTCGGCGTACCAGAAGCCCCCTGTTTCAAACAGGCTAGATGCCACAGGTCCCTTGCGGGTGAACGCATATTGCAGTGCGGCGAGGGCCGAGAGATGCAGTTTCGCAAAACGGTCATAGGTGTGCGGCCCGGTCACCTCGCAAATGGAATATAGATCCAGATGGTCTTGCAGATTCGCGCCCACCTGAGGCTGGTGATACACCGCATCGATTCCTAGATTGTCCAATTCATCCGCCGGACCAATGCCCGACAGTTGTAGCAGACGCGGCGAGCCGATGGCGCCTGAGGAGAGAATAATCTCTTTAGAGGCAACGATCTTGTCGCCGTTCATCATCTCGATACTCGTCACCCTACCCTTATCCACCATGATGCGGCGGACCTGTGCGCCGGTGCGCACCGTCAGGTTCGGACGGCTGCGGTTGGGTGCAATAAACGCCATCGCAGCGGATGAGCGCCGTGCGTTGCGTTGGGTCAGTTGATAGTACCCTGCGCCGTCCTGTTTGGCACCGTTCACATCGCAGGTTTCGGGAATCCCCAGCTGCCCCGCGGCCTTGATATAGGCGTCGCAGATTGGCAGTGGCGCTGCAGGCATGGACACCCCCAACGGCCCGCCCTTGCCGTGATATTCGTCGTCGTAGGTGTCGTTGTCTTCAGACTTTTTGAAATAAGGCAGCACATCGGCATAGCTCCACCCCTCGCAACCCATCTGCCGCCAGTCGTCGTAGTCCTGCGCCGCGCCACGGGTATAGATCTGCGCGTTGATCGCCGACCCCCCGCCGATCACCTTGGCCTGCGTGTAGTTGAAGACCTTGTTCTGCATGTGCTTTTGCGGAACTGTAGACCAGCCCCAGCTGCCGATGCCCTTGGTCATCTTTGCGAACCCGGCGGGCAGGTGAAAAAACGGATGGCGGTCGGTGGATCCGGCCTCTAGCAACAGCACTTTCGCCGATCGTTCTTCGGACAAACGCGCGGCGATGACCGAGCCTGCCGAGCCACCTCCGACAACAATGAAATCAAATCCCTCAGACATTCTGATGTGCCCTGCGTTAAAGACGTGAGATCGACAGACCACCATCCACTGGGATAGCGGCCCCGTTTGCAAAGTGCATTTGCCCCTGAACCAGCGGGATAACAACCGACCCAATATCCTCGGGCTCACCCCAGCGGGTTGCGGGGACAAGACCGCCCTCGATACGCTCGGTGTATTTGTCGCGTACGCTCGCAGTCATCTCGGTGGCGATGATGCCGGGCCGCAGCTCAAACACCCCGATGCCATGTGGGGCCATGCGTACGGCGAAAAGTTGAGCCATCATCGCCGCAGCCGCTTTGGACACGCAGTACTCGGCCCGTTCTATCGATACCATTGTCGCGCTGACCGAAGTGACAAAGGTGATCGAACGATAGGTTTCTAGCGGCTGCTTCAACATGCGCCGGGCCACTTCTTGCGCCAGAAAAAACGCGCCGCGCAGATTGATGTTCTGCACGAAATCCCAGTTCTCAGGTTTCAGATCCAGCATGTCACCGCGCACCGGCGCCCCCACTCCTGCGTTGTTTATCAACGCGGTGATCGGGCCCAAACTAGCTTCGATCTGATCCAGTAGCGCCGGAACGTGATCAATGTCGGACACGTCGTGCCGCACATAAATTGTGCTTGTGCCGAGCTCCGCCAAAGCCGCCTGAACGACCGGATTGTCGGGCGCCGAGCGAGAGGCTACTGCGACCTTGTATCCCGCCGCTATCAAGGCACGCGCGACCCCAAGGCCAATGCCCTGTTGTCCTCCGGTTACCAATGCTGTTCCGGTCATGCGGAAAACTCCGTTTCAATGATGTGACGACCTGCCCGGAGAGCCAGTGCGGCGATCGTAAGAGCCGGGTTAACCGCCGCAGATGTCGGAAGGACCGAAGCGTCGACAATGAATAGGTTCTTGTGGTCATGACTGCGGCAAAACGTGTCGACGGCACTGCTTGCCGGGTCATTGCCCATCCGTGCTGTGCCGCATTGATGCGACGGTGTGCGCCGATCAAAGGGGCGCGACAGAACCACTGGAAAGCCTGCCTGTTTCAGATGCGCTTTGAGCCGCGCGACAAGGGCCTCATGCGCGGTCCAGTTCGAGCGTTTCCAGTCCAATCTGATCTGGCCTCCTTCGACCGTCACCCGGCTGTCCGGGTTCGGCAGGTCCTCGGACATGGCATAGAAATCAAAGCTGCGATTGGCGATTAGCGCTGCAATCGGTCCCGGCAGGCGAGTTTGTGACGAAAGGATCGGTCCGGTGATCTTTCCCAGCATCTGAATATTGCCCAATGGCAAGCCACCCTGCCCGTCGCTGTTGTAATAGTCGTTAAACATCAACGTCTTCTGATAGACTGCCCTATTTCGACGCAGAGGATGCAGCGCCAGCACCGCCGAGCAATTGTGGTTCATAAAGTTCCGCCCGACCTGATCGGACCGGTTCGCAAGACCGGTTGGACAATTGTCGTTCGCGGATTGCAGCAACAGGGCCGCCGACTGAACCGCGCCTGCGGCAAGCGCAATGACCGGTGCGTGCAAGGCGCCTTGGCCGTCAACCTCGACGCTTTTTATGCGACCATCGTCACCCGCCGTGAGCTTTCGAACCCGTGCACCGGTCAACAGTTCGACATTCCCATGTTTCAACGCCTCGGCGAGCGCACAGGTTTCGGCATCCATTTTTCCGCTGCATGTATTAGGAAACGCATCCCAAGTCGTTTGCCCGGCCTGCAGCCAGGTCTCAATGTCCACCCCCAGCGGTACCGAGGATGGCGTCAAACCTGTGGTGCGTAGCCGGCCCCTCAGGTCGGCAATGTCAACCTCATCTGGCACCGGCGGGCGTGGGTAGCCCTTGCTGTGCTGCGGCTCGGTAGGGTCTTCTTCGGTGGTTCCACGCGCGACATAAAGCTCTTCAGCCGTCGTGTAGTCGGGCTCTAACTCTTCGTAAGGCATCGGCCAGCCAAGAGAGAGGCCACCCATATGCTGACGCGGTTCAAAGTCCTCTTTCCGGTAGCGGATCAAAGCTGCTCCATAAAACTTGGAATTGCCGCCCACGCAGTAGTAGTTTCCGGGGTTGAAGGGTTTGCCTGCTCCATCCAGCCATGTTTCATCCGGGCGGAAATGCCCATTGGCAAAGATCGCTCTTGGGTCTCGATCCTGCGGTGAGGGCTGCAAACGCTCTCCTCTTTCAAGGATCAGAATGCGGCGACCGGACGGTGCCAACGCGGCAGCCAGCGTTGCCCCCCCGATACCCGATCCAATGATTATGACGTCAGCCCGGTTCATGGAAGGATCCGCATCTCGCTTTCGGGATCAAAAGCCACGGCCTTTTCCATGTTCACTGCAAAGTTGAAGTCCTGACCCGCTGCGACCTCGGCATCCGAACGCATACGCGCAATTACATCACGTCCGCCCAATTGCATCGAGACAAAGGTGTCCGATCCAGCGGGCTCCGTCACCACGATACGGTTGGTCATTTGCGCGATGTTCGACGACTTTCGATCTGCCCCATCCATGTCAGTTATTGTCTCGGGGCGGATGCCCAACAGGATCTCGCGCCCGTCCCAGGCGGCCAGATTGTCTTGGCTGAACGGCAGTTGCGCCATTGATCCATCATGAACTGCAACCTCGGCATGCGGACGACCGTTCAGAACGGCGACTTGCGCAGGCACCACGTTCATCGCGGGCGAGCCCATGAAGGTCGCCACAAAGATATTGGCCGGGGTGTCGTAAATTTCCTGCGGCGTTCCCAACTGCTGCACATAGCCACCATTCATGACCGCAATCCGGCTGGACAGCGTCATCGCCTCGATCTGGTCGTGGGTCACGTAGACGATGGTGGTGCCAAGATTCTGGTGCAGTTTCTTGATCTCGGTCCGCATGTCGACGCGCAGTTTGGCGTCCAGATTGGACAGAGGTTCATCGAACAGGAACACATCGGGGTTGCGCACCAAGGCCCGCCCCATGGCAACCCGCTGACGTTGACCGCCTGAAAGTTGCCCGGGTTTGCGATCCAGCAACTGCTCGATCTGCAACAGCTTAGCGACCTCCTGCATCGCTTTCTCGCGCTCAGGCTTGGGAACGCCGTGCATCTCAAGCCCAAAAGTGATGTTCTGGCCCACGGTCATATTGGGGTACAAAGCATAGCTTTGAAACACCATGGCGATATTGCGGTTCGACGGGTGGACCCCGTTCATCACCTGATCCTTGATACGGATTTCTCCGCTGGTGATCTCCTCCAGCCCGGCGATCATGTTCAGCAGGGTCGACTTGCCGCAACCCGAAGGGCCGACCAGCACCAGAAACTCACCCTCCTGTACCGAGATGTCGACTTTGTGCAAAACCTCGACCGCGCCGTAGGATTTGGTCGCGTTGTCTATGTCCAGAAAACCCATCAGGTCTTATCCTTTCACGGAACCCGCCATCAGGCCGCGGACAAAGTATCGACCGGCCACGATGTAGACGAGCAGAGTTGGCAGAGCCGCCAGAATGGCCCCTGCGAAATGAACGTTGTATTCCTTAACTCCGGTGGATGACTGCACCAGATTGTTCAGCGCCACGGTCATCGGCTGACTGTTGGCATCAGCGAATGAGGCCCCAAACAGGAAGTCATTCCAGATGTTGGTGAACTGCCAGATGATCGACACCACCGCGATCGGCCCGGAACTGGGCAGCAGGATGCGCCAGAAGATCTGAAAGAACCCGGCCCCGTCGATTTGCGCGGCCCGGATCAGCTCGGTCGGGAAGACGGCATAGTAGTTGCGGAAATAGAGCGTGGTGAACCCGATCCCATAGACCAAATGCACAAGGGCCAGACCCCATGTGGTGCCCGCCAGACCAATCAGGCCCAGCATCCGCGCCATCGGAATCAGCACGATCTGGAACGGAATAAAGCAGGCGAACAGCATCAATCCAAACAGGATGGTGTCATACTTGAAGCGCCACTTGGTCAGTACATAGCCGTTCAGCGCGCCAAGGATGGTCGATACGATCACCGCCGGAACCACCATCTTGATGGAGTTCCAGAAGTACGGCTTCAATCCGGTCGGATCGACACCAATCTGGGCCGAAGACCACGCCTTCAGCCAGGGCTCAATCGTGAACACCTGCGGAAGGTTCATCATCCCACCGCCGGTGATCTCTTCCAGCGGTTTCACCGAGTTTACCAGCATCACATAAAGCGGCAGTAGGTAAAAAAGACCGAATAGCAGTAGCACCAGATAGATCAGCGTGCGTGTGACGCGGCCAGTGCGGATTGCGGTATCCTGAGTTGCTTGAGACATCAGCGTTTCTCCCGCAATTCAGCGTACAGATAAGGGATCATGATCGCCGCGATGGTCATCAGCATGATCGTGGCCGAGGCCGCGCCGATCCCCATCTGATTCCGCGTGAACGTGTAGGAATACATGAAGGTCGCGGGCAACTCGGTTGCACGACCCGGCCCGCCTCCGGTCAGGGCAATCACAAGGTCAAAGGTCTTGATCGCTAGGTGGCTGAGGATCACGAAAGCCGACAGGAATGCGGGGCGCAATTGCGGAATGATAATCCGGCGATAGAGGTTCCAGTTCGAGGCCCCATCCATCTGCGCCGCGCGCAGGATTTCGTTGTCGATGCCACGCAGACCGGCCAGAAACATTGCCATAACGAATCCGCTGGTCTGCCAGACCGCCGCCAACACGACGGTGTAAATTGCGTAGTCTCGGTTCTTGATCCAGTCGAACTCGAAGCTGGTCCAACCCCATGTGTGCATCACGTTTTCCAGGCCGATGCCGGGATCAAGGAACCATTTCCATGCGGTGCCTGTGACGATGAAGCTCAGCGCCATCGGGTATAGGTAAATCGGGCGCAGCAGCCCTTCACCGCGGATTTTCTGATCGAGGAAAATGGCGAGACCAAGCCCTATGCAAGTGCAGATTACGATATAGAGGCTTGCAAAGATCCCCATGTTGATCAGCGAGGTCTCCCAATGACTTAACCGCCAAAGCTTGTCATAGTTTTCCCAACCGACCCAGCCAAAGGTCGGCAAGATGCGGCTGTCGGTGAAGGACAAGTAGACCGAAAACAGAATGAACCCGTAGACAAAGACCAGCATCATCGCCAGTGAAGGTGACAAGACCAGCTTGGGTATCCAGTTCTGAAGGCGTGTCTTGAAATCCGCGTCGGCTGAAGCAGCCATGGCGCGCCCTCCTCGTTCGAGTGCAAAAGATCGGAGCGTTCGCGCCCCTTAGGTGACAGGGCGGCCAATCCGCCGCCCCATCGGGAGGATCACGTTAGGATCACTTGGCGATCGAAACTGCGTCGACCAGCTCAACCACGGCCGTTTCGCTGTCATATTCGCCGTTGAAATGAGCGGTCACGACGTCGTAGACCGCATTCTTCACCGATGCGGGTGCGGCATGTCCGTGCGCCATCGAGCCAAACAGGTTGCCGGACGAAGCAGCAGCTGCCAGATCCTTCATGCCTTGCTGACCGCAAGCATCCAGATCACTGCCGTCAACGTCTGTACGAGCAGGCACAGAACCCTTCACCTTGTTGAAGGCAATCTGGAACGACGGTGACAGAATTGCGCTGGCCAGCGCCGCCTGTTCAGCCGAAACCGAGCCACCTTGATCAAACATCATGAACTGGTCGGCGTTGAACGTGACCTGATCCTGCGTGCCAGGGAAACGGAAGCACAGGAAGTCCTCTCCCGGTACTTTGCCCGCGTTCAGAAACTCGCCTTTGGCCCAGTCGCCCATCATCTGGAAACCGGCCTCTCCATTGATGACCATGGCGGTTGCAAGGTTCCAGTCACGACCCGAGAAGTTCTCATCCACGTTGTCGCGGATGAAAGCCATGCGGTCGAAGGCTTCTTTCATGGCGTCGCCACCCAGAGTTCCTTCGTCCAGATCAACAAATGCCGCCTTGTAGCCATCCGGCCCCAACGTCGACATCGCCACCGCGTCGAAAATGGTCGCGTCCTGCCAGGCCTGGCCACCATGCGCGATCGGCGTTACACCGGCGTCTTTCAAGGCCTCAACGGCGGAGACGAATTCATCCCAGTTGGTCGGCTGGGCAATGCCATTAGCGTCCAGAACGGCCTTGTTCGCCCAGACCCAGTTGGTTGAATGCACGTTGACAGGTGCAGACACCCATTTGCCATCATGCTTGGCGAATGCCTTCAGGGCGTCCGGAACAACGTCGTCCCAACCTTCTTTGGCAGCCACCTCGTTCAGGTCAGCCAGCGCGCCCTGATTGGCCCAATCGAGAATGTCAAAGCCCAACGCCTGAACCGCGGTTGGGGCGTTGCCAGCCGTAACCCGGGCGCGCAGAACGGTCATGGCTTGCTCACCACCGCCGCCAGCGACCGGCATATCCGTCCAGCCAATACCCTGCCCGGACAGGTCGTCTTTTAGAACGTTCAGTGCGGCAGCTTCGCCACCCGATGTCCACCAGTGCAGAACCTCGACCTCTTCGGCCTGCGCAATGCTGGTCGTGCAAAGCAGACCAGCCACAATCAGCGATTTTGTCTTTAGCAGTTTACGCATTTTTGTTTCCTCCCTTAATGCGTTCATCCTTTTGGGCCTTTGTCGCAGAGCCCTGTCTTAATCTTGCGAAACCCAAGGCACGCGGCCGTTACCGATGCGCATGACCACTGATTTCACCTCGAAAAATTCCTCGAACCCATAGCGTCCGATTTCCCGCCCTTGCCCGGATTGTTTGAATCCTCCGAAGGCAACCTCGGGGAACCCGTCCATCCAGGTGTTGGTCCAGACCGTTCCCGTTTCTGCACGACGGGCGAATTCCAGGCAGGTGTGGACGTTTTCGCTCCAGACCCCTGCCGACAGACCGTAAGCGCTATCATTGGTCAGCTCGACGGCTTCGTCCAGTGTTTTGAACGTCAGAACGGATAGGACGGGGCCAAACACTTCGTCCCGCGCAATCGGCATATCAGGCTGAATGTTCGTTACGATGGTAGGCTGATAGAACTGATCGCCCAGCCCTTCGACCTGCAGCGGCGCACCACCCAAGGCGATGGTGGCACCCGACGCCTGCGCCTGTTTGACGTATGCGTCGATTTTCGAGTTATGCTCGGGCGTGACAATCGCACCAACCTGCGTCGATGGATTCAGAGGATCGCCGAACTTGACCTTGCGCGACAGGGCAACGACACGCTCGCGGAATTCATCGGCAATGTCTTCGTGTACAATGATGCGACTGCTGGAGTTGCAGCACTGGCCGACGTTAAAATAGACGCCGAACACAACAGCATCGGCGGCTGCGTCCAAATCGGCGTCCGGGAAAATGACTTGTGGGTTCTTGCCCCCAAGCTCTAGCGCAACTTTCTTGAGCGTGTCCGACGCAACAGCGCTGATCGTCTTACCCACGGCTGTCGAGCCGGTAAAGCTGACCATATCCACGCTGTCGTGGCCGGACATAATGCGTCCGACGGGAACGCCGTAACCAAGCACGATATTGCAGACTCCAGCGGGCAATCCCGCTTCAACCAGCAATTCGCCCAACATCAGGGTCGTCGACGGCGTCATCTCAGACGGCTTCACGACAACGGTACAGCCTGCAGCCAGTGCAAATGGCAGTTTCTGGCTGAGGATCCAGAACGGAAAGTTCCAAGGCGTAATGATGGAGACGACACCGATGGGTTCCTTTAGAACGACACCCATCATGTCCGCGCCAAGTGTATTGTGACTGTCGCCGTGGGTGCTGCGCGCCAATGAGGCCGCATAGCGCCACAGATCTGCAGCACCGCCAATTTCGCCCTTGGATTGACTGATCGGCTTGCCGCTTTCCAGCGTTTCGGTCAGAGCGATCCGGTCAACATTCTGTTCAATCAGGTCCGCGACTTTAAGCAGAACCGTCGCGCGTTCCTTGCCCGATGCACGGCTCCAGAGACCGCTGTCGAACGCCTTGCGCGCCGCGTGGATCGCGGCCACGGTTTCTGCTTCGCCACCCAACGCTGAACGGCTCACTATGTGGCCATGCGACGGCGATTGACGCTCGAATGTCTCGCCCGACGCGCTGTCCTGCCACGTGCCATCGATAAGGTGCCGACCTTCAAACAGAGGCGGCAGATCGAACGGGATGGCAGGGTTGATTGTGATGTCTTTCATATCGTCAGAGGCCCGAAAACGTTGGGTTTCGTTTTTCCATGAACGCCGCGACACCTTCTTCACGGTCCGCCGAGGCTGCGATTGCCGCGCTGCCGAGGGCTTCGACCGCGGCATGGGCGTCTTCACCAACCGCTACATGGATCATGCTTTTTGAGATTTCGGTGGCGCGGGGCGAGAGGCCGCTCAGGTCGGCAGTGATCTCAAGCGCGCGCACTAGAACGTTGTCAGTTACCTCGGTCGCAAAGCCTAATGCCAGCGCGCGGTCTGCACCAATACGACGCCCAAAGAGTGCCATCTCCTTGACCGCAGCTTCGGGGATCAACCGGGTCAACCGTTGCGTCCCGGACCAGCCAGGCACGATCCCAACCCGAGCTTCGGGCAAAGCCAGCGTAGCGTGCGGGGTCATCAGGCGCAGATCGCAGCAGCTAGCCAGCTCCAGCCCACCACCGAAGGCGTGACCGTTGATCGCAGCGATAGTCGGTTTGCCGATCCGTGCTAGCCGATCAAAGATGCGATGCCCGTCACGAACCCAATGACGCGCGAATTCGGCGGGGCTCAGACCGCCCCACGCGCCGATATCGGCTCCGCAACAGAACGCTTTTTCGCCCCTGCCGGTCAATACGAGGGCACGAATGGACGTATCACGCTCGACCTCTTGCAGCCGAACCATCAGCGCGTCCAGCATATCCACTGTCAACGCATTCAGTTTGGCCATATTATCCAAAGTCAGGACGGCGGTTGCACTTTCTATATGAAACCCGAGACTGCTCACAGGGTCATCCCCATGCGACCTTCTGCGAACAGCGATTTAGGCATTTGAACCGCATTTTCCGCGACTTTAACGCGACCACCCGAGGCGTCGACAATGTCACGCTGCGCCTCAATGCCAGGCATGATTTCCGTCGCGATCAACCCCTGATCCGACAGACGAATGACGCAGCGCTCTGTTACATAAAGAACGTCCTGTCCGGTTTCGCGGGCACGGCGGCCGGAGAATGTGACATGTTCGACCTGATCCACCATCTTGGTGAACTTCCCGGGGGCATTCACGCGGATACCGTCATCGGCCAGATCGATCTTGGCACCAGCTTCGAACCAGCCTGAGAACACGATCTTTTGGGCACGTGTGGTAATATCAACAAAGCCGCCGCATCCAGCTGTCAGGTAGGGCTTCTTACCAAGTTTGGAAACGTTCACATTACCTTCGACATCGACCTCAAGGAAAGAAAGGAACGACATGTCGAAGCCGCCGCCCTGGAAATAGATAAACTGCTGTGGAGACGGCACGAAAGCATGTGCGTTGGACGCGCAGCCAAAGGCAAAGCCGGTCAATGGGACGCCTCCAACGGCCCCTTGCTCGATCGCCCATGTCACAGCCTGAGAATGTCCCTCCTCCAACAATACACGCGGAACCATGGCGCTGATGCCGAAGCCCAGATTGGCGCTCATCCCTGTGCGCAGCTCTTGCGCGGCGCGGCGGGCGATGACCTTTTCGACGCCATGCTCGGCCAGCGAAAAGCTGTCCCAAGGGCGCATGATCTGGCCAGAGATCGCAGGATCATAAGACGTTTCAGTCGTTTGCATCTGGTCCGGGTCTTCAACGATCAGGTCGACCAGATGCCCTGGCACGCGCACGTCATGGGGTCGCAAGCTTCCGGCGGCAGTCACTCGTTGAACCTGTGCGATCACAAGACCACCGTGGTTGCGTACGCAAATCGCTTGCTCCAATCCGCCCAAATAGGCACCTTCATGTTCATAGGTCAGGTTGCCGAACTCGTCCGCCGTTGTTGCGCGCAAAACACACACATTCGGGTTGATGTTTGGGAAGTGTAGCCAGGTCTGACCGTCGAACTCTCTCCGGTTCACGATAGGCGCTGCCGCGCCACGCGCATTCATCGAGCACCCTTCGCGGACGGGATCCACGAAGGTCTCAAGTCCGACTTGCGTCAGAACACCGGGCCGATGCGCTGCGGCCTCGCGATGCATGTCGAACAGAATTCCCGACGGCACGTTATATGCGGCGACCCGATCCTCGACGATCATTTTCCAGATTTCCGGCATCTCAAGGCTGGAAGGGCCCGACGGGTACGATCCGGCTAGAACCCGGCTTAGTAACCCATCCTGCGCCAGATAATCCATGCCCTTCACGCCATACATATCCCCGGCGGCGATAGGATGCAGCGTTGTTATGTTGCGCGGATGCCCTTCCGTGCGAAACCGCTCTCCAAGCGCCTTCAGCACAAGGTCGGGGCACCCCAGCGCCGAGGATGATGAAACGGTTACCACCGCATTGTCGGGAACGCGAGAAACGGCCTCGGATACGGAAACGAGCTTGGTCATCAGAAGCCACCATAGTCTACATTGATGCGCTTGCCTGACGCAGCAGCCTCACGAACGCTCAACGCGACGGACAGCGATTTCACTCCATCAGATCCATCCGCAGCTGGACGACCCTGACCCGCTGCCGCAGCGACAAATTCGGAAACGCCCTGAATGTAGAGTGAATGCTCCGAAAACGGGATTTCTTCGCTTCCGGCTTCTGTCACCAGTTTTATTGCCCCAACGGGGCGCTGCGTCATGACGCCATCCGCAAAGATCGAGCCCTTGGTCCCATGCACTTGCAGGCCCGACCCGGCAAAGGGGTGCGTAAAACTTTCGTGCGTCATGACCATTGCCCCCGAGGGCATCGTCCACACCGACATGCACGTGTCTTCGACCCCCTGCCCCATCCCAGAGCTGGCCATTTGCGCGACGACAGAAATCGGGTCCTCATTGAGCAGGAACCGCGTTACATCCGCATCATGAACGACGATGTCGGGGATCACGCCGCCGCCAGCAGCTGCTGAGTTGATGCGCCACCCCTGTAGGTTCCCCGGCAAATGCACCGCGTGGTGGATACGCAACGAAAGAACGTCACCGACGCGCCCGTCAGCAATAAGGTCACGAATGGCACGATGGCTGCCAGAGCATCGCAAGTGGTGATTTGTACCAAAGGTCACGCCAGCCGCTTCGGCTGCGCGCACCATCTCTACAGCTTCCGCCTGAGTCATCCCAAGCGGCTTTTCACATAGAACATGTTTACCAGCCGCAATGCCTGCCATTGCCTGACCGTGGTGCTTCTCATTGGTAGAGGAAACATAAACAGCCTGAACGTTCTGGTCAGAAAGCGCAGCGTCCAAGTCTGTAGTTGCGTTGGGAATTCCGTGTTCCTTGGCCCAGGTCTGAACCCGATCTGGAGAATTGCTGACGACCCAGGTCACGTTGTTGCCCACCTGCCGGCGCACCGCGTCCAACATGTATTGCGAAGCTATTGTGCTCGCTCCGACAAATGCCCAATTCATCTTATCACCCCGCAATTGGAACGTTCCAAAATTTGTAATGGAACGTTCCAATTGTGGCAAGATAAAATTCGAAAGACATTCTACACACTCGAAAGTAAACAGAAAATTCGATAGCGGTCGCCCTTCTTTTAATGGACGCCGGGGATCGAGGGGATGTCACAGCGTCGTCGCGCCCAAACTGAGTCGCAGAGGCCCGCCATGTGCCACTTGCCTCACGGCTTCAAGGCGACCCTTTCATTCGAGAAGTTAACAAAATCCTGAAGCGGTTCAGTTGCCCTGCGAAAATACAGACGATCAGGTCCAAATACTTGAACAACATGATCGAACAGGATCACAGATTCATCAAACGACGAGTGCGGCACATGTGTGGGTTCAAGTCGTTCGGATCAGCTTTAGCCAAGCTTGATGGGATCGAGATCGCTAACATGATCCGGAAGAGACGATACTCTAGCGATACGACATCCGGCTTTCGGATGTTCGCTGAGCTCGCAGGATAACTGCGTCTAGCATAACGTTGGCTCTGGTCCATCGAAAATTTTGCGACACAACCGTCGCGGTTCACGAATCGCTCACACTATGAGGAGAAGCTCTCTTCCAAAGCGCGGAAGCCGCCTAAGAACACATCCTTTTCTACGAAACGGTGCCAGTGGTCGGTCTGCCCGTCTCCAGCCTCGAACTCGGCCCACCATTCCGCAAAGGTTTCGTTTCGGTCGGTAATCGGCGAGAATCGCATTTTCGCCGCATAGTTAACGAACGGAAGCGGGCCGTTAGGCAGCATGTCATAGGACAGCTCCCTGTCCGTATGGGACAAGGACAGCAAAGTCTCGCGGATGCGGCCTGAGCCGTCGGTCAGAGCGAAATTGCGTACACACCCGACCTGGCCGCTGGCGTGCCCCTCTTCAATTCGGCTGTCAGTGGCTGCCGGATGCCAGTTGGGCAGCCCATTGAAGTCGCGCACGCGCTCCCACACCTGATCGACCGGTACCGCGATGATGGTTGAGGAATAGGCTTTGATCATTGGAACTCTCCTTCAGTGACGCGTGCGCCACGACGCAGTTTACCGAACTCGGCGGTCTGGGCTGTTATCGCCCGTTCGGTGGGCAGACGCTCCATGGATGATGCACCATAAAAGCCATGGCAATCGGGACAGAGGTCAAGGAATTTCTGCGCGTCCTCAGGTTCTGCCAGCGGACCGCCATGGCAGATAAAGATCAGGTCATCGCGATACGCCCGAGCTGCGGAGGCCCATTCATCGTAAAGCCGCGCGCATTCTGCAATATCGGGCGCGCTGTCCCCTGCGCCGATTGAACCGCCAGTGGTCAGTCCGAAATGCGCCACGATCACATCCGCGCCCGCCTTGGCCATTTCAGCGGCATTGTCAGCGCTGAACACATAAGGCGTGGTCAGCAGGTCTCGTTCGCGGGCTTTGGCGATCATCTCGACCTCCATGTCATAGGACATGCCGGTTGCCTCAAGCTCGCGCCGGAAGCGTCCATCGATGATGCCCACGGTGGGAAAATTCTGAACCCCGGCAAAACCCATGGCGGCCAGATCGTCCAGAAACTTGTCCATGATACAGAACGGGTCGGTGGCGTTCACACCCGCCAGAACGGGTACCTTTTTGACAACAGGCAGCACTTCGCGCCCCATGTCCACGACGATCTCGTTGGCGTTGCCATATGACATATACCCCGCCAGCGACCCGCGGCCGGCCATGCGATAGCGGCCTGAATTGTAAATGACAATCAGATCAATGCCGCCGGCTTCTTCGCATTTGGCGGAAAGACCGGTGCCCGCACCGCCACCGACAATGACCTTGTCTGCTGCGATTTTGGCCCGCAGGCGGCCAAGGATTTCTGCGCGTCCCGTGACTGCCATCTCAGGTATCCTTCTTTACATAGATTTCGTTGAAATTGCTGATCGCGGCCTCGGCAAAGGTGGGATCGTTGATGTGCATGTCCAGTTCGACCAATTGCCGGTCGGGGGTTTGGTTCACCGTATCGCGCAACGCCTGGAAGAGCGCCTCATTGGCCACCGGATCGTGGAAGGCTCCGCCCTCGGTATCCAGCGCCGAGACCCCGCGCAGGGGCAGCAGGAACCGCACTGGCCCGTCACAGGCATTCAGCTTGTTGCCGATCCATGTACCGATCTGCGCGCATTCGTCCGGGGTTGAGCGCATCAGCGTGACCTGCGCGTTGTGGTGATAGAAATTGCGTCCTTTGAACTGTGCAGGCACCGAGTCCTGGGCCCAGAAATTCGCCATGTCCAGCGCGCCGCAAGACCCTACATAGGGCAGTTTGCTTCGCGCGATGCTGTCGAGGCGTTCTTCGCCCGCACTGAGAAAGCCGCCCACGATCAAGTCGCAGATCTCGGTCGTCGTGATGTCCAGCACGCCCGCGACGTCGCCCTGATCGACCAATTGCTCCATCGACCGGCCACCGCTGCCGGTGGCGTGGAAAACAAGGCAATCATAGTCCTCGGCCAGACCGTCGGTGATGGCCTGAACGGCAGGGGTAGTGACGCCGAACATCGACAGAACCAGTGCGGGGCGGTCATCGGTGGCCTCGGGCACCTCGTTCGCCATCATGCCGGCCAGCGCATGGGCCGCGTTGCCGAGCAATTTCCGCGACACGCGGTTCAGGCCGGATACATCCGTCACCGGGTGGAACATGTTCACATCCGACGCGCCGACATAGGCCGAGACATCACCCGAGGCCAAGGTCGACACCAGCACCTTGGGCACGCCGATTGGCAAAGCCTGCATCACGGGCGCAATAATTCCCGACCCGCCCGAGCCGCCCAGCCCAATGATGCCGCCAAGATCGTCACGGCCCAGCACAAACGACGTCAGCGCGCGCGACATCTCGGTCACGGCCTGCCCGCGGTCGTTTACAAACACCGAGGCCGGACCGTCAGGATGGCAAGCCGCGACGCTGGCGGCGGTTACATCCACGCCAGCCTCACCGCCTTTGGTGCCGACATTGACCAGCACGGTTTCCATCCCTGCCGCATCGATCAGATCGCGCACATAGCGCAGTTCCGGCCCTTTGGTGTCGGCGGTGCCGATCACGTAAGCTCTTTTTGTCATCCTCTCTCCTTCCCTTTAGCCTGACTGCCCAGGTTCCAGCCCCATATGGCGTTTTTGCATCGCCGTATCGTTTTCAAGGGCCTCTGCCGTTATCCGCTCGACAACTTCTCCGCCAACCATGATGGCCACGTCCTGTACGGCAGCCAGTGCTGCATGCATGTTCTGTTCGACCAGCAGCACCGCGATGCCTTCGCCTGCGATCAGGTCGATCAGGTCGATCACGTCGGAAACGATGGCCGGGGCCAGCCCCTCGGTCGGTTCGTCCAGAACCATCAGGCGCGGGTTCAACAGCAGCGCGCGGCCAATCGCCAGCATCTGTTGTTCCCCACCCGACAGGCGGTTACCCAGATTGCGGCGTCGTTCCTTGAGGCGCGGAAAGGTTTCATACACGCGGTCAACAGACCAAGCGCCGCCTTTGCGTTCGACGATCTTCAGGTGCTCTTCGACAGTCAGAGACCGAAACACTCTCCGTCCCTGCGGCACATAGCCAATTCCCATCTGTGCGCGTTTCTCGGGCGGCAGGCCGGTCATATCCACGCCGTCAAACCGGATTACCCCCGCCGAATGCGGGTGCAGACCCATGATGGCGTTGCACAGGCTGGTCTTGCCCATGCCGTTGCGGCCCAGAATGCCCAGAGGGCGGGTGCCGAGGTTCAGATCAACCCCGTGCAACACATGGCTTGAACCATAACGCAGGTCCAGCCCGCGAATATCCAACAGGTCAGTGGCCATGCGCACCTCCGATATAGACGCGATGCACGTCTTCGTTGCGCATGATCTCGTCGGGTGAGCCCTCGGCCAGCATCCGTCCGTTATAGAGGACCGAAACGCTTTCCGAGGTCTGCAAAGCAATATCCATATCGTGTTCGATCAGCACAACCGTCACATCCTTGGGCAAGGACATCAGCAACGCGCTGAGTTTCGGACGTTCAGCAGGTGACAACCCCGCCGCCGGTTCATCCAGCAGCAAGATCTTTGGGTTCTCGGCCAGCGCGATACCGATCTCAAGCTGCCGCCGCTGCCCGTGGCTGAGTTCCGACGTTTCGCGGTCCAGCACATCGGTTACACCAGCCACTTCGGCCAGACGCTCGGCCTCGGCCAGCCGGTCATCGCTGGCGCGCAGGGGCAGCACCTGCCGCCAGCCGCCGCGCACCCCGGCCACGGCCAGAAACAGCGTGTCGCGCACGGTCAGGCCGTTGAACAGGTGGGCGTGCTGATAGGTGCGCCGCAGCCCGCGTTGAATTCTTTTGTTGATCGGCTCGCGCGTCACGCTGTTGCCAAACAGGGTGATCTGGCCGGTCGTGGCGCTGGTATCCCCGGTCAGCACGTTGAACAGGCTGGTCTTGCCCGCCCCGTTCGGCCCAAGGATCGCGCGCCGCTCGCCGGGGCGGACGGTCAGGTCGATATCCTGCACCGCCCAGAACCCGCCAAAGCGTTTGCCAATGCCCCGAACCTCCAGGGCATTGGCGTTGGTATGTGAGTGGCTTACGGGCACGAAGGGTTGTCCCGGCTGACCGGCCCCGAGGCCAGGAAGGCGTCTTCGTCCTGTCCCAGCAGCTGATCCACATCGCGCACAACCTTGACCACGCGGTTGCCCAGCGTGCCGTCTTCGCGCTCGAACACTTCGGTCACAAAGTTGTCGACGATGCCGTTGCGGTTCTTATCCAGACGCATGGTGCCGCCGGTTGGGGTGACGAAGGTCAGGTTGGTAAGCGCCTCGCGGAACGCCGCCTGATCGTTGGACAGATCACCGTCGACCTCATCCAGTGCCAGCAGACCGGCTTTTGCTGCCATGTAATAGTGATGGGCAAAGATCGAGGGGGCCGAGAAGCCATCCGGGAAGGCGTCGGTGTAGCTGGCCGAGAACTCTTTCCACTCTGCGCCGTCATAGTCGCTGACGGTGGGGGTGCCCGCAGGCGCGCCAACCAGAAGCTTCTTGAAGGGGCCTTTGCTGTCCAGGATCGATTGGTCAATGGTGATCGAGCCGCCGATGATCGGCTTGTCACCGCCTGCCTGGCTGTACTGAGTCAAGAAGTTGACCGCGTCCGCGCCGCCCAAGGCCACGAAAATCGCGTCGACATCCTGCGGGATCGAGTAGACAACCGAGGAGTAGTCCTTGTTGCCGATTGGGGTCCAGAACTTCTCGGGCACCTTGCCACCCGCCGAGCAGAACTCGGACATGAAGCCCAAAACCTGAGTGTAGGGGAAAGAATAGTCTTCGGCGATCACGGCCACGGATTTGTAACCCATGTCGTTATAGGCATAATCGCCCACGCCGACCATCCACTGTGCACCATCGCCGCCAAAACGGAAGAAGTTGTCAGAGCTGTCACGCAGGGTCGTATCCTGCGCCGCCGAAGACCCGTTGATGAAAGTCACGGCAGGGTAGGATTTCGACAGGTCGCGCAGCGCCAGACCTTCTGAACCGGATAGCGGGCCGACGATCATGTCCACACCGTCCTGTTCGATCAGCTTGCGGGCTGCATTAACCGCGCTGTCCGGACTGGCGTCTGAGGATATGGTGATGACTTCGATCTTGTTGCCATCAACCTCGCCACCGGCTTCCAGAACCGCCAGTTCCGCGCCGCGGATGCCGTCCTGACCCAGCGCGGCAAACGCGCCTTCGAGAATTGAGATCACGCCGATCTTGACGTCGTCGGCAGATGCAGGCACCGCCATTGCGCAGAGCGCCAGCGCCGATGCGGCCATTTTGAGCTTATTCATTTTTCAGGTTCCTCCCTATGAGTGTGCTCAGACAGTTGATTTTTCTTTGATTTCCGGACGGCGCAGCCGCGCCATCCAGTCGCTTGCCAGTTGTTGCAGCCCACCGGGGGCCACGATCACGATCAGCAGCAGCACGACACCGATCAGCGTGTTGAATCGCTCGCGGTCGATCAGGTCGACGGCAAAGGTGTCAAGCAGGACAAAGACCACCGCGCCGACAAACGCTCCGCCCGGGTGGCGAAGCCCGCCGATGACTGAGATGATGAGGATGTCGATGATGGGCCCAAGGCCGACCGAAAAGGATGAGATGCGTTCCTGATACCAAACGTTCAGGATACCCCCGGCCCCAGCCAGCAGGCCCGAAAAGGCAAAGGCGGCAACGATAGGCGTGGTAACGGAAATCCCCAACGCCAGTACGCGCCCCGGCGCGTCGCGTACGGCTTGAATGGTCAGGCCCAGCGGTGAACGGACAAAGCCGCTGACCAGCGCCAGCGCCAGCGCGGCCATACCCAGAGACAACAGATACAGCGGCAGCGGATCACGCAGGCTAAAGCCCGCAATCTCGGGTGCACGGACGCCGGAAAAGCCGGTCCAGCCGTTGAAGAAGGTATAATTCTGGCGGGTGAAGTAGAAGAACGCCACCCCAATCGCCAGCGTGATCATGATGGCGTAAATCCCGCGTGACCGGCGTGCGATCAGGCCGACCAGAGCGCCCGAAACGGTCGCAAGGATCAGCGCCAACGGGATCGAAATCCAGAACGGCAGCGGAACCCCGATCCCCACTGTATTGGGACCAAAAAACGCGATGGTGTAGCCCGCAATCCCGGCCATGGTCGCCTGCGCGAACGAGACAACGCCCAGATAGGTGGCCAGAAAGCTGAGGCTCAACGCCATGATGCCAAGGATCAGCGACCGCGTGGCCACCTGCGTCAGCCAGAAATCGTTCAGCATCAAGGGCAGGATCAGCAGCGGGACAAGGATCAGCGCCTGTTTCATTGCTCGGCCTTTCCCAGCAGGCCCTGCGGACGCACCGCCAGCACCAGCACCATGATCGCAAAGGTGAACACCACGCCGTAGGTGGGTGCATAGGCCAGGCCGTATTGCTCGGCGAGACCGACCAGCAGCGCGCCCAAGGCTGCGCCTCCGATTGAGCCCATGCCGCCGACGATCACCACCACCAGCGAGGACAGCAGGAATTGCAGGTCCGTGCCCGGCGCAATCGACAGCGCACTGGCAGCAACGACTCCGGCCATTCCGGCCAGCATGCCGCCCAAAGCAAAGACAAGGATGAAAATACGGTTGATCGGATAACCCAACGCGCGCAGCATGTCCTGATCGTCCACACCCGCTCGAATTACCGCACCAAATCGCGTGCGTTGGATCAGAAACCACAGGCCAATCCCGACCACCAGCGCAAAGCCCATCAGCGCAAGACGGATATTGGCATACCCCACACCCAGAACCGGCAGGCGCTGCCCCCCGGCCAAGGCATCGGGCAGTTCAACTTGATAGGTCAGCCCGCCCCAGTACAACAGCATCAGATCAGCCATGATGATCGAGATCGCAATCGAGGCAAGCGTCTGGCGCAGTTCATCCCCCTGCATCCAGCCCAGAATGCCGGCCTGCACGATGGCTCCTGCCAAGGCCGCCGCCAATCCACCCCCGAGAACACCCAGACCCCATGAGCCGGTCGCATCGACGATGCTGTAGCCGACATAGCCACCCAGCAACAGCAACGCCCCGTGGGCCATGTTCACCGTGCGCATCAGCCCGAAGATCAGGCTAAATCCGCTGGCGGCCAAAAAGTAGAGTGCTGCAAGCGTCAGCCCATTCAGGGTGACGATCAGAAATAAGGTCATGATTCCTCCCGTTGAGACGACAATGTCCGAATTTCAGAAATCGGCACAGCATCGGATTCATTTCCGGTGAAGAAAAATATCTTTATTTTATAAAGACTTAATGCCTTCATATGCTCAACCGCTTTTAAGATAGTAAGAAAAAATAAGAAATAGCTTCTCAAACACGGAAATCTCTTCCTATACAGGGTCATGCAAAACCTGACACTTACTGGCGCGCGTTCTGCCGACCCGGACCAGATCGACCGCATTTACTGCCCTGCTTTGGGTGGTCTGAGTGTTTCTCAGGCAGATTTGGCCTTCGTAATGCCCCGGCTTGACCACAACCGCGTGCTGCGTGAAACGCCGAAACAGGGCGACTGGGCGGCCATTTTGGCCAGCGATCCGTTCGGGTCCGAAGCGACCATGCTCTCGCAACTCTATGAGAAAGGGTATCGCGGCGTGGTGAACTGGCCCTCTTCGATCCTGCTGGATGGCAGTTTGCGCCAGTCGATGTCGACAATCCCGGCCTCGCCTGAGTTCGAATACGCTTTTCTGGCCCGCGCCAAAGCCGCCGGATTTCAGACGCTGGCCTTCTTCATCTCGCTGGCGCAGGCCCGCGCCGCGGTAAGGGCCGGGCTGAACCAGCTTGCCCTGCACCCCGGCCTGCTGGATGTGGACAGCCCCGACAGCGGCGCGCTTGTTCTGGGTTCATTGCAAAGGGTGATTGAGACGATCCGGGACGAGGCAGAGCAGGTCAGCGTGTTTGCCTATACCTCGACATGGCACGAACGCATGGTTCCGCTTAGCACGCTTGATGTGGACGGTCTGATCTGGTGCGAGGGTGCGGCATGACAAGTCGCGACAGGAACTTTCTGTTTGCTGCGGTTGTTGGCTCGGGCCTGACGGCAAAGGCGGCAGACAAGGCCGGGGCCGATTATCTGCTGGCCCTGAACGCGGGACGTTTCCGGGTGCAGGGGGCTTCATCCCTGACCAGCTTTCTGCCAGTCCGGGCTGCCAATGACTGGGTCATCGAATTTGCCGAACGCGAGATGCTGGGCCGCTGCTCTGCGCCGATCTATGCGGGGTTCTCGGTTAGTGATCCCGATCTGGACATCGGCGATCTGGTGCAAAGAACCAAAAGGCTTGGCTTCTCAGGCATCTGCAATTTCCCGTCAACCACGCTGATCGACGGACGGCTGGGCGCATTGATGGAGCGCGAGGGGTTGGGGTTCGACCGCGAAATCGCGCTGGTGCAGGAGGCGTCGGCGGCCGGTCTGGGCACCTTCGTCTATGTCCACACCAACGCGCAGGCCCGCAGGATGGTCGATGCAGGTGCGACGGCCATCTGTGTAAACGTGGGCTTTACCAGCGGCGCGACGGGCGTGAGCACGCACCTGACACTGGAAACCGCAGCGGCGCAGATCGAGCGGGTTCTCGACGGCGTACCAGCCTCGGTCGACAAACTGTGCCACGGTGGCCCCATCACCTCGCCCGAAGAGGCGCTGGCCATCACCCGCATCTGCGGTGTGCAGGGATTTGTTGCAGGCTCAACACTTGACCGGCTGCCGGTCGAGCAAACCCTTAGCGAAGTCACCAAGGGCTTTACCGCGATCCCCAGCTTGACGCGCATCAAACAGGCCCCTTCGAACACCGCAAATGATCTGGTGGGCTCGTCTTATGCCATGCAGATGATCCGCGAAGAACTGGATGATCTCGCCTATGAAGACATCCCGGTTCTGTTGATCGGCGAGACCGGGACGGGCAAAAGCCGCGCAGCCCTTAGGCTGCACGAAGCGGGGCCTAGTGCCCGGCGGCAACCCGTGGTCGTGGATTGCCCGGCCCTGGGCGGTGAGGAAGGCGGCGTGCATTTGCTGGGCAGAGCGCCCGGCGCGTTGGGCAGTACTGGCACCCAACGCGGCGCATTGGAGCAAGCGTCGGGCAGCACCATTATCTTTGACGAAATCACGGCATTGCAGCCCGAGCATCAGGGCAAGATTCTGAAATTCACCGATGAAAAAACGGTGCAGCGTATCGGAGATCATACGCTCCGGCGCGCGGATGCCCGGATCATCTCGACCACTACGCAGGATCCGATTGGCCAGATCGAGAGGGAAACGTTTCGACAGGATTTGTATTACCGGATTTCCGGCCATGAAATCACGCTGCCCCCGTTGCGCGACCGCGTTGACGATATCCCAGAACTTGCCATGTACCTTGGCCAACAGGTCAGTGGCGAGCCCCCGAAGTTCTCGAACGCTGCGTTACGGTTGATGCTGGAGCACAACTGGCCGGGCAATGTGCGAGAATTGCACCACGCCGTCCAGCGCGCGGTGCGCCGGTCCGGAGGTGCTACGATCGACCTCAAGGCGATCGACTTTCTGCGTCGAAAACCAGCAGGTATTCCGAAGGTGCAGACAGATGAAACACCGGTACGAGTCGCCGTGTCCGAGCGGGATTGGATTGCCGAGGCGCTAGCGCGAAACGGCTTTCGCCGCGCGCAAACCGCCGAGGAACTGGGCATGACCACGCGCACGCTTTACAATAAAATCAAGAAGTTCGGCCTTCAGGCCTGAGCCCCGTTTGGAGATCGAAACTGCCCGCGCGCGCCAGAAATGGCAGCCTGAATGCGTCGCGAAAAAAATCCTTGACGCTTCACCAACGGGCATGGTTTCGTATATGAAACGGTTTCAAACGACTCGTTAAGAGCGGCGAAGGGAGGCGCTGTAATGACGAAAGTGCAATCGGCATTGCGCGCGCAGCGCGGAACGGAAAGCCAGATCACCCTGTCTCTAAACGGGATCGGCATGTCATTTTCAGGCATTTCGGTGCTGCGCGATGTGGACCTGACCTTTGATGGCGGTGAAATTCACACGCTGATGGGGGAAAACGGCGCGGGCAAAAGCACGCTGGTCAAGATCATCAGCGGCGTGCAGAAACCGACATTCGGCACCTTCCAGATCGACGGTGAAACGGTCGCATTCGACGCGCCGCGCGATGCGGAAAAGCATGGCATTGTCATCATGCATCAGGAACTGAGCCTGATCCCCGAAATGACGGTGGCCGAAAATGTTTTGCTGGGGCATGAGCCACGAAAATTCGGCACCTTCATCGACCGTAAGGCGTTGCGGCAAAAGGCTCGGCAGGCGCTGTCGCGGTTTGGCTTCACGCTGGATATCGACACCCCGGTCAAGGATCTGCGCGTGGGCGAGCAACAGCTGGTCGAGATCGCCCGCGCCCTGCTGATGAACGCGCGGCTGCTGATCATGGATGAGCCGACCTCGGCCCTGTCGCAGGCCGAAGCAGATATTCTGATGGAGGTGGTGCGCGATCTGGCGCTTCAGGGGGTGGCGGTCGTCTATATCTCGCACCGGATGGACGAGGTGTTCGAAATCTCGGACCGCGTCACCGTTCTGCGCGATGGCAACCTGATCGGCACCCGGCTGGCCTCCGAGACCACACCGGCAGAACTGATCCGTATGATGGTCGGGCGCACGGTCGAGATCAACGCGGTTGACCGTCAGACCCCGGCCTCCGACGAGGTCGTGTTACAGGTCGAAAACCTGTCGGCCTGGACTGGTCATCGCAAGGTGTTGGATGATGTCTCGTTCGATCTGAAACGCGGAGAGGTACTAGGCGTCGGCGGCCTGCTGGGCGCTGGCCGCACCGAGTTGCTGGAAACACTTTTTGGCGCGCGCGGCTCGACCTATCAGGGCGAGATCACGCTGGAGGGCAAGCCCCTGCGCCCGGTCAAACCACAGGACGGGGTGCGCAACGGGCTGGCGTTGATCACCGAGGACCGCAAGGGCAACGGGCTGATCCTTGATCGGTCAATCGCCTCGAATGTCGCTCTGCCCCTGATGCCTCTGCAATCCCGTTTTGGCCGCTACTCCGAGGCCGAACAGCGCAAGCAGGCCCTGAAGGCCATCGAAACGCTCAAGGTGGCGGCCACCGGACCCGAGCACGCCGTCGGCAATCTGAGCGGCGGCAATCAGCAAAAGGTGGTTCTGGGCAAATGGCTGGCGACCCAGCCGCGTGTTCTGCTGCTGGATGAACCGACCCGCGGCATCGATATCGGCGCAAAGGACGAGATTTACGATCTGGTCGGACGGCTGGCGGATCAGGGCATCTCGGTTCTGTTTGCCAGCTCGGAACTGTCGGAATTCATGGCCGTCTGCGACCGCATGATCGTGCTATGCGAAGGGCAGTTGGCCGGAGAACTGTCGCGCGCCGAGATGACAGTGGATTCGATCAAGGCGCTGGCGATGCAGTTCCGCTGACCGCCGCGACTCCAATAAGAGAAAAGATATGACCGTTATGGAACCCAACAGCCAGACAGTGAAACAGGAACATCCCGGCACCGCGATGTTCATGCGGCTTTTGAACAAGACTAAACTTTATTGGGGCTTGGTCGCGCTGATCCTGTTCGGGGCGCTGACTTCACCGCTGTCGTCCAAAGGCAACAACATCTTTCTGTCGCTGGGCAACCTGACGGATATCCTGCGTCAGGTCTCGGTCACGGGCATTGTGGCCGTGGGGATGACGATGGTGATTTTTATCGCCGGGATTGATCTGTCTGTTGGATCGGTCATGGCCTTGGGCACGGTGATCTGCGCCATGCTGCTGACGCAGGAGGGATGGACAGCGGCCAGCTATTTCGGGGTTCCCGCCACGGGGATCGTCCTGTTCGTGACCATCGCCGCGTTGATCTATTTCGTGCAAAGCAACCTGAACCGCACCTCGGAAACGGCCGCGACCACCAGCGCGCCCTCACGGATGCTGAGCCGCCTAGTCGCCGCCGCCATCGCGATTGGCGTCATGATCTGGCTGGCCGGTCAGGTGATGCCGAAATTCGGCGTGCTGGCGGTGCTGATCGTCGTACCCTGCATCGGCGCTGTCATGGGCACGGTGAACGGCGCTCTGATCGTCTATGGCCGGTTGCAGCCCTTCATCGTGACGCTGGCCATGATGGTCGGCGCGTTGGGTCTGGCCCGCGTCGTCGCTGGGCAGGATACGGCAGTCTATCCGGTCTATACCGGCAGCAACGCGACCGAAAACTTCGAAGTTCTACGCGAGCTTCTGTGGGGCGTCCTGCCGGTGCCGGGCCTGTTTTTCCTCGCCGTGCTGCTGCTGTTCTTCCTGATCACCCGCTTTACCACTTTCGGCAGCTACCTGATGGCCATCGGCGGCAATGAAGAGGCGGCGCGCCTTGCGGGCATCAATGTGGGTCGCAACAAAATCGTCACCTATGCGCTTGCGGGTGGCCTCTCGGCGCTGGCCGGTGTGCTTTATGTGGCGCAATTCCGGCAGGGAAAACCGGATGCGGGTTTGGGTCTGGAACTGGACGCCATCGCAGCGGTGGTCATCGGCGGCACCAGCCTGATGGGTGGCCGAGGCGCGATCATGGGGACGTTTGTGGGCGTGCTGATTTTCGGCTTTCTCAGCAACATCCTGCAACTCAACAACATCGACAGCAACACGCAGCTGATCCTCAAGGGCATTATCATCGTGGTCGCGGTCCTGCTTCAGGAAGGGCGATTTGAAGAGATCTTTGTCATGGCAAAAGAACGCCTGGGCAGAGGGAGGAGGCTCTGACCTTAAATCTTGGCGGACCAAGGTCAGAGCGCAATCAGAACGCGGGACATCGAAATACCCGCATCATGACTAAGGAGTAGACTATGAAAAGAAGAACATTTGGCAAGGGCCTGTTGACGGCCACCGCCATGTCGATGGCTTTGACGGCCAGCGTGGCTTGGGCGCAAGACAAATATGTGATCGGCTTTTCTCAGGTGACGACGGTTGAACCCTGGCGGGTTCAGTTTAACAAGGACCTGCGCGCCGAGGCCGACTTGCACGACAATGTCGAACTGCTGATTTCTGACGCCAATGACCGCACCGACAAGCAGGTCGCGGATGTCGAAAACTTCATCCGTCAGGAAGTTGACGCGATCCTGATCTCGCCCAAGGAATCCGCGGGCCTGACTGGTGTGGTTGAACAAGCTACCGATGCAGGCATTCCGGTCTTTGTTCTGGACCGCAACGTGGACACCGACAAGTTCGTGCAGTGGGTCGGCGGCGACAATGTGCTGATCGGCGAGGCCGCCGGTGAATACGCGCTGGAACTGCTGGGCGGCAAAGGCAACGCCAAAGGCAATATCGTCGAGATCTATGGCGGGCTTGGCGTACAGGCGACCTTTGACCGGTCGGACCCGTTCCACGCTGCCTTTGAAGGCGAAGAAGGCGTGACCTTCCTGCTGGACAAGCAATCCGGCGACTGGAAGCAGGATCAGGCCTATGACATCATGTCGACCGCCCTGCGCAACTATGAAGACATCACCATGGTCTATGGCCACAACGACCCGATGGCCTATGGCGCCTATCTGGCGGCCAAAGATGCAGGCCGCGCGGATGACATTATCTTCATCGGTGTCGATGGTCTGCCGGGCGAAGGTGTGACCTGGGTTGCCAACGGCGAACTGGCCGCGACCTTCCTCTATCCGACGCCGGGTGCTGAAGGGCTGCGTCAGGCACTGAAGCACCTCAAAGGGGAAGAGGTCGAGAAATCGGTGGTTCTGGGCACCGAGGCGATCACACCGGAAAATGCAGGCGAGATCCTTAAGAAGAACGGGCTGTAACGCTTCTCCCCGCCGGCTTTCCTTCTTCTCCCGTTGAAGCGCCGGCAGAGCAGACAGGGGCTTGCGCCCCTGCTGCTTTCTCGTAAGACAACACTCAGCAAAGGTTCAGTGAATGTCCGAAACCAAGACCAAACTTCAGAAATACTCGGCCCCCGCACTTGAGAAGGGTCTGGATATTCTGGAGTTTTTGTCCCTTTCGGATGTCACGCCCAGCCTGTCGCAACTGGCCAGCGGGATCGGCCGGTCCAAGAACGAAATCTTCCGCATGATGATCGTTCTGGAGGAACGCGGCTATATCGAACGGCAGGACGGCGATCTTTATAAACTGACCGGTAAACTCGCCCTTCTGGGCGGAGAAAGAACCGATAACAGCAAACTTGCCGAACTGGCAGGCCCCTATATGGAGCGCCTTGCGGAAGAAACCGAGCTGTCCAACCACCTCTGGGTGCCCAGCGACACGGGGGATCTGATCGTCATCAACAGCGTCTCGTCATCGCAGAACTACGGCGTGACCGTTCAGGTGGGATATCGAACCCCGGTTTTTGCAACTTCGGTGGGGGCTTGCTTTCTGTCCGAGCTGGATGTTGAAGCGGATCGGATCAAACTGCTGGGGACGATCGCACCCAAGCAGAGCCTGAGTGACCTTCAGGCATTCTCGGACCGCGCCACAGAATGCGTGCAGCAAGGCTATATTTCGCTTGGAAGCCCGGAAAGTCAGGCGATCAACGAGATATCGGCCCCTATTCGCCACGTACCGGGGAAGATGGTGATCGCCGCGCTGACCATCCCTCATCTGGCGAATGTTCTGATCGACAACAGGCGCGAGCTGGTAATCAACGCTCTGCGTACCACAGCTTTGCAGTTGCAGGAAAGCATTGCAACGCACATGCCCCTGCCCCGCACGCCTTGGTATCAATCAATTTGATAAAGCCGCCGCTACGGTGGAACTTATCGTCATCGGGTTCCATTGTCGTAACGACTGAAGCATCGAGGGTCTGACTCAGCAAGAGACGGGATCGTGCGCTAAGCTGGATTGGCTATCGTTTTGGCCATCTGTGGAACCACGGTTACATAGCTTTGCGACAGCAACTCTTTGCGATTGAATATTGCCGACAATGGAACCGGACGTGCACCCGATCAAAGCGAAGTCGCCTTCAGCCGGTTCTCAACGTTAATCGGATACCGAGGGCGTCGACACTGACTGTCGCTCAACCAGTTCGCAATCCAGCTTTTCGCTGAACGTCAAGTCAAGCTCGTTACCATTCAGCTGTTTTTCGACCACCCATTCGCCAATTTCGCGATGATGCAGGTATCGCAAACCGGGATGCAGGCGTCCATTTCAGAAAAAGCTTCAGGGGGGTTTGGCGCCATCAAATCCGTTCTGCGGTTCTTTCGGACCCTCCCCCAGCCCTGACGGGATCAGCCCGCTGCGTGTCTAGCCGTCTCGCTCCATGATCCATTTGACCTGTGGGGCAGGCACAAAACGCCATTTGCGCAGAGGGCCAGCCATGACGTTCAGATAATACATTTCGAACCCGTAGGGTGCACCGCAGGGATGATGGCCACGCGGAACGCAAACCACATCGCCGTCAGATACGGTCATCGTCTCATCCAGCTGGCCGTCGTCTGTGTAGACGCGCTGAATGCCGAAACCGTCTGCCGGGTTCAATCGGTGATAATATGTCTCTTCCAGGTAGGTGATCCGGGGAAAATCATCCTCGTCATGGCGATGGCTTGGATATGAGGACCAGTGCCCGGCGGGGGTAAAGACCTCTGTCACCAGCAGGCTGTCGCAATAATCTTCGTTCTCCATCGCGATATTGTTGATGTACCGGGTGTTGGTGCCCTTGCCCCGCTCGGTCAGGGTAATGCCGTCGGGACCGATGCGACGAGCCTTGTGCCCGCCCTTACCCGGTGCGGCGCAAACAGCAACAACGCAATCGGTTTCGGCAACCGCTTCCCAATCCGTACCATCAGTCAAATAAAGGCAGTGTGGCGGCGTTTTCTCAAACACATCAAGGCGCTCTCCGAGAACGCCCCAATCCTGCCCTGCCCCGGTGATCCTCGCTTTGCCTTCGACCATCACGAGGATCACCTCGTTGCTGCCGGTTGCTTCGGCGGCCTTGTCACCTGCACGCAAGCGATACAGCCCAAAACCCACATAGCGCCAGCCCGCGGAGGCCGGAGTGATCTCGTGCACTTTTCCACGTTTGCCAAACGGTTTCTTCAAGAGGTCAGACATCGTTTTTCTCTCCGTTCGTCAATGCCGCTGATTCAATCTCAAGACCGGATTTCGCGCAGATATCAACGATATGCGCATACCCCATCTTAGAATACGTAAAGGGTTCGGCCTTGCCAGGGTCTTGCTCGGCTTCAACCACAATCCAGCCCGCAAAGTTCATTCGAGCCAGTGCGTCAGTGACGGCCTGAAAATCAATGCAGCCTTCGGGATCACCCGGTACTGTAAAGGCCCCGGCAACCACGCCATCCAGAAAACTGGCCCCTTCGGCCCAGACCCGATCAACCTCGCTTTGACGCACGTCTTTGAAGTGAACATGGCTGACCCGATGGCCCCATTTGTCCAGTACCGACATCACGTCGACCCCGGCGAAATGCAGGTGCCCGGTGTCGAACAGCAATGTGACGTCATCCGTGCTGGCATCCATCAACCAGTCGATATCTTCGGCGTCCTGGATCATTGATCCCATATGATGATGATACGCCAGAACCATACCCTGGTCTTTCATCCACATGGCCATGTCCGACAGTTTTGACGCATAGGCTCTGACCATATCACGGGACAGTTTCGGGCGGCGGTTGAGTGGGGTGTTGATGTCACCCTGCACCGTATTCGAACATTCGGCATAGACCAGGCAAGGGGCCTGCAGCGCGACGAACTGGCTAACCTGCTGACGTATCGCGTTTATTTCTTCCTGAACAGTCGAAAGCATCAAATTGCCCGAGCACCAGCCGCCACATAAGGACAATCCGTTGGCCGCCAGATAGCTGCGCAATGCGTCTGTTTCGGACGGCATCCTGCGACCACGCTCGACGCCGGAATAGCCGATCTGGTGCGCCTCTCGGAGGGCTTGTTCCATCGAATAGGCCGCCGTGAGGTCGGGCAGGTCATCATTCTGCCAGGCGATAGGCGAGATCCCGATCTTTACGCTCATATTCCATAGCTCCTGTCAGTCGGTTCGCTGAGACTTGAGGTTTTCAACATAGGTGGCGCGTGCCTCCTGAACAGCCGGTTGGGAACTGACCTCGGGGATGCCGACATCCCACCAGGCCCCGCCGCCATCTGTCGGGCCGTGCCACGGGTCGGTCTCGATGACATTGTTCCGAAAGCTTGGCGGTTCTTGAACGAGTTAGTGTTGGCATAGAACGCGCTCGATAATGCTTTCTGCGTCCGGTTCCAAGCGGCGTGAACCATGCTTCGGACCGCATCGGTTAGGGAGCAAGGAGCTCAAGCGTCCACCACTAATCTTGAGACGAGAAAAGTTCCATGTGGCGCTTTTCGAAGCTCCTATCATCTTGGCCGCTTCCAATAATGACGGTCCTATTTCCTGCACAGACTCCTCAAGTTCTGGAATTTGACGTAACACATTGGCCTGTGCATATGCGGGCGCTCTTTCTCCTGGGTTTTCTACTTCTTTAACCAAAATCATCCCTGCGAGGCTTATCCACAGGACACTTGGTCGACGAACTAAGGGCTCTGTCCGATGATTAGCGATACAGTCCAGAAATTAAAGGTACAATCGAGCACTGATTTTTCCCAAATTTCTAAAGTCAGCGTCCCGTAATTAAAGGTACCGTGACATGAGCGATCTATTGTGGCTGACTTATGCGCAGATAGCGCGTCTGCAACCTTACTTTTTGAAGTAGCACGGGAAGTCTCGAGTGGACGATAAGCGTGTGCTGAATGGAACAATCTTCATCAACTGCAGTGGCTTGCGTTGGCGTAACGCTGCTGCTGCCTACGATCCGCCCAAAACGCTCTACATCCGTTGGAAGCAGTGGAGCGACAAGTGTATTTTCGCCCTGATGATAGCCGGTCTGACAGCCTAGCGGGACGAAGAAAAAACCGTGATGATCGATGCCCCAGGGTCTTCTTCTCCGCCATCGCCCTCGCAGCTCTAGCCATCCACTTTTCTATGAATCCTGAAACTAGCCTGTGCGCGAAACGCGACGAGAGGCGACTATTTCGCGACTCATCTATTGAGAGTGGACTAATCAACCTGCGCACCGCGTACAGCCATGATCTCTCCAAGGTCACGATACGACACCGTGTATCAAAGGTAATAGCATTCGACATACAGATTCACTTCTCTCAGGAAGTGTGTGCTTTTTAACAAGATCATACTAATGCCTGATCATAGCTGTTTTTTTGGCAACAGGCCCAGACAAAAGCCCTCTCGTCAATCCAAGCTCAGAGCTTGTGACACATTCCGCACGTCTCATTCATCTGATTGATCCCAGCGTAGAGTGAACGGTCGGAGCTCAGGGCGACGTGGCCCGGGTTACCTAGAACTGATGAACCCCGAGGCCATCCCCATTCGACCAGCTTGAGATGCAGATTTGATTACTCCGAGGCCAACGTGATAGTGTCACATGGAGTACCGCAATCACGTACCGCATCGAACAGATCATCCAGCTCGGGTTCCAACGCCGTTTCGACCGAACCATCACGCAAGTTCAGCGTTACCAAGCGATTGTGTGCCTGAAACGCTGAGACCACATCGCCGCCGTTAATCAAGTCGACAGCCTGCTCCCAAGACACGGTTGTTGCAGCTTGATCAGGATTGTCTGCGCAGGCCGCCACGAGATTAAATGCAGACAACAAAAAGGCATGTTTCAACATTTTAGCGCGCTCCAAAGTGCTGTGCAGTTTCTACGATCCAAATGCGAGACTCAAAAACTAGCATTTGCTGTTATCGATAGCTGAAGGACAAGCGGAGTTTCAATGCCCCAGAAAACGCCTATCGGAATACCATGTGAAACTCATCCGGTATTGATTGCGCCATAGCTTCGATATTTCGCGTCAGACTTGTCGCCTTCGATGTGCCAATCAGGACGGATGATGTCAGGTGGTGTGACTTTGCAAAGTGTAACGCGGCTGTGGCCAAAGGTAGGCCAAGCCCTTCGGCTTTATCCTGCAGCACCTGGACCCGATCCAATACTTCGGGCGATGCCGGCTGATAGTCATAAGTCGCACCTTCTATCGGTCCAGTGGCAAGAATACCCGAGTTCAAGACACCGCCCAGGACAAGGCTGGTGCCCTGCACCTGGCATTGCGCGGTCAGCGCCTCTTCGGCCGAGCGGTCCAGCAAGGTTAGACGGCCCGCAAGCAGGATGACGTCAATCGGGCCATGGCGCATAATATCCAAACAGATTTCGTTTTCGTTCACTCCCAGACCAAAGGCGCGGATGCGGCCTTGTTCCTTGAGCTTCACCAGCCGGTCGTACCCGCTGCCCAAGAACGCCTCCATCTGGGCCGAGTTGTCGGCACCGTGGGTATAGGTGCCAATGTCATGCACGAATACGATGTCCGCCATGGTGGTCCGCAGCCGTTCCAGACTGCCTTCCAACGAAGCCTCGATCCCGTCGCCGGAATAGTCGTAGCGTACGTCGTTGGGCAGCGGGTTTACGAACCCGTCCGCCTCGGCCATCGCTTGCCCCGGCGACAGCACCCGGCCAACCTTGGTTGAGATCACGTAGTCTGCCCGGGGTTTACCAGATAAGAATTGCCCCAGTCGTTGTTCCGACAGGCCGCGCCCGTAGTGCGGAGCCGTGTCGAAATAGCGAATTCCGGCGTCCCACGCGGTGCTTAGGACATCCCTTACATCCGCGTCCGAGGCTTCACGGTAGAGGTTGCCGATGCTGGCGCAGCCAAAAGACAGTTCAGTTACTTTCAGATCGGTCTTACCAATTTGGTTGGTTTTCATCTTTGTCTCCAAGAAACTGACCAGATCTTACGATCCGTAAAGCAGATTTGGCAGCCATAAGACCAGTGATGGCACAAAGGTCAGCAGTAGCAGAACGCCCAGCAAAGGCACCAGAAATGGCAGGGTCGCGCGCACGCATTGTTCGAATGGAACCTTCGAGACACGCGACAGCACGAACAGCACCATGCCGACTGGCGGTGTCAGCAAGCCCAGCATCAGATTCAGGATGACGATGATGCCCAGATGCACGGGGTCGATGCCAAATTGCGCAGCCACCGGCATCAGTACCGGCACAAGGATCGAGATCGCGGCGATGGTCTCCATGAACAGGCCGACGATCAGGACCACGGCCATGATTAGCAACAGGACGACGGCCTTGCTGTCGGTGAAAGACAGCACGAATTCGGCAAAATGCGCGGCGACCTGATTGGCGGTCAAAATCCAGGCAAAGACCGAGGCAGCCCCCACTATCATCATGATCGCCGCCGTTGTCTCGATGGTTTCCAACGAAATCACGGCCAGTTTCCGAACCGTCAGCGTGCGATAAACCAAAGTGCCAAGGATCAGCGCATAGGCTGCGGCCCCGATGGCAGCTTCGGTCGGGGTGAAGGCCCCCGAGACGATGCCGCCCACGATGATGACCGGGGTCATCAGCGGCAGAAATGCGGCTTTGAACCGCGTGGCGATGACCGAAGGGCTGAAGTTCACGTCGCGCGGATAGTTCCGCGTGCGCGACATCCACCAGATCATGATCGACAGCGACAGCGCCATCAGAAGGCCCGGCACAATCCCGGCGACAAACAGCTTGCCGATCGAGACCGAGGCCATGACCCCGAAGATCACCAGCGGCAACGAGGGTGGAATGATGGGCCCGATGGTTGACGAGGCCGCCGTGACTCCAACGCTGAAGTCGTCGTCATAGCCCGCTTCACGCATAGCCTTGATTTCAATCGCACCAAGCCCGCCTGCATCAGCAACGGCAGCACCCGACATACCGGCAAAGATGATGCTTGCGCCGACGTTCACATGACCCAGTCCGCCATGCATCCAGCCAACGATGGCACGGGCAAAGGCGAAGATACGCGCGGTGATCCCAGCGGAATTCATCAGCGCTCCGGCCAGAATGAAGAAGGGGATCGCCAGCAGCGGAAAGCTGTCCATGCCGTTGACCATGTTGTGCATCAGCAGCACCGGTGGCAGCCCGGAATAGAGGATATAGGCGAAGGATGACAGTGCCAGCGAAAACGCGATCGGCACGCGCATCAGCATCAGGCCGAACAGGGATACGAAAAGAATGATCAGGCCCATTTGTCGACACCTTCTTTAAGCTGCTTCACCCGCGCGACGATCTGATAGGTGACAACCCCCAGATTCCCGACCGCCAGTATCATGACCGCGGTGTGCAGGTAGTATTTTGGGAATGGCAAAGAGACCATTTGCTGGAACGAGGTGCGCTGGATCAGCTCCCACGCCGACCAGATGATGACAGCGAACAGAACGAAGGTCGCAATCAGTGCAAAGGCATGCACCCAGCTGAGCAGGCGGCCATAGTATTTGTCGACGAATTCCAACACGATATGGCTGCCGACAGCCTGACACCGGATCGCACCGGCAAAACCCAGAAGGATCAGCAGATACCGCGCCGCTTCTTCGGTCCAGGCGATGGAGTCGTTCAGCACATAGCGGGTGAAAAACTGCAAGAAGACCACGCCGAACAGCAAACCGAACAGCGCCAGCAGGCCATAATCGGCCACGGTGATGCGATAGTTCCGAAAATGCGCGTCATCTTCGGCGGCAAGGGCGTCAAAGTCTATTTCGGGCGGGGCGTCGGACATCGGGACATACCTCGTGCATAAGGGCCGGACCCGGAACGACGCCGGGTCCGGCAGGGCGTCTTATTCTTGGATCGCCTGCAGACGTTCGAAGGTCTCAGCATCCCACGGAACGGTGTCACCGCTCAGCAGAGGTGCAACCGCTGCCATGAATGGCGCACGATCCACTTCGTTCACGGTCACGCCCTGCTCGCGGAACCAATCGGCCAGTTCGGCCTCGGACTGGACGATTTCGTCCGACGTGGCCGATGCGGCCTCGGCCAGCGCATCAATCAGAGCCTGTCCATCGTCGCCCATCTTGCCGAGCGTTACGGGCGAGACCACAACGGCCAGCGAGTTGGTGATGTGGCCGGTCAGGTTGATGTCCGACTGCACTTCGTAGAACTTCTTGAACTGGATCGTCGGCAGCGGGTTTTCCTGCGCGTCCACAACACCTTGCTGCAGGGCCAGATAGACTTCGGCAAAGGCCATGGGTGTCGGGTTCGCGCCGGTTGCTTCCGGGAACATCTGATAAGCAGGCGCGTTCGGCGTGCGGATCTTCAGACCTTCCATGTCACCGGGTTCAAGGATCGGTTTGTTCGAGGTGACATGACGCGCGCCATAGTAGGTCATGGTCGCAATCGTGTTGCCCGAGATGTTCTTGTATTCATTGGCCATCTCATCGAACAGGTCTGAGTTCACATAGGCCTTCCAGTGGTCATAAGACCGCATGGTGAAGGGATAATCCGAGATGCTGATCGGGCCATAGGACTGACCGAGGAACGCAACGCCAGTATAGATTGCGTCGACCGTGCCCAACGACAGCGCCTCGTTCAGCGCGGCCTCTTTGCCCAGCTGCGAGGCCGGAAAGACCTCCATCTTATAGCGACCGTCGGTCTTTTCCTCGAGCAGCTCGGCGGCTTTCACAGCAGCGGCATGATAAGGGGTCGAGGCCTCATACACGTGGCCAAAACGCAGCGTTTCCTGCGCCAGACCAGCCGTTGCGCCAAGCGCAACAATACAGGCGGCCCCAAAGGCCGTTTTACCAAAGCTAAACATTTTGTCTTTCCTCCAAGGTTGGGTGATATGCCGCCCGACTGTTATTGCCTTTATGGTCAGACGGCGGGGGGGTTATTCCGCTGCCAGTTTGGGCAGGAACCGGAAATCTCTGATGCTGTTGGGTTTCATTTCGATCGAAAAACCCGGCTTGTCGGGGGCCATATAGGCACCGTTCTTCACGACGCAGGGATCCAGGAAATGCTCGTGCAGATGGTCCACGAACTCGATCCGCTTGCTGTCTTTCTCGCCTGAGATCGCGATGTAGTCGATCATTGACATGTGCTGGACGTATTCGCACAGGCCCACGCCGCCTGCATGGGGCCAGACAGGCAAGTCGTATTTCGCCGCCATCAGCATGACCGCCAGCACCTCGTTCAACCCGCCCATCCGGCAGCTGTCGATCTGAACGATGTCGATCGCGCCTTCCTTGATGAATTGCTTGAAGATGATCCGGTTCTGGCACATCTCGCCGGTGGCTACCTTGACTGGAGCGACCCCTTCTCGGATCGATTTATGGCCAAACACATCATCAGGGCTGGTGGGTTCTTCGATGAAGAAAGGCCGCGCAAAGGACAGGGTCTTGACCCAATCCACAGCCTGATCAACCTCCCACACCTGATTGGCGTCGATCATGATGTTCATGTCTTCGCCCAGCACTTCACGCGCAATGGTCAGGCGGCGGATGTCGTCATCCAGATCGCGGCCCACTTTGAACTTGGTGTGGGTAAAGCCTGCGTCCTTGGCCTCGCGGCACAGGCGGCGCAGCTTTTCGTCGGAATAACCCAGCCATCCCGCCGAAGTCGTGTAGCAGGGATAGCCCTCGGCCTTCAGCTTTACGACACGTTCCTGTTTTCCAGGCTCGGCGGCTCGCAGCAGCGCCAGCGCTTCATCCGGCGTGATCGCGTCGGTCAAATAGCGGAAATCGATCAGGCGCACAATCTCTTCGGGGCTCATCTCACCGACCAGTTGCCAGACGGGCTTGCCCGCCTCTTTGGCCCACAAATCCCACGCAGCGTTCACGACCGCGCCGGTGGCCAAATGGATCGCGCCTTTGTCGGGGCCAATCCAGCGCAGCTGGCTGTCGCCGGTGATATGACGCCAGAACCGGCCCATATCTTCGGTGATCCAGTTCAGTTCCAATCCAGTGACCAGCGCGCCAAGCGCCTCGATCGCGGCCACGCAGATCTCATTGCCGCGCCCGATGGTGAAGGTCAGGCCGTGGCCCTCATGCGCGCCATCGGTTTCCAGCACCACATAGGCCGCCGAGTAATCGGGATCGGGGTTCATCGCGTCCGAACCATCAAGACTGTCCGAGGTCGGAAAACGCAGGTCTTCGGTGCGAATGCCAGTGATACGGGTCATTTGCTTGCCTCCACGGTTTGACGCTGGACGCCCAGCCCTTCGATCCCCAGCTCCATGGTGTCGCCGGGCTTCAGATAGGTCTGCGGGTTTTGCCCCATGCCAACGCCCGGAGGTGTCCCGGTCGAGATCACATCGCCGGGCTGCAGCGACATGAACTGCGACAGGTGCGAGATCACGGTTGCCACGTCAAAATGCATCGTCTTGGTCGAACCGTCCTGATAGCGGTGGCCATTGACCTCAAGATACATCCGCAGGTTCTGCGGGTCCGGCACCTCATCCCGCGTCACCAGCCAGGGGCCGATGGGGCCGAATGTGTCGGCGGACTTGCCCTTGACCCACTGACCCGAGCGGTGCAGCTGAAAGTCACGTTCGCTGAGGTCATTGATCACGCAGTAGCCCGCCACGTGGTCCAGCGCGTCCTCGACGGAGACGTATTTGGTGTGCTTGCCGATCACCACGCCCAGCTCGACCTCCCAGTCTGTTTTGACCGAGTTGCGCGGGATTTCCACGGCGTCATCGGGGCCGATGATGGCCGAGGTTGCCTTGAAGAAGATCACTGGTTCTTCGGGCAACGCCATGCCGGATTCAGCGGCATGGTCGGCATAGTTCAGGCCGATGCAGATGAACTTGCCCACCTGACCGACGCATGCGCCGATACGCGGCGCGCCGTCGACCACGGGCAGCGCATTCACATCCAACGCGCGCAGGGCATCAAGCCCGGCATCCGACAGCGCGTCGCCCGCGATGTCGCTGACTTTGCCAGACAGATCGCGGATCGCGCCGTTTTCATCCATCAGGCCGGGTTTTTCTTGTCCAACCGGACCGTAACGCAGCAGTTTCATCTCAAATCTCCCTGATCAAACGGTCCAGCCGCCATCGATGGCGAAGGTCTGTCCGGTGGTGAATGCGGTCTCATCGCTGGCCAGATAGACGGCCAGGGCGGCAATCTCATCCGCGTGGCCGATGCGGCCCATGGGCTGGCGCGCGATGAAGTCTTTCATCGCCTGTTCATAGTCGCCGGTGGCGCGCAGGCGGTCGTGCAGGCTGGGGCTGTCGACGGTGCCTGGGCAGATTGCGTTGCAGCGGATGCCCTGCGTGATGAAGTCGGCGGCGATGGATTTGGTCAGGCCGATCACGGCCGCCTTTGAGGCACAATACGAGAAGCGGTTCGGCACGCCTTTCATCGACGAAGCGACCGAGGACATATTGATGATCGAGCCGCCGCCATTTTCCAACATGCCGGGCAGCACCAGCTTGGCCAGCCGGTACATCGCCTTGACGTTCAGATCAAAGCTGAAATCCCACTGGTTATCGTCGCATTCGAGGATCGAGCCAGCCCCAACGAAACCGGCGCAGTTGAACAGCACGTCCAGCGCTCCGGCGGTCGCGACGACCTCGGCCACAGCATCTGCTTCGGTGACGTCCAGCTTCAAGGCTGTCACGCCATCGATTGAGGCCAGTTCTGCAAGCGTTGCATCATTGATATCGCAGGCAATCACCTGCGCACCTTCGGCCACGTATTTCTCGACGCTGGCGCGGCCAATGCCCTGCCCTGCGGCGGTAATCAGCGCTTTCTTTCCGGCCAGACGGCCCTGTGCTTTGGTCATGTCGTCCTCAATCCGTGTGGAATACTTCAATCATGGGTGCCCATTTCTCGCCTCCGGCGCGGCTGGGCAGCGGGTTTTGGCAAGGGTCGGTAAAACTCCACCATTCCTGCGTTCTGGGGTCTTGCGTCATGCGGGCCATATCCCCTTCGAAATCGGTGCCGTGATATTCCCAGTAGCCGAACAGCAGGTTCTCGGGCTCACGTAGGAAAATCGTGTAATTGCGGATATTGCTTTTGGCGATCTGAGCCAGAACGTCCGGCCAGACAGCAGCGTGCAGACGCTTGTATTCATCCAGTTTTTCGGGCTTCACCCCGATCACCATGCCCATACGTTGCATTATTTGCCCTCATTGATTTTGATCGGCGAGGACTGGGCTGCGATGGCCTGCCAGTCCCACGCGATACCCAGCCCGGGCACATCTGACGGAATGGCAAACCCATCCTCGATGCGCATCGCGTCAGTGGTCACGCTGTCAAGCTGCGGAATGTACTCCAGCCATTTCGCATTCGGCACGGCGCAGACCAGTGGCAGGTGCAATTCCATCAGGAAATGGGGACAGACCATGACGTTATACGCCTCGGCCAAATGCGCCACTTTCAGCCACGGGGTAATGCCC
The DNA here is from genome assembly GCF_056534225.1 of Ruegeria sp. E1. Lineage (NCBI taxonomy): Bacteria > Pseudomonadati > Pseudomonadota > Alphaproteobacteria > Rhodobacterales > Roseobacteraceae > Ruegeria > Ruegeria sp. E1. Next base: position 7,015 of record NZ_JBQFPE010000020.1, on the reverse strand, counting down.
CCGATCCGCGCCACATCGACCTGCACGATGCTGGCCGCGCCCGCTTGCAGATAGTCCTTGAACTGGCTCAGCGAATACATGCTTTCGCCGACGGCAATCGGGACCGAGGTCCGACGCGACAGCTCGGCATGACCTGCGACGTCATCGGCGGGCAGAGGCTCCTCGAACCAGCCGATATTATAGTCTTCCAGGACCTGCGCCCGGCGGATCGCCTCGGACAGGGTAAAGCCCTGATTGCCATCGGTCAGGATTTCATAACCCGGCCCAACCGCATCGCGCACAGCGGCCAGACGGGCGGCATCTTCACTCAGATGCTCGCGCCCGATCTTGATCTTAGAGCCCCGGAACCCCTGCGCCTGCATGGCCAGCGCGTCATCGACCAAGGCCTGTGTCTCCAGATGCAGCCAGCCGCCCTCGGTCGAATAAAGCGGAATACGATCCCGCGTGCCACCTGCGGCTTTCCACAGCGGCAGCCCCTGTTTACGGCAGCGCAAATCCCAGAGCGCGGTATCAATAGCGGCCAAAGCCAGCGACGTAATCGCCCCCACCGCCGTCGCATGGGTCAGAAACAGCAGATCGCGCCAGATGCCTTCGATACGGTCTGCATCGCGCCCGATCAGCGCGGGCGCCAGCGTCTTTTCAAGCAGCGCCATCACCGACGACCCACCCGTGCCGATGGTATAGCAATAGCCCACACCCTGCGCCCCGTCGCTGTCCGTCACGGTCACGATGGGCGTTTCCTGACTAACAAACGACTGGATCGCATCGACCCGTTTGACCTTGGGGATCAGGTCGATCATGCGCAGTTCGATATGGGTGATGGTGGCCACGGTTGCTTATCCTCTCAGCGCCTCGCCGGTGCCCGCGTCGAAGACGTGGCACTTGTCGAGCACAAGGTGGAACGGCAGCGTTTCGCCGGGATGCACGGGGCGCGGGTTGAACATTTTGGCCTGAACCTCGACCCCCGCCAGATCGGCAAAAAGAAGGGTTTCGGTGCCCAAAGGTTCTTCCAGCGCAACCGGCAGTTCCAGATCGACCAGATCGCCCTTTTCCTCGACCGCATGGCCGACCGGCATCAGGTTGTCGGCACGGAAGCCGAACTGTACCGCTTGTCCGGCCCGCACATGATCGCGCGCCGAGGTCGGGACAGGCACCGTGAGCGCATCCCTTAGAACGATGGTTCCCGCATCGGAGACAACGCCATCCACAAGGTTCATCGGAGGCGAGCCGATAAAGGTCGCAGCAAAGGTGTTGACCGGCGTATTGAACAGCTCAAGCGGGGTGCCGACCTGCACGATATGACCATCGCGCATCAGCACGATGCGGTCGGCCAGCGTCATCGCCTCGACCTGATCGTGGGTCACGTAGACGATGGTATTGCCGACGCGCTGGTGCAGCTTCTTGATCTCAACCCGCATCTGCGTGCGCAGCTTGGCATCGAGGTTCGAGAGCGGCTCGTCAAACAGAAACACGTCCGGGTGGCGCACGATGGCGCGGCCCATGGCGACGCGCTGGCGCTGACCACCGGACAGTTCCGCCGGTTTGCGGTCCATCAACTCGTCCAGCCCAAGGATCGCTGCGGCCTCGGTCACGGCTTTGGTGATCTCGGCCTCAGGACGTTTGGCAATCTGCAACGTGAAGCCCAGATTTTCGCGTACCGTCATATGCGGGTACAGCGCGTAGTTCTGGAACACCATCGAGATGTTGCGTTCACGCGGCGGCAGGTCATTGACCACCCGGTTGCCGATAGAAATCTCTCCGTCGGAAATGTCCTCCAGCCCCGCAATCATGCGCAGCGTGGTGGATTTGCCGCAGCCCGAGGGGCCAACCAGCACCAGAAACTCTCCGTCATGGATGTCCAGGTCGATACCATGCACGGCCTGTTGTTTACCATAGCGCTTGACGACGTTGTTGAGTGTAACTTCGGTCATTTCGTTATCCTTTCACGCCGCCGAAGGTCAAACCGGCGATCAGGTGCTTCTGCACGATAAAGGTCAGGATCAGGGCGGGCAGGATCATCAGCACGGCCAATGCGCACATGCCGCCCCAGTTGATGGTGAATTCAGCGGTGAAATCCAGCAGGCCCACGGGCATCGTCTTGGACCCAACCGAGCGGGTCAGCTGTGAGGCTAGCGCGAATTCATTCCACGAGGTCAGGAAGGCGAAGATCGCCGCCGAGGCCACACCCGAGCGCGCCACCGGAAACTCGACCCTCCAGAAGGCTTGCCAACGGGTGCAGCCGTCGATTTCGGCAGCTTCATGCAGTTCCTTGGGGATCTGGCGGAAGAAGCCATCGGTCAGCCAGATGGTGAAAGGCACATTCATCGCTACGTAGACAAGGATCAGACCGAAATGGGTGTCGATCAGACCCACACGGGCAAAAACGATGAACAGTGGTAGTGACAGGGCCACACCGGGCACGGCGCGGAACAGCATCAGGCCAACGAAATAGCCGTTCTTGAACTTGAACCGATAGCGCGCAAAGGCATAGCCGCCGCCCATCCCGATTAGGATGGCAATCGCGGTCGACGTGACCGAGACGATCAGCGAGTTACGGAAGTACTGGAACACCGGCACACCGCCTTCACCCGCTCCACCGAACATGGCGCGGTAGTGATCCAGCGTGAAGGTCGGGCTCCAGACCGGCGGTTTGGCCATAATCTCGACCGTCGGGCGGAACGAGTTCAGCACGATCCACAGGCCGGGAATGCAGATCACCGACATGACCAAAAAAAGGCCGGTCAGGTGCAGCACATTCATCAGGCGGCGCTGGTTGCGGTAGGATTTATTGCGGTCCATGCGCTTAGCCCCCCATACCCAACTCGGCGCGCGCGGCGCTTAGTTTGCGGAAGAAATAGATGGTGAAGGCAATCGACAGCAGGATCGAGACATAGCCCATCGCATTGGCCAGCCCCATGCGGGCGTCGACATAGCCGGTGCGGCTCATCAGTGTCCACAGCAGCTCGGTCCGGCGGGCAGGTCCGCCACCAGTCATGATCTGCACGATGTCATAAGCGCGCGCCACGTCCAGCGAGCGGATGGTCATAGCGATATAGATGAACGGCATCAGGAAGGGCAGCGTGATATGGCGGAAGGTTTGCCATGCGGTGCAGCCATCGACCTTGGCAGCCTCCAGCGGGTCGCGCGGCATGGCGAACAGACCGGCAAGGATCAGGATGGCAAAGACGGATGTGCTCATCCAGACCTCGGCAAAGATGATCGAGAACATCGCCAGCTTGCCATCCACCAGCCACGGCAGCGCCGCATCCGTGAAGCCCAGCGATTGCAGCACATTGTTCACCAGTCCGATGTTATCGTTGAAGATAAACTTGAACTGAAAACCCACAAGAATGGGCGAGAACATCATTGGGAACATCAGGATCGTGCGCAGGGTACGCTGTCCCCATGTCACCTTGTTCATCATCAGCGCAATGCCCAGGCCCAGCAGCAGTTCAAGATTCAGTGCGATAGTCAGGAACAGGACGGTGCGACCAAAGGCAGACCAGAATTTCCAGTCTCCAAGGATTTTCTCGTAGTTCGCCGTGCCAATCCAGCGCCAAAGCGACGACGGGCGCGTCAACTTGTACGGCGTAAAGCTGGAATACAGCGAGAAGAGGAGTGGGATCAAAACAACGGCTGCCATGATGATGAAAGCAGGCAACAGAAGGACAAACCACTCCGGTAAGCGGCGGCGCATAACGTCTTTCCTTGGATTGAGTAAAGGGTGCGGGGGCGTCGCCACCCCCGCTTGGGCCGGAGGAGCCTTTAGTAGTAGCCGGACTCGCGCATCAGCTCGTCCACCGCTTCGGCGGCATCGTTAAGCGCGTCCTCAACAGATTTGTCGCCGACGATAGCAGCTTGCAGTTCGGGGAAGACGATGTTGGTGGTCTCACCCCATTCCGGGATCGGCGGAACCGCGAACGCGTACTCGGCACCGGCGGCAAAGGCAGCCAGAGCTTCGGCGCGGAACGGATCTTCACCGGCTTGCGCTGCGGCCACGTTGGCTTCCCAGACGGCGCTGCGAGTCGGCAGCGAACCACCGGCGGATTCGGCCAGCTGGCTGTCTTCGCTGGTCAGGAACTTCACAAGCGAGACGGCGGCCTCTTTGTTTTCGCAGTCATTGGTGACCGAGAAGCCGTGATGGCCCGACCAGCCGGTGCGTGTGACCGACCCCATCGGCTGGATCGCTACACCAACATTGCCCGCTGCCTTTGAGGATTCAGGATCGTTGAAAAACCCTGCCCAGCCCGGCCAATCCAGGTTCAGCGCGACCGTGCCGCTGGCAAAGCCCTGACCCAGATCATCCCATACATACGACGTGGTCCCTGCAGGAACCGCTTGCGCCTCATAGAGGTCAACGAACCACTGCAATGCGCGCTGGCCCGCGTCCGAGTTGAAGATGGGCTTCTTGTTTTCGTCCAGATAGTTGCCGCCCTCGGCCACGACCATCTCGTAGAACCGGCCAACGATGGCCTCGTCCTTGCCTGCATATTGTGTGCCATAGAAGTTCGGCGGATCTGCGAAGAAGATCGCCTGATCCTTCACCTGTTCCCATGTTTCGGGAACAGCCAGATCATAACCGTATTCCGCTTTAAAAGCTGCCGCCTTGTCGGCGTCTTCGTAGTTCGACTTGAGGTAATACAGAACCGAGACGTCAAACTGCGCGCGCGGCAGCATCAGAAGCTCGCCGTTCACGGTTGAGGCGTTGATGTTTCCTGCAACGAATTCTGCAACCGTTTCCGCAGGAACCAGACCGTTCAGGTCGACATAGAGACCCTCATACTGAGGCGCAAAGGACGAGTGGTTCGACCCCACGCACCAGGACGTCGTGCCCGCAGCCATGTCCGACTTGATTTCCTTGTCGATCTCAAAGTGGCTTTTCTTCGAGATGATATCGACCTTGGCGCCAGTGGCTTCTTCCCACTCAGCAATGCGGCCGTACAGGCCCTCATACTGCTGACCACCGATCAGCTTGGCTTCAACCACGGCCCCGGGGAAAGATCCCCAGTCTGATTCGGCGTACGCTGCACCTGCGGCCATGACGGCGCAGCTGGCAAGCAACCCGCTGATTGTTCTGGACGATTTCATCACGTGCTTCTCCCTAGATTTAGCTTTTGGCGACTCTCCTGCATCGCCTGTATTCGTATTTAAAACATTTATTCACAAATAAATCAAGATTGACATTTGCCTCGCATTCAAGTCACTTTCTCAGGCAGTCGCCCTAAAACGCGACGTGGGAGGAATACGTGTCGGCAGCTTCTGAGAAATATCGCGCCCCTGCCCTTGAGAAAGGGTTGGACATTATCGAACTGCTATCGCAACACGCCGACGGGCTGGCGCAAGGCGACATTGCCCGCGCGCTGGATCGGTCCCAAAGCGAGATCTACCGGATGCTGTCCACACTCGTGCGGCGCGGATACGTCATCCGGTCGTCTGATGACGATCTCTATTCGCTCAGCCTCAAAATGTTTGCGATTTCGCAAAGGTATCCTCCGGTCGAGCGGTTGCTTGAGATGGCAACACCCAAAATGCGGGCCGTTACGCGAAAAGCCTGGCAATCCTGCCATATGGGAATGGAGAGCAATGGAGACATTGTTGTTGTCGCCTCGATCGCCTCGCCCGGGAACTGGGGTCTGGCGTTGCGCGTCGGAACCGTGATTGGCCTTGGGAACACTGGTACCGGGCGCGTTCTAGCCGCTTTCCGCAGCGATGTCGAACTTGACGAATTGCTGGTCAATCACAGGCTGGCGCAGGGTGAGCCGGAACTGGACACCGTTGAATTCAGGGAACATGTCGCCCGCATCCGTGAATGGGGCTATGAGCGAATGCCATCTGCCACAGCGGTTGGGGTGACAAACCTCGCCTATCCCGTGCTGGACCATGAAGGGCAGGCGATCAGCGTCGTGAACTGTCCATTTTTGGAGAGGATTGATCAGCTTGACGTTCCGGATATCGAAGACGTGCATCAACTCTACAAATCGCTGGCCGAAGAGTTGACCGATTTCTACACGGGCAAGTCGCAAGCCTGACGCGTCAAACTGACAGCCGCTAATCACCACAGGACAAACGCCATGGATCAGAGCGCAAAACCGATGATCGACACCCATCAGCATTTCTGGCGCCTGTCGCTTGGCGGTTATGCATGGATGCCCGAAAATCTGCCCGCGCTGTATCGTGACTATGAACCAGAGCATTTACAGCCGCTTCTGCAAAACAACGCAATCACTGGCACCATTGTCGTTCAGGCAGATGACAACGTCGCCGAAACCGAGTTCCTGCTGGACCTTGCACAAACCCATTCGTGGATTGCCGGAGTGGTTGGCTGGGTAGACCTCGAAAGCGAAATCGCAGCTGAAACGGTGCAGAGATTGGCCGCATCACCAAAGTTCCTGGGCGTTCGGCCCATGATTCAGGACATCGCAGACGATCAGTGGATGCTGCAGCACGCGCTTAAAGACGGTTTGGCAGCGGTCGCAAAACATAACCTGACGTTCGATGCGCTTGTCTTGCAGAAACACTTGCCCGTGCTTGACACGTTTCTGGGCCGCTATCCCGATCTTCGGGTTGTGGTCGATCATTGCGCAAAGCCCGAATTCGCGCGGGGCCGCTTTGAAGACTGGGCACAGAACATCGCGGCCATCGCCGCGCATCCCAATACCTTCTGCAAACTCTCGGGCCTTTTGACTGAGGCCCCCGAGGGTGCAGGTTTGGAAGACCTCAGACCCTATCTGGACCAAGTAGTCGGTGCGTTCGGACCGGATCGCGTGCTGTTCGGCAGCGACTGGCCGGTTCTAAATCTGGTCTCGGACTACGATCGTTGGATCGAAATGATACACCAATATGCAGACGCCTCGGATGTACTGGATTGGGATGTCATGCTTAATGAAACCCCCCTTTCGCGCTTACGCGAAACTGATGGAAGCGTGAAATGACAGACTTCAAGAAAATCCTGATCGCCAATCGCGGCGAGATTGCCATCCGCGTGATGCGGGCAGCAAATGAGATGGGCAAACGC